>NZ_JBEXIA010000025.1:0-97535 GCF_040608335.1 Micromonospora sp. NPDC005194 | reverse complement strand
AAGGCTCGACCAATCCGGGGTATAAATCATAATTGGCACTGGCTTTACAAGCACCCTGTTGAGTTCTCAAAGAACAACCACACACCGATCAGAAGACCCAACCAGTGGGCCACCATCCCGGGGCTTTTCGTACCGGTGCTCGGCGCTTTCCAGCGCCAGGCACTTTTACTACGTTACCCGCTGGTTTCTGCCGTGTCAAACCGGTGTTTCGCGGTTCGTCGTGCTTCAACCCGTGTTGCGGGCACCATGTCTCGACCGGCTTGCGCCGCTCTCGTCACGGTGGTGGCAGGCCGGCCGCAGCGGTTTCCCGCTTGCTCGCCCGTTTCCCTGCCGGCTGACTACTTTACCCGGTCGGTTCCGCCGCACCAAATCCGCCTCGCGGCGTTTTCCGTGGGCACCACCCGGCGGGATCCGGCCGGCGAACCCGCCTGACCCCGAAGTCGTCGCCGCGCTCCGGCCGCTTCAGGCTTTCGCCTGTTTCGTCCGTTCCGCGCTGGCAGAGAGAAAGTTACGCGTCCGGCCCGATGATCGTCAAATCTGCCGGACGCGTCCCCCGTCACATCGTCGACAACCGACTATTCGCCCAGCTCAACGCCTGCGAACGACCGCTTTCCCCGGCGCAGCACCAGGTACCGACCGTGCAGCAGGTCGTCCCTGGACACCGTGGCGTCCACCTCGGTCACCCGGTTGTTGTTCACGTAGGCGCCGCCCTCGGCGATCACGCGCCGCGCCTCCTTGAGCCCCGTCGCCAGCCCGGAGTCCCGCAGGAGACCCGCCACGTCCGGCAGCTCGCCAGGGATACGCACCAGACCGGCCTCGGTCAGCGCCGCGCGCAGCGTCTCCGGGGCCAGATCGTCAAGCGAACCGCGCCCGAACAGCGCCTGGCTGGCGGCGACCGCCTGCCGGGTCTCCTCGGCGCCGTGCACCAGGGTGGTCAACTCCTCGGCCAGCGCCCGCTGGGCCAGCCGGGCTGCCGGCCGCTCGGCCGTCGCCTTCGCCAGCTCCTCCAGCTCGTCCCGGGAGCGGAAGCTGAAGTACCGCAGGTAGCGGTCGACCTCTCGGTCGTCGACGTTGAGCCAGAACTGGTAGAAGGCGTACGGGCTGGTCATGGTCGGGTCGAGCCAGACGGCGCCGCCCTCGGTCTTGCCGAACTTCGTGCCGTCGGCCTTGGTGACCAGCGGCGTGGTGAACGCCTGGACCGGCCCCGCGCCGCGCCGCCGGATGTAGTCGACGCCGGCGGTGATGTTGCCCCACTGGTCGGACCCACCGAACTGTAGTTGGCAGCCGTAGCGGCGGTGCAGCTCGAAGAAGTCGTTGGCCTGCAGCAGCTGGTAGCTGAACTCGGTGAAGCTGATGCCCGTCTCCAGCCGCGCGCGCACCACCTCCCGGGCGAGCATCTTGTTGACCGGGAAGTGCTTGCCCACGTCGCGGAGGAACTCGACGACCGACATCTCGCCGGTCCAGTCGAGGTTGTTGACCAGCTGCGCCGCGTTCTCACCCGTGTACGACACGAAGGGCGCGAGCTGCTCGCGGATCCGCTCGACCCAGCCGGCGATCACCTCCGGCGGGTTGAGCGTCCGCTCGGCGCTCTCCTTCGGGTCGCCGATCTGCCCGGTCGCCCCGCCTACCAGCAGCAACGGGCGGTGACCCGCGAGTTGCAGACGGCGGGCCGTGATGACCTGCATGAGCGAGCCGACGTGCAGGCTCTGCGCGGTGGGGTCGAAGCCCACGTAATAGGTGGTGGCCTCCCCGCCGTCGAGCAGCTCGCGCAGCTCGTCGAGGCCGGTCGAGTCCTGGATCAGGCCACGCCAGAGCAGGTCGTCGGTCAGGGAGTACCGCCCGGGCGGCGGGAGGCTGCTGTCGGTCACGGTCACCAATTCTCCCCCATCGCCGGCTCCGACCCGTACCGGGTTTGACGCAACCCGCTCCGGCTAGGCTTGCGCCCCGTTGATCGAGGAGGGGTTCGCCGTGGAGATGCCGGATCTGACGGGTGGTTTCGTCGCCCTGCTCGGCCTGAAATTCGAGGAGGCCACCGCCGACCGGGTGGTCATCAGCTGGCAGGTCCGCCCGGAGCTGCACCAGCCGTTCGGCATCCAGCACGGCGGGGTGTACTGCTCGGTGGTGGAGACCGCGGCCAGCATCGGGGGGGCGCTCTGGCTGGCCGACCGGGGCACGGTGGTCGGGGTGTCGAACCAGACCGATTTCCTGCGGGCCGTCCGCGACGGCGAGCTGCGGGCGGTCGGCACCCCGGTGCACCGGGGTCGCAGCCAGCAGCTCTGGCAGGTGGAGATCAGCGACGCCGACGAGCGGCTGGTCGCCCGTGGTCAGGTCCGGCTGCAGAACCTCTCCCGCGACTGACCGTCGGGCTCGAACGGGCCCGGCCGCGGCGGTGTAGCGCGGCCGCTCACCCGGGGACGGTCAGTTGCGGGCCTCGTCCAGCACCGGCTCGATCGCCTGGTCGGCGTCGTCATCGTTGTCGTCGCCGTCCTCGGCGGGGACCTGGCTCAGACGTACCTCGGTGATGGCCCGGTGGTCGATGCCCGCCACCGTCAGCACCCAGCCGTCCAGGCTCACGTCCTCCCCGGCCACGGTGGGGATGTGCCCGAGGCGGGCCAGCACCAGCCCGGCGACGGTGGTGTAGTCGCCGGCCGGGCGCGAGGGCAGCTCGACGCCGATGTCCGTGAGGTCGTGCACCGGGAAGGTGCCGGGCAGCACCATCGCGCCGTCCGGCTCGCGGCGCACCGAGTAGCCGTCCCGGTCGGTCTCGTCGTAGATCTCCCCGACGATCTCCTCCAGGATGTCCTCCAGCGTCACGATGCCGTCGACGGCGCCGCGCTCGTCCACGACCAGCGCGATGTGCTGGCGCTCGGCCTTGAACTGCCGCAGCGCGTCCACCACCGGCAGCGAGTCGGGCAGCAGCATCGGCGGGCGGGCGATCTCGTCGACCGGCCGGTCGTCGGGCACGCCGACCAGGTCACGCAGGTGGATCACACCGGCGGTGTCGTCCAGGCCGCCGTGGCGCACCACCGGCGCCCGGGAGTGCCCGGTGGCGGCCAGCACCAGCCGCGCGGCCTCCGCGGTGGTCCCGCTGTCGAGCGTGAACACCCGCAACCGGGGTACGAGCACAGCCCGCAACCGCCGGTCGGCGATCTCCACGGCGCCCGCGATGATCGTGCGCTGCTCCTTGGTGAAGCCGTGGTTGCCGGCGACGATGTCGCGCAGCTCGTCCGGGCCGATCTCCTCCGGCTGGTGCTTCGGGTTGAGCCCGACCAGGCGTACGACCAGGTCGCTGGTGGCGCCGAGGGCCCAGACGGCCGGGCGGGTGAGACTGGCGAGCAGGTCGAGCGGGCGGGCCACCAGCAGCGCCCACCGCTCGGCGGACTGCATGGCGATCCGCTTGGGGGCCAGCTCGCCGAAGACCAGGGTGACGAAGGTCAGCGCGAGGGTCACCACCACGATCGCCACCGTCTCGGCGGCGCTCCCGAACACCCCGAGCAGCGGAACGAGGGGCTTGGCCAGGGAGACAGCCGCGGCGGCGGAGGCCAGGAAGCCGGCGAGGGTGATGCCGATCTGGATGGTGGCCAGGAAGCGGTTCGGGTCCTTGGCGAGCCGGGCCAGCACCCGTCCCGCCCGGCTGGTGCGCTCCAACCGCTGGATCTGGCTGTCCCGCAGCGACACCAGCGCCATCTCACTGCCGGCGAAGAGCGCGTTGATGACGACCAGGATCCCGACCAGGGCCAGTTGGCTCCCGTAGCTCTGCACGCCCGGTTCGCTCCCTCACGGTGGTGGCACCGGCCGTACGCACGGCGCCCGCCGGTCGGCTGGCCCGCCCGGCGTACGCGCTTCTGTGCCCCGTGCGGCCGCGGCCGAATCCTGCTCCCGCGACGCTACGCCGAATCGGTCGCCGGTGACGCGGGCAGGTCGAGCACGTACGAGTCGCCCTGGGGGCGGAACCCGAGCCGGTGATAGTAGGGCGCGACCATGCCGGGCGGGCTGACCACCCGGTGGAAGCCCCGCTCGGTGAAGAGGCGGCTGCGCCGGTAGACGAACTCGCCGGGGGTGAAGTCGCGGAACTTCGGGGTCACGTAGTCCAGGTCGATCTGGGCGACCCCGCGCGCCTCGGCGTGCGACAGCACCACCCCGACCACCTCGTCAGCGGTGACCACGAGGAAGGCCGACCGGTCGGTGGCGGCCGGGTCCCAGTGGAAGTCGGGGTTGAACCGGGCGATGTCCGGCGCGTGGATCCGCAGCGTGTGCGCCAGGAACTGGTCGCCGACGCCGACCTCCACCACCTGGTAGGTCTGCTCGTCGTGGCGGGTCGCGAGCATCCCCCGCAGGTACCAGATGTTGATCACCGCGAGGACGATGTTGAGCCCGACCATGGGCCAGACCTCAAGGGCGGCGTTGTAGCCGATCAGCACGACGCAGCCGACGAGGTTGAGCGCGCGCAGCCGCAGGATGCGCGACTGCAGCAGCGACCACACCAGCACCGCGGAGCCGGCCCAGCCGACCAGATCCAACCAGTTCACCCCGCGAGACTAGTGCCCGACCAGGTCAGGGGCGTCGGCGGGCAGCTCCAGCAGCCACTCCTCGACCTCGGCCCCGCGCCCGTTGGCGTACCCCGAATCCTCGCCGACCACGACGAACCCGCACTTGCGCAGCACCGCGAGGGAGGCGGCGTTGTCCTTGGCGGCGCGGGCGCGCACCGGCCGGGGCAGCTCGCGCAGCAGGGCGGCGAGGGCCGCGGTGGCGTGGCCCCGGCCCCAGCGGGCCGGGTCGATCCAGTAGCTGACCTCGGTCTGGTCGTCGACCGGGAAGGCGCTGACGTAACCGACCACCTCGCCGTCGGCCTCGATGGTGCGGACCCGGTTCGCCGGGTTGGTGAGCACCCGCGCCCAGTGCCGGGCGAACTCGCGGTGGTCGGACGGGTCCTTGGGGCCGAACGCGGCCATCCGGTTCGCCTCGGGGTCCTGCTGGTGCAGGAAGAACTCCACGAGGTCGTCCTCGTGGACCGGCCGCAGCCGCACATCGGAGGTCATCCGGCGAGGGTACGCAGCGCCGGTGACAGTTCGGAGCCGATGGCGCGTCGACGGTCGACCGCCGTCCGGCGCGTTCGGCGTCACCGCGGGCCCCGCGCCGCCGACAATGGGTCGACCGACCCTGGGAGTGCCGATGGACCGACCTGTCGTCGTGGGTGTGGACGGCTCGCCGTCCAGCCTCGTCGCCGCCGAGCACGGGGCCCGCGCCGCCCTGCTCCGGTCCCGGCCGCTGCTCCTGGTGCACGGTTACCTGCACCCGCTCGGCTACGGCGTGCCCCTCAACCCGTACGACCTCGGGGTGCCGGCGCCCACCGACCAGTCGCGGAAGATGGTGGAGCGGACGGCGGCCGACCTGGCCGACCGGTGGCCCGGCCTGGCCGTCGAGGCCCGTCAGGTCGCCGGCGGCCCCGGCGCGACGATGGTCGAGGAGTCCCGACGGGCGGATCTCGTCGTGGTGGGCAGCCGCGGTCTGGGCGGGTTCGCGGGTCTGCTGCTCGGTTCGGTCGGTGCCCAGGTGGCCGCGCACGCGCACTGCCCGGTGCTGGTGGTCCGACCGGACGAGCAGCCGATCGACGCGGACGCGCCGGTGCTGGTCGGCGTGGACGGGTCCGAGTCGTCCCGGCTGGCCGTGGGCTACGGCGCCACCGAGGCGGCGCTACGAGACGTCCCGCTGGTGCTCGCGCACGTCGGCCCGCTGGACGGGGACCGGCCGGTGCCGGACGAGGTCGAAGAGGCGCAGGCCGCGTACCAGGCCGAGGCGGTGCGGCTGTTGGCCGAGGCGTCCGCGGCCGTCCGGACCGGGCATCCCGATCTGGTGGTGCGGGAGCACCCGGTCCGGGCGGCCGGCGCGGCCCCGGGGCTCATCGAGGCCAGCGGCACGGCGTCGCTGCTGGTCGTGGGCACCCGAGGCCGGCACGGCTTCGCCGGTCTGCTGCTCGGCTCGGTCAGCCAGGCTGCGATTCAGCACGCGCGCTGCCCGGTGCTGGTCGCGCACCCGTACGACCCTCCGAGGTGACCGGCGCGTCGTCGCCCCCGCCGAGCATCTGCAGGAAGTCGGTGGTGAGGGCGAACGGGTCGGCGGGGCCGCTGGTGGGCAGCCGGCGCTCGACCTGGTCGGCCAACTCGCTGGCGGCGCGACGGATGCGGCCGCGCAGGGCGCCGTCGGCGGTGCCACCGGACCAGTCCTCCGGGGCGGCGAAGACGGAGGTGGGGACCACCACCGCCCGCAGGTAGCCGAACATCGGGCGGAGGGCGTGCTCCAGGGCGAGGGAGTGCCGGGCGGTGCCGCCGGTGGCCCCGATGAGGACCGGACGGTCGACGAGCGAGTCGGCCTCCAGCACGTCGAAGAAGGACTTGAACAGCCCGTTGTACGACGCGTTGAAGATCGGCGTCACGGCGATGATGCCGTCCGCCCCGGTCACCGCGTCGATGGCCTCGCGCAGGCCGGCCGGCGGGAACCCGGTGAGCATGTTGTTGACCACGTCGTGGGCGTACTCGCGCAGGTCGACGACCCGCAGCTCCACCTCGGCGCCGCGCCGGACCAGCTCGTCGCGGGTCGCCCCGGCGAGCTGGTCGGCGAGCAACCGGGTGGACGAGGGCTGGCTCAGCCCCGCCGAGACGACGGCGAGCGTACGGCGGGTCATCGGGTCGCCCCCTCCGGCGCCTTGCCCGTCACGTCGTCGACGGCGTGCACGGTGCTGTCCTTCACGCCACCGGCCGCGGCGACCAGCGAGGCGTGGGTGGGCGCCTCCGGCACGTGCGCCGGGCGCAGGGCGGCGAACTCCTTGCGCAGCACCGGCACGACCTCCTCGCCGAGCAGGTCGAGCTGCTCCAGCACCGTCTTGAGCGGCAGGCCCGCGTGGTCCATCAGGAACAGCTGCCGCTGGTAGTCGCCGACGTACTCGCGGAAGCCGAGCGTGCGGTCGATGACCTGCTGCGGGCTGCCCACGGTCAGCGGGGTCTCCCGGGTGAACTCCTCCAGTGACGGCCCGTGCCCGTAGACCGGGGCGTTGTCGAAGTACGGCCGGAACTCCCGGACCGCGGCCTGCGAGTTGCGCCGCATGAACACCTGGCCGCCGAGGCCGACGATGGCCTGGTCGGCGGTGCCGTGGCCGTAGTGCGCGTACCGCTGGCGGTAGAGCTCGACCATCCGCTGGGTGTGCTCCTTGGGCCAGAAGATGTGGTTGGCGAAGAAGCCGTCGCCGTAGTACGCGGCCTGCTCGGCGATCTCGGGGCTGCGGATCGAGCCGTGCCAGACGAACGGCGGCACACCGTCGAGCGGGCGCGGCGTCGAGGTGAAGGACTGCAGCGGGGTGCGGTACTTGCCCTTCCAGTCGACCACGTCCTCGCGCCACAGCCGGTGCAGCAGGTCGTAGTTCTCGATCGCGAGGGGGATGCCGGCGCGGATGTCCTTGCCGAACCACGGGTACACCGGGCCGGTGTTGCCGCGGCCCATCATCAGGTCCACCCGGCCGTCGGACAGGTGCTGGAGCATCGCGTAGTCCTCGGCGATCTTCACCGGGTCGTTGGTGGTGATCAGCGTGGTCGCGGTGGACAGCAGCAGCCGTTCGGTGCGAGCCGCGATGTGACCGAGCATGGTGGTCGGGGACGAGGGGACGAACGGCGGGTTGTGGTGCTCACCGGCGGCAAAGACGTCGAGCCCGACCTCTTCGGCCTTCAGCGCGATGGCAACCATCGCCTTGATCCGCTCATGCTCGGTCGGCTCCCGACCGGTGGTCGGATCGACCGTGACGTCACCGACGGTGAAGACTCCGAACTGCATGACAGCTCCTCGCGTGTCAACCGGGTGCCGTCGTAGTACCCGGACGCAGCCCACAACTTATTTGACAAGTCAACTATTCCGTCGGCGGCCTACCTGGCAGTGGCGCCGGTCACCCGCGGGAATCAGCCCCCGGCGACCGAGGGGAGCACCTGCACCTGGGCGCCCTCGCCGACCGGTGTGGCCAGCCCGCCGGAGTGCCGGCAGTCCTCCCCGTCGACGTAGACGTTGACGTAGCGGCGCAGCTCGCCGCGCTCGTCGCGGATCCGCCGAGCCAGCCGGGGATGATCGGCGGCGAGCTCGTCGAGGACCGCCCCCAGCGTGCCGCCCGCGTCGATACTGAGCCGGCTGGCGCCGCCGGCCTCGCCGCGCAGCGGGCCGGGCAACAGCACGGTGACCACTCAGACCACCGCCGCCCGGACGCACAGCACGTCGGGCAGGTGCGCGGCCACCTGCGACCAGGAGTCGCCCTCGTCCCGGCTGGCGTAGACCTCGCCGGAGCGGGTGCCGAAGTAGACGCCGCCAGGTGTGGCGTCGTCCGCGCACATCGCGTCGCGCAGCACCGCCGGATAGAACGGGCCCTCGGGCAGGCCCACCGACAGCGGCTCCCACTTGGCGCCGGCGTCGGCGGAGCGGAACACCCGGCAGCGGTGGTCGGTGGGGAACCGCTCGACGTCGGCCACCAGCGGGAACGTCCACACCATCCCGGGCCGCCCGGGGTGCGACACCATCGGGAAGCCGAAGTCGCTGGGCAGCCCGTCGGCGATCGACGACCAGGTGCGGCCGTCGTCGTCGGAGCGGTAGACGCCGAAGTGGTTTTGCGCGTACAGCCGCTCGGGGTTGCCGGCGTCCCGCGCGACCTTGTGCACGCACTGGCCGAACTCCGGCCACTCGTCGGCCAGGCCGGCGGCGCGGATGCCCACGTTGCCCGGAGCCCAGCTCGCCCCGGCGTCCTGCGAGCGGTAGACGCCGCCGGTGGACATGGCGACCAGCACCCGGGCCGGGTCGCGCGGGTGGGGCAGCACGGTGTGCACGGCCTGGCCACCGAACCCGGCCTGCCAGTGCGGGCGGTGCGGGTGGTCCCAGAGGGCGCGGACCAGCTCGAAGCTGCGGCCACCGTCGGTGGAGCGAAACAGCGCCGACGGCTCGGTGCCGGCCCAGACCACGTCCGGCTCGTCGGCGCCGCCCGGCATCAGCTGCCAGACCCGCCCCAGGGTCGCGCCGGTGTCGGCCGGGAACGCGATCGGCGCGTGGTCGGGCTCGTCCCAGGACGCGCCGAGGTCGTCGCTGGTCGCGACGCTGGGCCCGAAGTGCGAGCTGGTCACCCCGGCGAGCAGCCGCGGGGTGGCCCGGCGGGTGTCGAGCGCGACCGCGTAGACGCTCGTCCCCGGGTGGTGCGGGCCGCTGACCTCCCAGGTGCGCCGGTCATCGGTGCTGGTGGCGAGGAACAACCCCTTCGCGGTGCCGATCGCGAGCAGCGTTGGCATGGACGTCCTCCGAGCCGTCGGTGGGCAGGTGGGGTGATTATGGCCACACCCCCCGACAGATCCCGCCGGCCACACGCCGGAAGCCGCGCTCAGCGCCGGACGCGGGGCACGTGTCGCCGGTACGCGCTGACCGTCGGATCGCCGTCGAGCCAGAACCGCCAGGGCAGATCGTGCGCGCCGGTCACGCCGACCCGGGGCCCCGCCACCACCGTCTCGTCCGGCACCGGCCGAACCGGCGGGCGCAACCGGACCGGACCGTCGCCGAGCAGGTACGCGCCGTACGCCGCGCGGTCGATGCCGAGCGTGGCGCAGAGCCGGGCCGGCCCCCGGGCCAGGTCCACGTCCCGCCGTACCGTCGGCCGGCGAGCCCGCGCGGTGTCCAGGCCCTCGACCACCGCACCGGCGCGCAGCAGCACGGCGGCGGCCTCCCCCTCGACCCCGGTGACCACGTTCATGCACCAGTGCATCCCGTAGGTGAAGTAGACGTAGGCGTGCCCGGCGGGGCCGAACATCACCACGTTGCGCGCGGTGCGGCCCCGGTGGGCGTGCGAGGCCGGGTCACCGGCCGTGCCGGCGTACGCCTCGACCTCGGTGATCCGGACGGTGACCCCGCCGGCGGACAGCCGGCAGCCCAGCAGGCCCCGCGCGGCCGGCAGCAGTGGACCGGCGAGCAGGCCGGCCAGCGCCCCCCGGTCGGCGTCGGTGCTGCGGTCGTCCGGCGCGAGCTCCATGACCCGAACGGTACCCAGCGGCAATCTGATCACCCCGTCGCCGCGCTTCAACAATCTGTTGACAAGGTCACGTTGATGGGGTGTGCTCGGAGCATGACCACCGAGGAGCTGTTCACCGCGCCCGACCCAGCCCGGGCCCGCGCCCACCGCACCCACGAGGCGCTGCAACGGATCAGCGAACGCCACGCCGGCTCCGATGCCCGACGGGGACGCTGGGCCCACCCGTACGTGCTGGACCCGTGGGAGGCGGTGGCTCTGGTCACCGCCCTCGCCGCCGGCGGCGCCGAGCGGGAGCCCACCGAGGAACCGGTGGACGCCGCAGACCTCACCGCCGCGCTGACCCTGCTGCCGCACGTGCGCGCCGAGCTGGACGCCCTGGAGGCGGGGCTGCTGACGCTGGCCCGCGACCGGGGGCTGACCTGGCAGTCCATCGCGTACGGGCTGGGGCTGGGCAGCGCGCAGGCGGCCCGGCAGCGCTACGAGCGGGTCGCCGCCCGCTCGGCCGAGCAGATCGCCTGAGCCACCGGACACGACGCGACCGGCTGACCCCAGACGACCGGGCGGGCGGATCGGCCGGGCACCCCCGCGGCGGCGGCCGGGGCGGGCAGACTGTGCGCACGACGAGGAGGCACCCATGGAACGCGCGGAGATGCTGACGTACTGCCTGGCGAAGCCGGGAGCGTGGCTGGACCGGCCGTGGGAGGGCGACGAGGTGGTGAAGGTGGGCAGCCGGATCTTCGCGTTCCTCGGCAACGGCGACGGAAGGCCCACGGTCGGCATCAAGTGCGGCCAGACCCGGGAGATCGCCGACGAGTGGCTGCGCCGCCACCCCGACGACGCTCGCCCGATGGCCTACATCGGCCGGTCCGGCTGGAACACCCTGCGCCTCGACGGCGGGATCGACGGCGACGAGCTGACCGAGGCGGTCGACGCGTCGTACGACATGGTGGTGGCCAAGCTCCCCAAGCGGGAGCGCCCGACGGCCTGAACCGACAGTGGCGCCGGCGGCTCGCGCCGACGCCACGGCGAGGTCAGCGGGGTACGACCCGCTCGGTGGCCCAGTCCCGCCAGCCGGCCACCCGGTCCGCGGCGGCGGCGAGCTGGTCGGCGACCGGGCCGGGGCCGGTCGAGCCGGGGGTGGTCCGGGCCGCGAGGGCCGACCGCACCGAGAGCACGTCGCGCACCGACGGGTCGAGGTGTTCGCTGACCGCGGCCAGGTCGGCGTCGGAGACGTCCTCCAGCTCACACTCCCGGGCCGCACAGAGCGCCACCAGCCGACCGGTGATCTCGTGCGCGTCGCGGAACGGCACGTTGCGCCGGACCAGCCAGTCGGCGACCTCGGTGGCCAGCGAGAAGCCGACCGGGGCAGCGGCGACGAGGCGGTCCACCCGGACCGTCATCGTGGAGATCATTCCCGCCAGGGCCGGCAGCAGCAGCTCCAGGGTGTCGACCGCGTCGAACGCGGGCTCCTTGTCCTCCTGCATGTCCCGGTCGTACGTCATCGGCAGGCCCTTGAGCATGGTCAGCACCGTCATCAGGCCGCCGACCAGCCGCCCGGACTTGCCCCGGGCCAGCTCGGCGATGTCCGCGTTCTTCTTCTGCGGCATGATCGACGAACCGGTCGCGAATGCGTCGTCCAGCTCCACCCAGCCGAACTCGTGTGAGGTCCAGAGCACCACCTCCTCACCGAGGCGGGACAGGTGCACCCCGATCAGCGCGGTGGTGAAGAGGAACTCGGCCACGAAGTCCCGGTCGGCGACCGCGTCCATCGAGTTGGCGAACGACGTCCGGAAGCCCAGCTCCTTGGCCACGGCCACCGGGTCCAACGGAAGCCCGGACCCGGCGAGCGCGCCCGCGCCGAGCGGGCTGATCGCCGCCCGGTGGTCCCAGTCGCGCAGCCGCTCCAGGTCGCGCAGCAGCGGCTGCACGTGGGCGAGCAGCCAGTGCCCGAAGGTGACCGGCTGGGCGTGCTGGAGGTGGGTCATGCCGGGCGCGGCGGTGCCGATGTGCCGTTCGGCCTGCTCGGTGAGGGCCTCGGCCAGCTCGACGAGGCGGCTGGCCACCCCCCGCGCGTGGTCACGCAGGTAGAGCCGCAGGTCGGTGGCGACCTGGTCGTTGCGCGACCGGCCGGCGCGCAGCTTGCCGCCGAGGCTGCCCAGGCGCTCCAACAGGCCCCGCTCCAGCGCGGTGTGCACGTCCTCGTCGTCGACTGTGGGCCGGAACGCCCCCGAGGCACAGGCCGCCTCCAGGTCGTCCAGGGCCGCCAGGATCCGGCCCAGCTCCTCCGGGTCGAGCAGGCCGGCGCCGGCGAGGACCCGGGCGTGCGCCCGGGAACCAGCGATGTCGTACGGGGCCAGGCGCCAGTCGAACTGCACGCTCACCGACAGTCGGGCGAGCGCCTCCGCGGGGCCGCCGGCGAACCGGCCACCCCACAGGCTCGTCCGGTTGGTGCCGGCGCTGTTCTCGGTGAGGCTCTTGTCGTCCACGCCGCCCATTGTGGTCCCCATGGTCGTCAGCCACCCAGCCGGGCGTCGCGGGCCGCGGCCATCCGACTCGGAAGGCCCCACAGCTGCACGAAGCCCTTCGCGAGGGACTGGTCGAAGGTGTCGCCGGTGTCGTAGGTGGCCAGTCCGAAGTCGTAGAGGCTCTCCTCGGAGCGCCGGCCGGTGACGGTGGCCCGGCCGCCGTGCAGGGTCATCCGCACCTCGCCGCTCACGTGCCGCTGCGCGTCGTCGATGAACGCGTCCAGCGAGTCCTTCAACGGCGAGAACCACAGGCCGTCGTAGACCAGCTCACCCCAGCGCTGGTCCACGCTCTTCTTGAACCGGCCCAGGTCCCGCTCGACGGTCACCGCCTCCAGCTCCTGGTGGGCGGTGATCAGCGCGATCGCGCCGGGGGCCTCGTACACCTCACGGCTCTTGATGCCCACGAGGCGGTCCTCGACCATGTCGAGCCGGCCCACGCCCTGGGCGCCCGCGCGCCGGTTCAGCTCCAGGATCGCCTGGTACGGGGTGACGGTCTCGCCGTCGATCGCCACCGGCACGCCGCCGTCGAAGGTGATCACGATCTCGTCGGCGTCGCGGGGCTCCGCCGGGTCGTCGGTGTACGAGTAGAGGTCCTCGATCGGGGCGTTCCAGATGTCCTCCAGGAAGCCCGTCTCCACGGCGCGGCCCCACAGGTTCTGGTCGATCGAGTACGGGGACTTCGCCGACACGTCGATCGGCAGCCCCTTCTCCTCGGCGAACGCGATCGCCTTGTCCCGGGTCCAGGCGAAGTCGCGGGCCGGGGCGATGATCTTCAGCTCGGGGGCGAGCGCGCCCAGGCCCACCTCGAATCGGACCTGGTCGTTGCCCTTGCCGGTGCAGCCGTGCGAGACGATCGTCCCGCCGTGCTTGCGCGCCGCCGCCACCAGGTGCTTGACGATCAGCGGCCGGGACAGCGCCGACACCAGCGGGTAGCGGTCCATGTAGAGGGCGTTCGCCCGGATGGCCGGCACGCAGTAGTCGGCGGCGAACTCGTCGCGCGCGTCGACGACCTCGGACTCGGCGGCGCCGCAGTCCAGGGCGCGCTGCCGGATGGCGTCGAGGTCCTCCCCGCCCTGCCCGACGTCGACCGCCACCGCGATCACCTCGGCGCCGGTCTGCTCGGCCAGGTAGGGAATCGCCACGGAGGTGTCCAACCCCCCGGAGTACGCGAGGACGACCCGCTCGGTCATGACGTGGTCCCTTCAACGGTGTCGTCCCGGCGGGCCCAGCCGGCGAGCTTGTCACCGAGCGCGGCCCCGCCGACGGCCTCGCGGGCCACGACGAGGATGGTGTCGTCGCCGGCGATGGTGCCGACGATCTCGGGCAGGCCCGCCCGGTCCAACGCGCTGGCCAGGTACTGGGCCGCGCCCGGCGGGGTGCGCAGCACGGCGATGTTGCCGCTGGCGTCCACCCCGTTGAGCAGTTCCCGCAGCAACCGCACCAGCCGGGCCGGCGCCGCCTCGGCGTCGCGCAGCGGGCGCTGGCCGTCCTCGGGGATCAGGTAGACGGCCGGACCGTCGCCGCCGCGCACCTTGACCGCGCCCAACTCCTCCAGGTCCCGCGAGAGGGTGGCCTGGGTGACCCCGACGCCGTCGGCGGCGAGCAGGTCGGCCAGTTCGGTCTGCGACCGCACGGGCCGGTCCCGGATCAGCTCCACGATCCGGGCGTGCCGGGCGGCGCGGGTCAGCGGGGCGCTCATCGCGTCGTCCCGGACGCCGCGAGCAGGAACGTCAGCAGCGCCTTCTGGGCGTGCAGCCGGTTCTCCGCCTGGTCGAAGACCGCGCTCTGCGGGCCGTCGAGCACCTCGTCGGTGATCTCCTCGCCGCGGTGGGCGGGCAGGCAGTGCAGCACGATCGCGTCCGGTGCGGCCTGGCCGAGCAGCTCCTTGTTGACCTGGTACGGCAGGAACGGGGTGACCCGGTCCAGTCCGTCGGCCTCCTGCCCCATCGACGTCCAGGTGTCGGTGGCGAGCACGTCGGCGTCGCGGACCGCCTGGGCCGGGTCGGTCAGCACCCGTACCGACCCGCCCGTGCCGGCGGCGATCTCGGCGGCCTGCCGCACCACCGCCGCGGCCGGCGCGAACCCGGCCGGGCCGGCGATCCGCACGTGCATCCCGGCCGTCGCCCCGGCCAGCAGGTACGACTGCGCCATGTTGTTGGCGCCGTCGCCCACGTAGGTGAGGGTGCGGCCGGCCGTGCCGCCGCAGCGCTCCCGGATGGTGAGCAGGTCGGCCAGCAGCTGGCAGGGGTGGAAACCGTCGGTGAGCGCGTTGATCACCGGGACGCTCGCGCCGCTCGCCACCTCGGCGATCCGGTCGTCGCCGTGGGTGCGCAGGACGATGGCCGCGACGTAGCGCGACAGCACCCGGCCGGCGTCCGCGAGCGTCTCGCCCCGACCGAAGTGGGTGACCTGGGTGTCCACGACCAAGGGGTGCCCGCCCAGCTCGGCGATGCCGGCGTCGAACGAGATCCGGGTGCGCAGGCTCTGCTTGTCGAAGAGCACCGCCACCGAGCGGGGGCCGGCCAGCGGCTGGTGGCCGAAGCGGTCGGCCTTCATCCGCGCCGCCAGGTCGAGCACGCTGGACTGCTCGGCGGGCGAGAGGTCGTCGTCGCGCAGAAAGTGCCGGATCATGCGGTCGTCCTCGTCGTGGTGGTGGTCGGCGTCCGGTCGGTTCCAACGGCCGTCGCGTCCAGAGCCGCCGGGAGCGCGGCGAGGAAGGCGTCGACCTGGGCGGCGGTGAGGATCAGCGGCGGGGCGAGCCGGAGTACGCCCGGCTGCACCGCGTTGACCAGGAAGCCGGCGTCTCGCAGCGTCTCGGCGAGCACCGGCGCCACCGGCGCGGTGAGGGTCACGCCGAGCAGCAGCCCGGCCCCGCGTACGCCGTCGATCAGCGGGTGGCCCAGCGCCTCGACGCCCCGGCGCAGCCGTTCGCCGACGCGCTTGACGTGGTCGAGCAGCCCCTCGTTGGCGATCGTGGCCACCACGGCGAGCGCGGCGGCGCAGCTCACCGGGTTGCCGCCGAAGGTGGTGCCGTGCGAGCCGGGGGTGAGCAGGTCGGCGGCACGGCCGAAGGCCAGCGTCGCGCCGAGCGGCAGCCCGCCACCCAACCCCTTGGCCAGGGTCACCACATCGGGCTCCACACCCTCGGCCTGGTGGGCGAACCAGTGCCCGGTGCGGCCGATGCCGGTCTGCACCTCGTCGAGCACCAGCAGCGCGCCGTGCCGGTCGGTGATCCGCCGCGCCGCCGCCAGGTAACCGGCCGGCGGAACGACCACGCCGTTCTCGCCCTGGATGGGCTCCAGGATGACCATGGCGGTGGCGTCGGTGACCGCCGCCTCGAGGGCGGCCACGTCGCCGAAGTCGACGTGGGTCACCTCGCCGGGCAGCGGCCGGAACGGGTCGGCCTTGGCGGGCTGGCCGGTCAGCGCGAGTGCGCCCATGGTGCGACCGTGAAAGGCGCCGTTGGTGGCGACCACGTGACTGCGCCCGGTGCGCCGGGACAGCTTGAACGCGGCCTCGTTCGCCTCCGCTCCGGAGTTGGCGAAGAAGACCCGGCCGGGCCGGCCGGCGAGCGCCAGCAGCAGCTCCGCGAGGGCGACCGGCGGCTCGGCGACATAGAGGTTGGAGACGTGCCCGAGCGTCGCGACCTGCTTGGACACCGCGGCCACCACCGCCGGGTGGGCGTGACCGAGGGCGTTGACAGCGATCCCGCCGACCAGGTCCAGGTATTCCCGACCCGCGTCGTCGACCACCACTGCCCCCGCGCCGGAGACCAGCGCCAGCGGCGGCGTGCCGTAGTTGTCCATCATGGACTGCGTCCAGCGTTGCAGCAGGCTGCTCATGCCCCGACCATCCCGTCCTGAAGGACCACCATCGTTCCGAACCCCTCCGAGGTGAAGACCTCCAGCAGCGTGGAGTGCGCCACCCGGCCGTCGACGACGTGCGCGGCGGGCACTCCCCCGCGCACCGCCCGCAGGCAGGCCTCCATCTTCGGCACCATCCCCGACTCGAGACCGGGCAGCAGCTTGGCCAGGTCGTCCGCGGTGATCTCGGAGATCAGGCTGGTGGTGTCCGGCCAGTCCGCGTACAGGCCGGCCACGTCGGTGAGCACGACCAACTTGCGGGCCCGCAACGCGACAGCGAGGGCGGCGGCGGCGGTGTCCGCGTTGAGGTTGTGCAGGACCCCGTCGGCGTCCGGCGCGACAGTGGAGATCACCGGGATCCGACCGGCGTCGATGAGGTCGGTCACCGCCGACACATCCACCGACTCGACGTCGCCGACCTGGCCGACGTCGACCGGCAGCCCGTCCACGTACGCGGGGCGGCGCACCGCGGTGAACAGCCGGGCGTCCTCGCCGGAGAGCCCGACGGCGAACGGACCGTGCGAGTTGATCAGCCCGACCAGCTCCCGGCCCACCTGCCCGACCAGCACCATCCGGACCACGTCCATCGCCTCGGCGGTCGTCACCCGCAGGCCGCCCCGGAACTCGCTGGCGATGCCGAGCCGGCCCAGCATGGCCGAGATCTGCGGGCCGCCGCCGTGCACCACGACGGGCTTCAGACCGGCGTACCGCAGGAACACCATGTCGGCAGCGAACGCCCGTTGCAGCGCCGGCTCGGTCATGGCGTTGCCGCCGTACTTGACCACCACTGTGGAGCCGGAGAAACGCGCCAGCCAGGGCAGGGCCTCGATCAGCGTCTCCGCCTTGACCTGGGCGCGGGTGAGATCGCCGCTGAGACTCATGTCGAATACGCCGAGTTCTCGTGCACGTACGCGTGGGACAGGTCGTTGGTCCAGATCGTCGCCACCGCGTCGCCGGCGTGCAGGTCGATCCGGATCGTCACGTCCCGGCCGGTGAGGTCGACCTTCGAGCGGTCCTCGGCGGCAGCGCCGCCCCGGCACACCCACACCCCGTTGACGGCGACGTCCACCTCGTCCGGCTCGAAGGCGGCGGCCGTCGTGCCGACCGCCGCGAGGATCCGGCCCCAGTTCGGGTCGTTGCCGAACAACGCCGTCTTGACCAGGTTGTTGCGGGCCACCGAGCGGCCCACCTCGACGGCGTCGTCCTCGTCGGCGGCGCCGACCACGTCGATGGCGACCTGCTTGGTCGCGCCCTCGGCGTCGGCGATGAGCTGCTGTGCCAGATCATGACAGGCCGTGGTGACCGCGGCGGCCAACTCGTCCAGGGTCGGCTCGATGCCGCTCGCGCCGCTCGACAGCAGCAGCACGGTGTCGTTGGTGGACATGCAGCCGTCGGAGTCGACCCGGTCGAAGGTCACCCGGGTGGCCGCGCGCAGCGCCTCATCCAGCAGAGCCGGCCCGGCCACCGCGTCGGTGGTGAGCACGCACAGCATGGTGGCCATGCCCGGCGCGAGCATCCCGGCGCCCTTGGCCATCCCGCCGACCGTCCAACCGCTGCCGCGCGCGACAGTGGTCTTCGGCCGGGTGTCGGTGGTCATGATCGCCTCGGCGGCGGCCGGACCGCCGTCGCGCGACAGACCCCGGATGGCCGTACGGACCCCGGGCAGCAGCTTCGACATCGGCAGTCGCTCACCGATCAGGCCGGTGGAGCAGACCGCCACCTCGCCGGCGCCGAGGAGGAGCCGCGGGCTGACCGCGCTCAACGCGGAGGCGGTGTGCTCGGCAGTGGCGTGGGTGTCCTGGAAGCCGGCCGGACCGGTGCAGGCGTTGGCGCCACCGGAGTTGAGCACGACCGCCCGGACGACACCGCCCTGCACGACCTGCTGGCTCCAGCGCACCGGCGCCGCCTTGACCCGGTTGGTGGTGAAGACACCGGCGACACCGGCGTCCGGGCCGTCGTTGACCACCAGGGCGACGTCGGCGCCACCGCTGGCCTTCAGACCGGCGGCCACCCCGGCCGCCCGGAAACCCCGAGGGGCGGTGACGCTCATGGTGCGACTCCCCAGATCGACAGGCCCGTCGTCTCCGGCAGGCCGAACATCAGGTTGGCGTTCTGCACGGCCTGACCGGCCGCGCCCTTGCCGAGGTTGTCCAGTGCGCTGAGCACGATCAGCCGACCCGAGTCGACGTCGACGGTGGCCTGCAGGTGGCACGAGTTGGAACCCAGGGTGGCGGCGGTGTGCGGCCAGCGCCCCTCCGCCAGCACGTGCACGAACGGCGCGTCCGCGTACGCCTGCGCCAGCACCTGCTGCGGGTCGACGCCGCGCGCCGGTACGGCGGTGACCGTGGCCAGGATGCCGCGCGGCATCGGCGCGAGGACCGGCGTGAACGACAGACCGGTCGCCCCGGACGCCTGCTTGATCTCGGGCACGTGCTGGTGGGTGCCGACCCGGTACGGCGACAGGTCCCCCTGCACCTCGCTGGCCAGCAGGTGCGGCTTCGCCGCGCGGCCCGCGCCGGAGGTGCCCGAGGCGGCGACCACCACGACGTCGGCGGGGCTGGCAGCCCCGTCGGCGAGCAGCGGCGCGAGCGCCAGGGTGATCGCGGCGGCATAGCAGCCGGTGTTCGCCACCCGGGTCGAGCCGGCGATCAGCTCCCGCTGGCCGGGCAGCTCGGGCAGCCCGTAGGTCCACTGGCCGGCGTGCGTGCCGCCGTAGTACTGCGCCCAGGCGTACGGGTCGGCGAGCCGGTGGTCGGCGCCCAGGTCGACGATGCGCACCTCGGGCGGGAGCTGGGCCGCCAGGGCCGCCGACTCGCCGTGCGGCAGCGCCAGGAAGACCAGGTCGGCGTCGGCCAGGGTCGACGGGTCGGTCTCGCCGAGCACCAGGTCGAGCCCGGTGAGCTGCGGGTGCACCACGTCGACGCGGTGCCCGGCCTGGCGGTGCGCGGTGGCGGCGACCAGGTCGAACTCCGGGTGCCCGGCGACCAGGCGCAGCAGCTCGCCTCCGGCGTACCCGCTCGCTCCGGCGACCGCGACTCGGATCCCCATACTCACCTCCGCATGACTATGCAACGAAGGCTAGCAGCCCTGATCGAAGGGCTGCAAGTTCATGCAGTCCACTGCATGGCAATGATGCACGTGGCACCGACACACCTCCGGCCCGGTCGCGGGGCGACACGGGCCGGACGGCGGGGGACGAACACGGGACGCGACGGTCAGAGACGACCCTCCGCGACGGCCCGGCTCACCCAGGGGACGACCTCGTCGAGCATCACGTCCAGCGACGTGGTCGCGGTGAACCCGAGCACCTCACGGGCCTTGGTGACGTCCGGCACGCGCTTCTGCACGTCGTAGCGGAACGGCTCATCGGAGACGTACCGGAACGGCACGTCCGGGCCCTTGATCTTGTGCCAGATCAGCTCTGCCAACTCGAGCACGCTGGTGGACTCCGCTGTCGACAGGTTGAAGTCCTCGTTGCGGGCGGCCGGGTGCTCGATCGCGGTGGCGATCCCCCGGGCCAGGTCGCCGCCGTACGTGTAGTGGCGCACCTGGTTGCCCGCACCGAGGATGTGCAGCGGGTCCTGCCCCTTGACGATCTTCTGCACCAGGTCCGGCACGACGTGCGACATGGCCAGCTTCACGTTGCCCGAGAGCACCTCTGCCTGGCCGAGCGCCCGCCCCTCGCCCACGCCCACGCAGTTGAACGGCCGGACGATGGTGTACGGCACCTGGTACTGCTCCCAGGCGGCGCGGGCGTAGTACTCCACGGCCAGCTTCTGGAACCCGTACGACGACAGTGGCGGTGGGACTCGCCGCTCGTCGCCCTCCCGGCTCGGCCACTGCTCGGTCGACTCGTAGACCATCGAGGAGGAGAGATAGGTGACCTTGGACAGCTGCCCGTCCCGGTGCGCACGGATCGCCGCGTCGCACGTCGCCGCCATGATCCGCTCGTTGGTGGCGAGCAGATCGTAGGCGTACGCGTGGAAGTAGGAGATCCCGCCGATCATCGCCGCCCCGGCCACCAGGTGGTCGCAGCCGTTCAGCAGCTCGGTGAGCAGATCGACGTCGCGGGCGTCACCCTCGACGAAGCGGTAGCGGGGATGGTCGTCATAGCTGTGGGTTACCGGCCCGTACTTGGAGAAGTTGTCGACCGCGACCACTTCGTGGCCCCGGTCCAACAGCTCCTCGACGAGGTAGCCGCCGATGAATCCGGCCGAGCCAGTTACCAGGACCTTCGCCACGTGCGCTCCTAAGCGGTTTTCTCGTACTCGGTGCTGTTGTCCTGCGGGTCGCGCGGGGCCGGCACGGCCGCCGCGACGGTGCCCGCGGCGAGCTTCTCCCGGCTCAGCCGCCGACCGTAGGCGAAGAAGTACCAGCGCAGGTAACCGGGAAGGAACCGACCCAGGTCGAAGTGGGACTCGCCCAGCGGCCGGTCCAGCCAGATGGTCGGGATCTCGGCCACCGGCAGCCGCAGCCGGGTGGCCTTGGCCGTCAGCTCCAGGCCGATCTCGAACCCGGTCCGGGACTCGATGCCCACCTCCCGGACGAAGGCCGTGTCGTACGCCTTGAAGCTGTTGGTGGCGTCCCGGGTGCCGACCCGGGCGAAGGTGTAGAGGCTGCGCCCGGCCCACCGGGACATCATCCGCTTCAGCCGTGGCCCGCCCACCTGCTGCCCGCCCGGCATGTAGCGGGAGGCCGCGGCCACCACCACGCCCCGGTCCACCAGCCGGGCCAGCTCGTCGATCTGACGCGGGTCGTCGCAGCCGTCGGCCATGGTCACCACCACGACGGGGGCCTGGGCCGCGTCGACACCGAACCGGATCGCGTTCGCGGGCCCTCGGCCGTAGGTGTTGAGCACCGCCCGGACGCGCGGGTCCTGCCGGGCGATCTGCTCGGCGTACGGCACGGTGGTGTCCTCGGGCATGTCGTGCACGATGAGCACCTCGGCCGGAAGCAGCATCTCCCGCAGCATCCGCTCCAGGCAGCGGACGATCGCCTCGCCCTCGTTGTAGACCGGGACGACGACCGACACGCGTGGCGTCACACCCGCACCCCCTGTCCGGTCAGCCCCCACATGTCGATCAGTGGGGTGTCGGTCTCCAGTCGGGCGTACTGCTCGTGCGGCGCGGCGATGACCAGCAGGTCGGCCCGGCGCAGCACCTCGTCCAGGTCGACGAAGCGCTCGTCGGCCACGTACGGGTCGGTGCAGAGCGTCTCCCGGGTCTTCAGCGCCAGGATCTTGCGCAGCTTGTACGCCAGGCTCTCCCGCGGGTCGTCGCTGCCGCCCTTGAACGCCATACCGAGGATGCCGACCGTCATCTCGGACAGGTCGAACCGGTCCTCCAGACGGGACACCAGGTACAGCGGCAGCCCTTCGTTGATCAGCATGGCGGAGTGGCCGAGCACGAAGTTGTTCCGGTTGAACGCCGCGAGCTGCATGGTGTCCTTGAACAGGCACGGCCCGGCGGCGAAGCCGGGCATCGGCAGGTCCGCCGCGCGCGGATAGTCGTACGCCACCGCGTGCCGGATCCGGGCGAAGTCGAGGCCGAAGTCGTTGGCCATCATCCAGAACTGGTTGGCGGTGGCGAACTTGATGTAGCGCCAGGTGTTGGTGAAAAGCTTGGCCAGCTCCGCCTCCTCCGGCTCCAGTGGCACGATCTCCTCGGTGAGGTGCCGGAAGAGCTTCTCCGCGCGGGCCAGCGCCGTCGGCGTCCGGGCCGCCACGATCTGCGGCAGCGTGAACAGCTCGGTCATCGCCCGCCCCTCGGCGATCCGCTCCGGACAGAACGCCACGTCGGCGCGGATGCCCTTGCCGGCCAGCAGCTTCTCGGTCAGCGCGGTCACTCCCGGGTAGACGGTGCTGCGCAGCACCACGAGTTGCCCGTCGCGCAGGTGCTCGGCGCACCGCTCCAGGGCCCGGGGCACCGCGCCGAGGTCCGGGTTGAGGTGCTCGTCGACCGGCGTGCCGACCACCACCACCAGGTGCTCGGAACCGCCCACGCTGGCCGGGTCGGTGGTCGCCCGCAGCCGCCCGGCGGCGACCGCCTCGGCCAACGGGTCCGCGGCGCCGGGCTCGGCGAACGGGAGCCGGGCCGCGTTCACCGTGGCCACCGCGTCGGCGTTGATGTCGTACAGGACCACGGAGAGGCCACGGGCGGCGAAGGCGATGCCCAGAGGCAGACCCACCCGACCGCAGCCACCGACGATGCAGACGTCGGCCGTCGTGACCTGCGCGGCCCGATCCTCGGACATGGATCAACTCCCATGGGGGTGGTGGGGGTGTCTTCCGGTGGTCGCCGGAATTCAAGCAGGCTAACCGCTCGGAGGTGACTCGCGGGTAGCCGAACATGCCGAGGCCGGTGCCCTTTCGGCCGATAGCCCACATGGTGAACGGATCCGGTGACGCAGCGCGATTGGATGAGCCCCCTCAGGAACCGCGGCAGCAGGTGCCGGCGGGCCCAGCGCAGGCCGGCGGTGACCACCGCGAGTACGGCGGCCACCGCGAGCTATCCCCGCACCGGAACCCCTCAGGCGCCGCGCAGGGTCGCGCCGAGGCGCTCAGCCGCGACGGCGACCGCCGCGTCCCGTGCCGCCACGGCCTCCTCGACGGTCAACGTCCGGTCCGGCGCCCGGAACGTCAGCTTGTACGCCAGCGACCGTCGCCCCTCGCCGAGCTGCGCGCCGGAGTACACGTCGAACAGCCGCACGTCCTCCAGCAGCTCACCGGCGCCCGCCTCCAGCGCACGACGCACCTGCTCCGCCGGCACCGAGTCGTCCACCACCAGGGCCACGTCGATCAGCGCCGGCGGGAAGCCGGACACCGTCGGCGCGGGCGTCACCGGGGTCGGCGGCAGCGCATCGAGGTTCAGCTCCATAGCGCAGGTGCGGCGGGGCAGCTCCAGCGCCGCCACCACCACCGGGTGCAGCTCGCCGGCGTGCCCGACGACCGCTCCGTCGACGCGCACCTCGGCGCAGCGGCCCGGGTGCCACGGCGCGTACTCGGCCGCCCGCACCTCGACCCGCTCGTCCGGGATCCCGGCGGCGTCGAGCACATCACGGGCCGTCTCGACGGCGTCCGCCCAGCCGGCCGGTCGACCCGCGCCCCACCAGCCGGCCGGGTCGAGGTCACCGGCGAGCACCGCCGCGACGTGCACCGGCTGCGCCGGCACCACGGCGTCGGCGGCGGCGAACTCCTCGTCAGTCGGTCGCCGGTCCACGCCCATCGCCGGCGGGCTGCCGGCGCCAGGACGCGGGTGGAAGACCGCGCCGATCTCGTAGAGGGCCAGGTCACGGTGACCCCGGCCGAGGTTGCGCTTGAGAATGCCCAGCAGCGGGCCGAGCAGCATGGTGCGCAGCAGCGGCTCCTCCTCGGACAACGGGTTGGCAAGGCGCACCGCACGGCGGCGCGGGTCGTCGGCCGGCAGGCCGAGCTGGTCGGCCAGCTCCGGCGACACGAACGGGTGCGCGAGCACCTCCACGTACCCCCGCTCGGCCAGCGACACGGCCACGGCCCGGCGGCGACGCTGGCGCGGGGTCAGCCCGCGACCGGGCGGCGCGGTCGGCAGCACCGACGGCACCTTGTCGTACCCGTCGAGGCGGACGACCTCCTCGACCAGGTCGGCCGGGTCGGTCAGGTCGGGCCGCCAGCTCGGCGGGGTGACGCTCAGCGCCACGCCCGCGCCGCTGGCCGTGCCGACCGCGCCCGGGTCCTCGGACAACCGGTCCGTGCCCTGCGCGACGGTGCAGCCGACCCGCTCCAGCAGGGCGACGACCCGCGCCGGCGGGTACTCGACGCCGACCCGCCGGGTCGGCAGGTCCGCCGGCAGGGTGATCGGGGTACGCGGCCGGACGTGGTCGATGTCCAGGATCTCCGCGCTCGGGGTGCCGCCACCGTGCTCGGTGAGCAGCCGCACGGCCCGCTCCAACGCGACCAGCGCCACGGCCGGGTCGACGCCCCGCTCCCAGCGCTTCGCGGCCTCGCTGAACAGCTTGTGCCGGCGGGCCGTGCGCCCGACCATCGCCGGGTCCCAGTGCGCCGCCTCGAAGAGCACTGTCGTGGTGCCGGGGACGACCTCGCTGGTCTCGCCACCCATCACCGCCGCGAGGGAGATCGGCCCGGTGTCGTCGCAGATCACCATGTCGTCGGCGGTGAGCACCCGGTTGACGCCGTCCAGGGTGGTCAGCTTCTCCCCCGGCTCGGCGCGGCGGACCACAAGCGGCCCGACGATCCGGTCGGCGTCGAAGGCGTGCATCGGCTGGCCCAGCTCCAGCATCACGTAGTTGGTGATGTCCACCGGCAGCGAGATGCTGCGGATGCCCGCGGTGATGAGCCGCTGGGCCATCCACGACGGGGTGGGCGCGGTCGGGTCGATGCCGCGGACCAGGCGGGCGGTGAACCGGTCGCAGCCGACCGTGTCGCGGACCTCCACCGGGTACGCCGGCGTCGGCGTGCCGCCCGGCGCGGGCGCCATCCCCGGGTCGCGCAGCGGCACGTCGAACGCGTGCGACAGCTCCCGGGCCAGGCCCCGCAGGCTCAGCGCGTACCCCCGGTCCGGAGTGATCTCCAGCTCGAGAACGACGTCGTCGAGGCCGACGACGGGCCGCGCGTCGTCGCCGGGCTTGGCGGACACGTCCGGCGGCAGCACGATGATGCCGGAGTGGTCGTCGCCCAGGCCCAGCTCCTTCGCCGAGCAGATCATGCCGGCCGAGTTGTGCCCGTACGTCTTGCGGGCGCCGATCGTGAACCCGCCGGGCAGCACACCGCCGGGCAGGATCACCACCACCCGGTCACCGGGGGCGAAGTTGCGCGCCCCGCAGACGATCTCCTGCGGCTCGCCGGTGCCATTGGCGGCGCCCACGTCGACCCGGCAGAAGCGGATCGGCTTCTTGAAGCCGGTCAGCTCCTCGATCTCGCGCACCTCGCCGACGACGAGCTGGCCGGTGACGCTCTCGCGCAGGTCCACCACGGACTCGACCTCGATGCCGAGGTTGACCAGGGCCTGCTCCAGGTCACCGGTGGGCAGGTCGGCGGGGAGGTCGACGTACTCCCGCAGCCAGCTGACAGAAACTCGCATGACTTCAGACCACCGTTCCCGTGTCTCGTACCCGCATCGCCTACGCCCCGGTGGAGAGCGCGCGGCTGAACCGCACGTCGCCCTCGAAGAGATGGCGGATGTCGCTGACCCCGTGCCGGACCATCAGGGTCCGGTCGATGCCCATGCCGAAGGCGAATCCGGAGTAGACCTCCGGGTCGACGCCGCAGGCGCGCAGCACCCGCGGGTTGACCATGCCGCAGCCGCCCCACTCGACCCACTGCGGGCCGTCGCGGTGCTCCGGGAACCACACGTCGAACTCCGCCGACGGCTCGGTGAACGGGAAGTAGTGCGGCCGCCACCGGGTCTTCGCCTCCGGGCCGAACATGGCCCGCGCGAAGTGGTCCAGCGTGCCCCGCAGGTGCGCCATCGTGATGCCCTTGTCGACCACCAGGCCCTCTGCCTGGTGGAACACCGGGCTGTGCGTGGCGTCGATCTCGTCGGTGCGGTAGACGCGGCCGGGCACGATCACGTAGATCGGTGGCTTGCGGCTGAGCATGGTGCGGGTCTGCACCGTCGACGTGTGCGTGCGCAGCACCAGGCCGGAGCCCTCCGGTGCGATGTGGAACGTGTCCATCAGCCCGCGTGCCGGGTGGTCGGCGGGGATGTTCAACGCGTCGAAGTTGACCCACTCCAGGTCGACCTCGGGCCCCTCGGCCACCTCGTAGCCCATCCCGACGAACAGGTCGCTGATCGACTCCATCAGGACGCTCAGCGGATGCCGGGCGCCGCGCGGACGCCGGTTGAAGGGCAGCGTGACGTCCACCCGCTCCTCGACCAGCACCCGCTCGGCCTGCTCGCGCTCCACCACCTCGGCGCGGTCGGCGTACGCGGCTTCGATCGCCCGGCGGGCCTCGTTGACCCGCTTACCGGCGTCGGACTTCGCGGCCGGCGGCAGCGCGCCGATCTCGCGGCGCGCGAGGGAGACCGGCGACCGGTCCCCCAGGTGCGCCGAACGCAGCGCGGTCAGCGCGTCCGGATCGGCGGCGGCCGTGAACGCCTTCGTGGCGTCGGCGACGGCCTCGTCCAGGGCGGCCGGGTCGAGCAGGGCGACCTGCTTCGGGTCGTACGGATCGTTGCGGTAGCTCATGGCGTACGGGCACTCCCTCACGGCGGCGCCAGCCCTCATCGGGGCGGCTAGGCGAGTCTACGGACGCGCGGCTGTGCCGCAGCCCGCCGGTAGGAGTTGCGCAGGGAGCAGGTCAGGCCCGCCGCCCGCCGACACCGGCGGGCTGGCTAAACGAACGCCGTGTCGCGTTCATGGGCGGATGCTCTCCCCTGCTGTCGGTCGCGCCGGAGGTGGTCACCGTCAGCGCTGCGCTCTCGCTGAAGCGTACAGGCAGACCGCCGCGGCGGCAGCCAGGTTGAGGCTCTCCGCGCGCCCGTACAGCGGCACCCGCACCCGGGCGTCGGCGGCGGCGGTCAACTCCTCGGGCAGGCCGTGCGCCTCCGAGCCGAACAACCACGCGGTGGGCCCGACGAGCCGGCCGTAGTCGGTCAGGTCGTCCAGGTCGTCGTCGCCGTACCCGGTGGTGGCGAAGATCGACAGCCCGGCGGCGCGCAGCGCGTCGACCACCGCGACCGGGTCGGGCGCGCGGACCACGTCGACGTGGAAGAGGCTGCCGGCCGAGGCCCGCACACACTTGCCGTTGTACGGGTCGACCGCGTCCCCGGCGAAGACCACCGCACCCGCGCCGGCGGCGTCGGCGGTGCGCAGCACCGTGCCGGCGTTGCCCGGGTCGCGGATCTCGGCGAGCACCGCCACCAACCGGGGCCGGCCGGCGAGGGCCTGCTCCAGCGGCACGTCGAGGTGCCGGCAGACGGCGACCAGCCCCTGCGGGGCGACGGTCTCGGCCAGCGCGGCGAGCGCGTCGTCGGTCACCTCGGAGACCGGCACGTCGGCGCGGGCCGCCGTCGCGGCCAGCTCCGGGTGCCGGTCCAGCGCGGCGGGCGTACCGAACAGCTCAGTGACCACCCCCGGCCGTGCGAGGGCCTCGCGGACCGCCTGCGGGCCCTCGGCCAGGAACAGGCCGGTGGCGTCGCGGTCCCGGCGGCGCTGCAACCGGCGGGCGGCGACAACCCTCGGGGTACGCGGGGTGAATGCCATCATGGGTGGTCCTCCGACACGATTGAGGCGCCCCCCGGACGGCGGTGCCGACACGGGAGACGCCTCGCTCTGGTGCGGGGGGATCAGGCGGCCTGGGCCGCCGCGCCGCCGGTGCCCTCGGCCGCGACCGCGGCCCGGGCCAGCTCGACGATCGCCGCGAAGGCGGCGGCGTCGTTGACAGCCAGGTCGGCCAGGATCTTGCGGTCGACCTCGATGCCGGCCAGACGCAGGCCCTGGATCAGGCGGTTGTAGGTCATCCCGTTGGCCCGGGCGCCCGCGTTGATCCGCTGGATCCACAGCTGCCGGAAGTCGCCCTTGCGGTCGCGACGGTCCCGGTAGGCGTACTGCATCGAGTGCAGCACCTGCTCCTTGGCCTTGCGGTACAGCCGGGAGCGCTGACCGCGGTAACCGCTCGCGGTCTCCAGCAGGGTACGACGCTTCTTCTGGGCGTTCACAGCCCGCTTGACGCGTGCCATCTCAACTCCTTATTACGTAAAGGTGGCGCGCGTCAGCGGCCGAGCAGCTTCTTGATGCGCTTGACGTCGGCCTTGGCCAGCACGACCGTGCCGGTCAGCCGGCGGGTCTGGGTGGAGGGCTTCTTCTCCAGGTTGTGGCGGAGGCCGGCCTGCTGGGCAACGATCTTGCCCTTGCCGGTCACCTTGACCCGCTTACCCATACCCGTGTGGCTCTTCATCTTCGGCATGTGGAACGTCTCTCCCCTGTTACTCGCCGCTGGTGTCGGCGGCGAGGCCGGTGTCACCGGCTGCTGCGGTCTCGCCGACCGCCGCGGTCTCATCGGCTTCCGGAGCGGCGGACTCGTCCGCTGCCCGGTCCCGAGGTGCACCGCGGGACGCCGTAGCGGCGACCGCGGAGGCCTTCACGGCCCGATGCGGAGCGAGAACCATGATCATGTTTCGGCCGTCCTGCTTCGGAGCGGCCTCGACGTATCCCAGTTCCGTGATCTCGGATTCGAGCCGGCGCAGGAGCCGGTAACCCAGCTCCGGGCGGCTCTGCTCGCGACCGCGGAACATGATCGTCACCTTGACCTTGTCGCCCGCCTTGAGGAACCGCACCACGTGACCCTTTTTGGTCTCGTAGTCGTGCGGGTCGATCTTCGGACGGAGCTTCATTTCCTTGATGACGGTCTGCTGCTGATTACGCCGCGCTTCGCGCGCCTTGAGTGCGCTCTCGTACTTGAACTTGCCGAAGTCCATGAGCTTGCACACCGGCGGGCGCGCCATCGGCGCAACCTCGACCAGGTCCAGATCGACGTCCGCGGCCAGCTGAAGGGCGCGCTCCAGCGGGACGATGCCCACCTGCTCACCCTCGGGGCCGACCAGTCGGACCTCACGTGCCCGGATCTGCTCGTTCACGCGTGGTTCGACGCTGATGGGGCCTCCTCGAGTCGTTTCTGCTCTGTCGCCGACCCCTGCGGCTCCCGGGTGGGAACCGACCCGGAAAGCAGAAGGCCCCGGCGCATGCCAGGGCCCGCTCGACCGGTCGGCGTGATCACAGGATCACACGTCCGGGACCGGGACGTGCCCGGAACCGGTGACCGGACCCGGCCACCGTGGCGGCGACTCGGGTGGGAGCAGGCGCTCCGCTTTCAAGGCTGTCTGCTCGCATGCGGAGACAGCCTGGTCGACGCGACAACAGTACACCGCCGCCTCGCTCGCCCCCAAACCGGGCACCCCGGCCGTGAGCAGCGCCGACGGTGGCGCAGGTCGGCGAGCGGCGGGGTCAGCTGCCGGCGGCGCGCTGGGCGAGGCGGTTCAGGTGGGCCTCGTGCAGCCGGCGCAGGGCGCGGACCCCGTCGACGGCCAGCTCCTTGTCGGCCGCCTGCAGGGCGACCATCGGCAGCAGGTCGTCGTCGTGCAGCTCCAGGCTCGCCCACGGCGCGCCCCGGTCGAAACGGACCCCCCGGACAACCTCCCAGGGCAGCTCGTACGAGCTGATGACGTTGCGCACCCGGATGACCCGCGCGTCCGCCTCCACCCGCGGGCGGGTGAACAGCAGGAAACCCAGCGCCCCGAAGATGCCCAGACCGATCATGGCGATCTGGTCGCCACGCTGGAAGCTGCCGTAGCCGTCGCCGGTCGGCCCGCTCAGCGAGGTGGCGACCACGGCGAACACCACCACCAGCGCGACCGCCGCCGACCAGCACACCACCCGGATGCGGCGGGGCTTGAGACGGACCAGCTCGGTGTCACTCACCCCACCAGTCTGCCACCCGTACCCGCCCCGCAGACGCACCACCCGCCGAGCCATCACTCAGCGTCCCGCGACGCGCCCATGCCGGCGCGGCGCGGTTGATCAGTCGAGATCAGCGAAACGGGGGTGTCCCGCGCGGGCGGACACCCCCGTCTCAGCGATCCCGTGAACGCTCAGAGGCGGCAGGCGTGGATGTTGGTCACCAGGATGGCGCGGGCGCCCAGCTCGTACAGCTCGTCCATGATCCGGTGCACGTCGTCGCGGAGCACCATGGCCTGCACTGCCACCCAGCCCTCGCGGTGCAGCGGCGACACGGTGGGCGACTCGATGCCGGGGGTCAGCCCGCTGGCGCGGTCCAGCAGACCGGCCGGGACGTCGTAGGCGAGCATCACGTAGCGGCGGGCCACCAGCACGCCGTGCAGGCGGCGCAGCAACTGCTCGGCCTGCGCGTGCGCCGGTGCGCCGGCGCGGCGGACCAGCACCGCCGACGAGCGCAGCAGCGGCTCGCCGAACACCACGAGGCCCGCCTGGCGCAGGGTCGCGCCGGTCTCCACCACGTCCGCGATCACGTCGGCGACACCGAGGCGTACGGCGTTCTCCACGGCGCCGTCGAGGCGGATCACCTCGGCCTTGACGCCCGCCTCGTCGAGGTGCCGCTCGACCAGCCCCGGATACGCGGTGGCGATCCGGTGCCCGCCCAGATCCTGCACGGAGGCGATGTCGTCGGGGCGGGCGGCGAAGCGGAAGGTGGCCCGACCGAAGGCGAGGTCGACGACCTCCTCGGCGGGTGCGGCCGAGTCGATCAGCAGGTCCCGGCCGGTGATGCCGAGGTCGAGGTCACCGGAGCCGACGTAGGTGGCGATGTCCTTGGGACGCAGGTAGAAGAATTCGACATCGTTGGCCTCGTCGCGGCAGACGAGGTCCTTGGGGTCGGTGCGCTGGCGGTAGCCCGCCTCACGCAGCATCTGGGCGGCCGGCTCGGCCAGGGTGCCCTTGTTGGGGATGGCGACACGCAACATGACGGAGTGCTCCTTCGATCGAATCTGATCAACGACGGGGCGCACTCACAGATGTCGGTAGACGTCCTTCAGTTCGAGACCGCTGGCGAGCATCAGCACCTGGACCTGGTAGAGCAGCTGGGAGATCTCCTCGGCGGTACGCTGCGGCCCCTCGTGCTCGGCGGCCATCCACGACTCGGCCGCCTCCTCGACAACCTTCTTGCCGATGAAGTGCACGCCCTTGTTCAGCGCGGCGACGGTGCCCGAGCCCGGGGTGCCGGCGGCGGCCTTGGCCTGCAGCTCGGCGAACAACTCCTCGAACGTCTTCACGGGGAACGATTCTTCCAGCCGCCGGGCCGGCGCCCCGAGTCCGGGTCCACCGCGACCCAGTAGGCGGACAATTCCCTATCAGCATGGTGGGAAAATCTTCGATCGACGCCCATGGACCTCTACGCTGTCCGCCATGGCCAGCCGCTCACGCCTTTTCGCGCTCACCCTCGCCGGCGTCGTCGTCGCCACCGCCGGATGCGCGCCACAGGACGAGGAACCGACACCCACCGCCACGCCGTCCTGCACGAAGGACAGCCTGCCCACCCGTACGCCGGGCAAGCTCACCATCGCCACCGACCAGCCGGCGTACGAGCCGTGGTTCCGGCAGGACAAGCCGGACAGCGGCGAGGGCTTCGAGGCCGCCGTCGCGTACGCGGTGGCCGAGAAGCTCGGCTACGCCCGGGGCGACGTCACCTGGACCCGGGTCAAGTTCGACACCGCGATCGCGCCCGGGGAGAAGAACTTCGACTTCGACATCAACCAGTTCTCCGTCACCGAGGAGCGCAAGCAGGCGGTGGACTTCTCGGCCCCGTACTACCTGGTACGGCAGACCGTCATCGCGCTGAAGTCCTCGAAGATCGCCGGCAAGACCTCGCTGGCTGACCTGCGCGGCGCCCGGCTCGGCGCCCAGGTCGGCACGACCAGCTACCAGGCGATCACGGACGTCATCAAGCCGTCCGCGAAGCCGCAGGTCTACAACAGCAACGACGACGCCAAGAAGGCCCTGCAGAACGGGCAGATCGACGGGCTCGTGGTGGACCTGCCGACCGCCTTCTACATCACCGGCGCGGAGATCACCGACGCGACGATCGTCGGGCAGGTGCCGCAGGTGGGCGTGCCGGAGGCGTTCGGGCTGCTGCTGGACAAGAACTCGCCGCTGACCCGCTGCGTGAGCGGCGCGGTCGGTCAGCTCAGCGAGGCCGGCACGCTGACCGAGCTGGAGCAGAAGTGGCTCGCGCAGGTGGCGGGGGCGGCCGAGCTGAAGTGACGCCGCGGGAACACACCCCGTCCGCGGCGCAGCTGCGGCGGTCGGCGTACCGGCGTCGGCAGAGCCTGCACAGCGTGCTGATCGCGGCCTTCTCCACGGCGGCGCTCGGCACGTTGCTGGTCGTCGCCGTGACCGGCGCGCCGGGCTGGGACCGGGTCCGGCAGTCGTTCCTGGACCCGCGGATCGGCGCCGACGCGCTGCCTGCCGTGCTGGACGGGCTCTGGCTCAACGTCCGGCTGCTGGTCTGCTGCGCGGCCGGCGCGCTGCTGCTCGGGCTGGTGATCGCCGTGCTGCGGACACTGCGCGGCCCGGTCTTCTTCCCGGTACGGGCGCTGGCCGCCGGCTACACGTACACCTTCCGGGGTCTGCCCCTGATCATCGTGCTGTACCTGCTCACCCTCGGCGTGCCCGGGCTGCGGCTGCGGGGCATGCCGTCGGTGCTGGTGCTCGGCGGGCTCGCGCTGGTGCTCACCTACGGCGGCTACCTGGCCGAGGTGTTCCGGGCCGGCATCGAGTCGGTGCACCCCAGCCAGCTCGCCGCGGCCCGTTCGCTGGGCCTGACCTACCGGCAGACGATGCGGCACGTGGTGCTGCCGCAGGCCGTCCGCCGGGTGGCGCCACCGCTGCTCAACGACGTGGTGGCCCTGCAGAAGGACGTCGGCCTGGTCTCGCTCGCCGGCCCGATCGACGCGGTCCGCGCCGCCCAGATCGCCACCGCCCAGTCGTTCAACTACACCCCGTACGTCGTGGCCGGGGTGCTGTTCGTGCTGCTCGCGATCCCGCTGATCGCCGTCACCGACTGGGTGACGCTGCGCTCGGCCCGTCGCCAGTCGGGAGGCTGACCATGGCGCTGCTGCGCTGCCGGGGCCTGCGCAAGGAGTTCGCCGGCCACGTCGTGCTGGACCGGCTCGACCTGACGGTCGCCGAGCACCGGGTGGTGGCCCTGATCGGGGCGTCCGGGTCGGGCAAGTCCACGCTGCTGCGGTGCGTGAACCTCCTGGAGGAGGTGGACGACGGCACCATCGAGCTGGACGGGGAGGACATCTCCGACCCCCGGGTGGACGCCGACCGGGTCCGTCGGCGGATCGGCATGGTGTTCCAGGCGTACAACCTGTTTCCGCACCTGAGCGTGCTGGACAACATCACCCTCGCGCCCCGGCGGGTGCACCGGCGGTCCCGCGCCGAGGCCGAGGCCCAGGCCCGCGACCTGCTCGACCGGGTGGGGCTGGGCGCGAAGGCGCACGCCTACCCGGACGCGCTCTCCGGCGGGCAGCAGCAGCGGGTGGCGATCGTCCGGGCGCTGGCGAACTCGCCCCGCCTGATGCTGCTCGACGAGGTCACCTCGGCCCTGGACCCGGAACTCGTCGGCGAGGTGCTGACGATGATCCGGGACCTGAAGGCCGACGGGATGACCATGGTGCTGGCCACCCACGAGATGGGTTTCGCCCGGGAGGTCGCCGACGAGGTGTGCTTCCTCGACGCGGGGCGCGTCGTCGAGAGCGGCCCACCGGAGCAGGTGCTCGGCGAGCCGACGCAGGCCCGGACCCGCCAGTTCCTGCGCCGCATCATCGAAGCCGGCCGACTCTGAGGCCAGCCGACTCTGAGGCCAGCCGGCTCTGAGGCCGGCCGGCACCGAAGCAGAGCAGCGCCGGAGGCGGCGTCAGCCGCCGAAGCCGACCCGCTGCGCGTTGCCGGCGGCCACGGTCCGGACGGCCAGCGCCGCGTCGAGCGCCGCCACGGTCGCCGCCCAGCCCTTGTCCTCCGCCGAGCCGGGCAGCCCGGCCCGGTCCCGGGCCTGCTCGATGGTCTCCACGGTGAGCACGCCGTGCGCCACCGGCTTGCCCTCGTCCAGCGCCACCCGGGTCAGCCCGTCGGTGACCGACCGGCACACGTAGTCGAAGTGGGCGGTGGCGCCCCGCACGACCACGCCGAGCGCGACCACCACGTCGCAGCGGCGGGCGAGGGCCTGGGCGACGACCGGCAGCTCCACGGAGCCGGCGACCCGCGCCACCACGGACCGCGCCCCGCACGCCTCGGCGGCGGCGACCGCGCGCTCCAGCATGTGATCGGTCAGATCGCCGTGCCACCGTGCGGCCACCACCCCGACGGTCAACCCCGCGGCGTCGACCGCCTCGACTCCCGGCTCGCCGAAACCCGCCATCGTCATGCTCCGATCTCGTCGTCGGCGACCGGACGCCCCAGCGGCGCCTCGGACACCTCGTCCAACTCGTCCAGCAGGTGACCCATCCGGTCCCGCTTGGTGCGCAGGTAGCGCAGGTTCTCCGGATGCGCGCCGGCCGGCAGGCTCTCGCGGCCGGTGACGGTGAGCCCGTAGCCCTCCAGCCCGGCCCGCTTCGCCGGGTTGTTGGTCAGCAGCCGCATCGAGCGCACGCCCAGGTCGTACAGGATCTGCGCGCCGGTGCCGTAGTCGCGGGCGTCGGCCGGCAGACCCAGGTCGAGGTTGGCGTCCACGGTGTCGCGACCCTGGTCCTGCAACTGGTACGCCTGCAGCTTGTGCAGCAGGCCGATGCCGCGTCCCTCGTGCCCGCGCACGTAGAGCACCACGCCGCGGCCCTCGCGGGCGACCCGGGCCAGCGCGGCGTCCAGCTGCGGCCCGCAGTCGCAGCGCAGCGAGCCGAACACGTCCCCGGTCAGGCACTCGGAGTGGACCCGGACCAGCACGTCCTGACCGTCGCCGAGGTCACCGAGCACCATCGCGACGTGCTCGGCCGGGTCGTGCTCGGCACGGTAGCCGAGCGCCCGGAACACCCCGTGCCGCGTCGGCATCCGGGCGTCGGCGACCAGCTCGACCTGCTTCTCGGTACGCCGCCGGTAGGCGATCAGGTCGGCGATGGTGATCAGCGTGAGGCCGTGCTCGGCGGCGAACTTCTCCAGGTCCGGCAACCGCATCATGGTGCCGTCGTCGTTGACCAGCTCGCAGAGCACGCCGGCCGGGCGCAGCCCGGCGAGCCGGGTCAGGTCGATCGCCGCCTCGGTGTGCCCGGGTCGGCGCAGCACCCCGCCCTCGCGGGCGCGCAGCGGCACCACGTGCCCGGGCCGGGCCAGGTCGGTCGGATCGGTCGCCGCGCCGGCGAGCAGCCGGCTGGTGTGCGCGCGGTCGGCCGCCGAGATGCCGGTGCTGATCCCCTCCCGGGCGTCCACGGTCACCGTGTACGCGGTGCCGCGCCGATCCTGGTTGGTGTGGTGCATCGGCGGCAGGTCGAGCCGGTCGGCCTCGCTCTCGGTCAACGCCACGCAGACGTACCCGGAGGTGTGGCGCACCATGAACGCCATCAGCTCCGGCGTGGCCCGCTCGGCCGCGAAGATCAGGTCGCCCTCGTTCTCCCGATCGGCGTCGTCGACCACGACGACCGGCCGCCCGGCGGCGATCTCGGCGATCGCCTCGTCGATATCGGCGAAGCTGCTCATGCGACGGCCTCCGTGTAGGTGGGCGGGAGTGCGGCGGCCGGCCTGGTGGCGCGCGAGGTGCGCCACCAGGCGGCGAAGCCCCAGGCGCAGAAGGCGCCGTAGACCAGGTACATGGCCGCCGACGGGTAGAACCCGCCGCGCAGCAGCAGCGGCACGCCGACCGCGTCCACCGCGATCCACACCAGCCAGAACTCGACCCAGCCACGGGCCATGCCGTAGGTGGCCAGCAGACTGCCGGTGAGGATCCAGGCGTCCGGCAGCGGGCCCCAGGAGCCCAGCGCCTTGAGCACCGGGTACGCGGCGGCGGTGCCGACGACGGCGGCCAGCAGCAGCACGAGCCGCTCCCGCCCGGTGGCCCAGCGCGGCAGCACCGCGGCGTGGTCGGCGTCGACGCGGCTGTTGCGACGCCACCGCCACCAGCCGTAGACGCTCACCGCGAAGAAGAACACCTGCCGGCCGGCCTGCCCGTACAGGTCGTGCGCCTGCGGGGTGGCGAACACCCCGCCGAGGAAGACGGTGAACAGCAGCGCGTTGCCGATCATGCCGACCGGCCACGCCCAGACCAGCCGGCGCAGCCCGAGCAGCGCGGAGACCAGCCCGAACACGTTGCCGACGATCTCCCGGGCCAGCACCGGCGAGCCGGCCACCTGCACCTGGGCGTCGAGCAGCCAGCCGAGGGGGCCCATCAGGCCACCCCGCCCGTGCTCGGGGTCGCCCCGGAAGCGTCGGTGAGCCGGGCGCCGAGCAGCCGCTCGACGTACTTGGCCAGCACGTCGACCTCCAGGTTGACCGGGTCGCCGACGCCCTTCGCGCCGAGCGTGGTCAGCTTCAGGGTGGTCGGGATCAGCCCGACGGCGAACTCGTCCGCGCCCACCTCGGCCACGGTCAGCGACACGCCGTCGATGGTGATCGAGCCCTTCTCCACCACGTACCGGGCCAGGGCGGCGGGCAGCCGGAACCGCACCGTCTCCCACTGCTCGGCCGGTTCCCGGGAGATCAGTTCGCCGACGCCGTCGACGTGGCCCTGCACGAGGTGCCCGCCGAGGCGGCTGCCCAGCGCCGCCGCCCGCTCCAGGTTGACCGGGTCGCCGGGACGCAGCGCGCCCAGCGCGGACCGGCGCAGGGTCTCGCCCATGACGTCGGCGGTGAAGGTGCCGTCGGCCGCGTCCACCACCGTCAGGCAGACGCCGTTGACGGCGATGGAATCACCGTGGCGGGCGTCCGAGGTGACCAACGGGCCGCGCACGGCGACCAGCGCCGAATCGCCCGCCGTGGCCGTGACCCGGACGATCTCCCCCAACTCCTCGACAATGCCGGTGAACATGTCAGCCCTCCCTTTTGCGGGGCAAAGCGGTGATCCGGAGATCCGGACCGACCTGCGTAACGTCCACGAACTCCAGATCGATGGCCTCAGCGATGGTCGTCACTCCGGCGTCGACCAGGGCGGTGGGGCCGGCGCCGAGCAGCCGGGGCGCGACGTACCCGACGATCTTGTCGACCAGGCCGGCGGCCAGGAACGCGCCGGCCAGCCGGGGGCCGCCCTCCAGCAGCACGGCGCGGACCCCGCGCTGGTGCAGCGCCGCGAGCAGCGCCGACAGGTCGACCCGGCCGTCCGGGCCCGCGCCCACCTCGGCCGCGGTCGCGATCCACGTCCGCGCGGCGCCGTCGCGGACCCGGGCGTCGAAGGGGGTACGCCCCGAGCTGTCCACCACCACCCGCAGCGGCTGCCGGATGGCCAGGCTGCCGTCGCGCAGGTTGCGGGCGGTCAACCGGGGGTCGTCGGCGAGCACGGTGCCCACCCCGGCGACGACCGCGTCGACCGTGCCGCGCAGCGCGTGCACGTCGATCCGGGCGGCCTCCGAGGTGATCCACATGCTGGTGCCGTCCGCGGCGGCGGACCGGCCGTCGACGGTGGCGGCGTACTTCCAGATGACGTACGGCCAGCCCCGGCGCATCGAGGTCAACCACGCGACGTTGCCGGCCTCGGCCTCGTCGCCGCGTACCCCCAGATCCACCTGGACCCCGGCGGCGCGCAACGTGGCGGCGCCGCCGGAGGCCACCGGGTTCGGATCGGGCACGGCGATGACCACGCGGGCCACCCCGGCCTGGACGAGCGCGGTGCTGCAGGGGCCGGTGCGGCCGGTGTGGTCGCAGGGTTCCAGAGTGACGACCGCGGTGCCGCCCTCGGCGCGCGGGCCGGCCTGGGCCAGCGCGACGATCTCGGCGTGCGGCCCACCGGCGTAGGCGTGGAAGCCCTCCCCCACGACCTCGCCGTCGGCGTCGAGCAGCACGCACCCGACCACCGGGTTGGGGCTGGTGGTGCCCAGCCCGCGAGCCGCCAGCTCGATCGCACGCCGCATCGCCTCATCGACGGAGACGCTGGCCATCGCCCTGTTCTGCCCTCTCACTCGCCGGTCCGCGCGCGGGCGGTCAGGGAGGCGGCATGGACCGCGGGCAGGCGGCGGCGGAGTCCGGGTACGGCACAGCCGACCCGGATGGGCGGCACGGCACGCTGACGCCAGCGGCCGGCTGAAGACCCGTCCGTCCCGCGCGCTGTCTCCCATCCGGACTGTCTGGGCGCGGACGAACCGCCCCCAACCGTCGGCCCCGGATTTTCACCAGGTCCACCGGGCGGCAAGCCGTCCGGGTCGCGGGCTGACCACGGTTGGACCGTGGATCACCGCCGGTTCGGAATTTCACCGAGTCCCGCCAGCGCGTGGTGGGTACTCCGCAGTCTTACACGCCGAACGCGGTGTGTCCTTATCCAGGCGAGCTAGTTCACAGCGGGATCACGCGTCAGGTGACGCCGCGCCGCCGGTCCACCGCCACGTACGACCCCGGCTGGCTCTTGGCGACCGTCTTCATCTCCGAGGCCACCGCGATCGCCTCCAGGGGGTCGGTGAACCGCTTGCCGGCGTCGGAGAGGGAGACGCCGATGGACAGCGTGACCAGGGCGGCCCGGCGGATGTTGCCGCGCCGGTCCTTCAGCTCGACGAAGCCGCGCTCACGGTCGGTGGCGTCGTAGAGCGTGTCGGCGGACTTCTCGAAGTCGACCACCGCCCGGGAGGTCAGCGGGCGGACCTGGTCCGGCGCGCAGACGATCACGAAGTCGTCGCCGCCGACGTGACCGAGGAACGCCGGCGGCAGACCCACCGCCACCACCGCCCGGTGCAGGCTGCGGGCCAGCGCGGAGATGAAGTCGTCGCCACGCACGAAGCCGTACCGGTCGTTGACACTTTTGAACCGGTCGATGTCGATGTAGCCGACCGCGTAGTCCACCCCGTGCCGGACCCGGTCGCTGATCTCCCGCCGGATCCGGCTGTTGCCGGGCAGCCCGGTCAGCGGGGAGACCTCCCGGAACTCCTTGTTGCGCCGCAGCGTCGAGGAGACCCGGGCCACCAGCTCGGCGGTGTCGAACGGCTTGACCAGGTAGTCGTCCGCGCCGGCGCTGAGCCCGTGGACCTTGTCCACGGTCATCCCCTTGGCCGTCAACATGATCACCGGAATGGCGGAGGTCATCGGGTCGGCGCGCAGCCGTCGGGTCAGCTCCAGCCCGTCGATGCGGGGCATCATGAGGTCGACCACGGCCAGGTCCGGCCGTTGCCGCTCGATGACCTCCAGGGCCTCCTGGCCGTCACTGGCGTGGATCACCTCGAAGCCGTGCAACCGCAGGTTGAACTCGACGAACCGAGCGATGTCCGCGTCGTCGTCGACGACGAGGATGATGTCCTTGCGGTCGGCCTCCGGCTCCACCTCAGGCCCCGGGCGCCGCGCGCTCCGCCAGGGCCCGCAGTCGCCGGACCGCCTCGGCCGGGTCGGCGGCGCCGTAGACGGCGGTGCCGGCCACGAACGCGTCGGCGCCGGCGGCGGACGCCTGCTCGATGGTGTCGGCGGCGATCCCGCCGTCCACCTCGATGCGCAGCTCCAGGTGGCCGGCGTCGACGTGCCGGCGGGCGGCGCGGACCTTGTCCAGCAGCTGCGGGATGAACCGCTGCCCGCCGAAGCCCGCCTTGATCGTCATGATCAGCAGGGTGTCGAAGCTGGGCAGCAGCTCCAGGTACGGCTCGATCGGGGTGTCCCGGTCGATGGCCAGCCCGGCCTTCGCGCCGGCCGAGCGCAGGTCCTTGGCGAGCGCCACCGGGTCGTCGGCCGCCTCGGCGTGGAACGTGACGTTGTACGCCCCGGCGTCGGCGTAGCCGGGGGCCCACCTACGCGGGTCGGAGATCATCAGGTGCACGTCGAACGGCATCGTGGTGGCGGCTCGCAGGCTCTGCACCACGGGCAGCCCGATGGTCAGATTGGGCACGAAATGGTTGTCCATCACGTCCACGTGCAACCAGTCCGCGGCGTCCTCGACGGCACGGACCTCTTCGGCGAGGCGGGCGAAATCGGCGGCCAGGATGCTCGGCGCGACGATCGGCGGCGGTACGGTCACGGGGCCAGTGTACGAACGCGGCCACCCGCCGCCCGCAGCACGGCACCAACTCCGACACGCTGTGATCCAGCAGTGACCAGTAGTGCAGAATAAGCCGGTCCGGGCCATCGATTCCGGACGAACAGACATCAGTGGCTGGCCGATCGACCCAAACGCGACGACACTCCAACCGGGACGGTGCCGTAGGCTGCACGCCCGCCGGGGTCGCGCCGCGGGGCGCGGTGACCGGTCGCCAGCTCCCGGGAGGGCGGACGATGCGACGGTGGCTTCCAGCGCTGGCGCTGGTCGGCATCACGACGATGCTGCTGGCCGGCTGCGGTCCGGCACGAGGCGCGGACGGTGACCTCACCGACGACTGGCCGGCACTGCGGGTTCCAAGACCGTTCACCCCCGCCACCGACACCTGCCTGCCCCGGATCACCTCCGTCGTGCAGGCCAGCACGTACGAGACTGTCGACTGCGCCCGCAGCCACCTCGCCGAGGCGATCCACGTCGGCACGTTCACCGGCACGGCCGCGCAGGCCGGCACCCGGCCGGGCCCGGGCTCGACCGCGCTGCGCGCGGCCCGCTCCGAGTGCGACCAGCGGGCCCGGGAGGTGCTCGGCGGCGACTGGCACACGGCCCGGCTCACCCTGACGCTCTCGCTGCCCAGCGGCCCAGCCTGGACCGGCGGCGCACGCTGGTTCCGCTGCGACCTCAGCGAGACCGACAGCATCGACAACACCCGGCCGGTGAACCGCGTCGGCAGCCTGCGCGGCGCGTTGATCGGCGACACCCCGCTGACCCACGGCTGCTTCGACCCCAAGCTGATCGGCGACAACCTCAACTACATGGCCCCGGTGCTCTGCACCGAGCCGCACCGCGCCGAGTTCGTCGGCGTCTACGAGGAACGGGACATGAGCTGGGCCGAGTTCACCCGCGCGGGCGAGCAGGCGCACCGGCGCTGCATGGCGTTGATCGCCACGTACGCGGCCGTGCCGAACAACAGCGACCTGCCGTACCGGGCCGGGTCCATCTACTACCCACCGTCGCAGCGGGAATGGGAGGAGGGCGACCGTGGAGTGCGCTGTTTCCTGTGGAGCGACGACCGCAAACTCACCCGTTCGATGCGCGGCGCCGGCCCCGAGGGACTGCCCGCGATCTGAGTCGCGGTGCCGTATGCTGCTGCGCCGTGGCGCTACCGGCCGGCTGGGGGCCGTCCGGAGGTCACCAGCGGCGGGAGGTCGACGATGCGACGGTGGTTGACGGCGATTGCCGGGGGCGCGGTGGTGGCCCTGGCGCTCACCGGCTGTGGCGCACCCGCCGGAGTCGACCGTGACCTCATCGACGACTGGCCGGCGCCCGTGGTGGCGCAGCAGTTCGTCCCCGCCGCCGGCGTCTGCCACCACTCCTCCCAGCAGGTCGGCTTCCTCAGCGGCTACAACCCCATGGAGTGCGCCGAGTCGCACCGGGTGGAGACCCTGCACGTCGGCACGCTCACCGGCCCCGGCACCGAACGCGGCACACCTCCGCCGCCCGGCTCGGTGGGCATGCGGGCCGCGCAGGCCGGCTGCGAGACGGAGGTCAACAAGGCCGTCGGTGCCGACTGGCGCTCCGGGCGCCTCGGGCTCGCCGTCGTGCTGCCCTCGCCGGCCGCCTGGGCCGGCGGGGCCCGCTGGTACCGCTGTGACGTCACCGAGATCGCCAGCATCGACGACACCGCCGTCGACCTGCGCACCGGCAGCCTGCGGGGTGCCCTGACCGGCGCGTCGCCGCTGGCGTACCGCTGCTTCAACCCCAAGCTGGACAGGGACAAGATCGAGGAGATGGTGGCGGTGTCCTGCACCGCCAAGCACCACGCCGAGTTCGTCGGGATCTGGCAGGCCCCGGACATCAGCTACGCCGAGTTCAACCGCACCACCAAGCGCACCCACCGGGCGTGCCAGTCGGTGACGGCCAAGTACGCCAAGGTGCCCGACAACTCGCAGCTCGACTTCCGCGCCGGAACGATCTACTACCAGCCGTACGAGCAGGAGTGGCGCAACGGCAACCGCGGCGTGCAGTGCTTCCTCTGGATCAGCGACCGGGACCTGACCCGCTCGCTGAAGAACGCCGGCACCAAGGGCCTCCCGGTCACCTGATTCCGGCCGGCACGACCGCACCCGGCCGGCTCGGCCGGGTGCGGTGTCGCGTTCAGCCCTCGCGCGGGGCGGCTGTCAGCCCTTGCGCAGGACGGCGAGGAACATCGCGTCGGTGCCGTGGCGGTGCGGCCAGAGCTGCACGGTGGGGCCGTCGCCCAGGCCGGGCATGCCGGCCGGCAGCAGCGGTCGGGCGTCGACGAAGTCCACCGACACGCCGCTGCGGCGAGCCGCCTCGGTGACCGTCACGTGCGTCTCGACGGTGTGCGGCGAGCAGGTGACGTAGGCGACCAGCCCGCCCGGTCGGACCGCCCGCAGCGCGGCGCCCAGCAACTCCCGCTGCAGCCGGGTCAACGGCGGCAGGTCGGAGGGCTGGCGGCGCCAGCGCGACTCGGGCCGGCGACGCAGCGAGCCCAGCCCGGTGCACGGGGCGTCCACCAGCACCCGGTCGAAGTGGCCCTCCGGCAGCTTCGGGTCCGCGCCGACCTCACGACCGTCGGTGGCCACCACGGTCACCGGCAGACCCCGGGTCGCCTGGGACACCAGCCGAGCCCGGTGCTCGGCCACCTCCACGGCGGTCAGGTGGGCGCCGCGCTGCGCGGCCAACGCGCCGAGCAGGCCGGCCTTGCCGCCCGGACCGGCGCACAGGTCCAGCCAGCGCCCGTCCGGGCCGTCCAGCGGCGCGTCGGCGAGCGCGGCGGCCACGAGTTGGGAGCCCTCGTCCTGGACGTGGGCGCGACCGTCGACCACCGCCGGCACGTCGCCCGGGGCGCCGCCGGGAAGGTAGACGGCGTACGGCGAGAAGGCGCCGGGCGCGCCGCCGACCTGGTCGGCCAGCTCAATCGGGTCGATCAGGCCGGGACGGGCGCACAGGTGCACCGGGGGACGCTCATTGTCCTCGATCAGGAGCCGGGCGGTCTCGCCCAGGTCGCCGTCGAGCGCCTCGGAGAAGGCCCGCACGATCCACTGCGGGTGGCTGTACGCCAGCGCCAGGTGCCCGACCGGGTCGGTCTCGATCGGCGGGGCGAGCTTGGCCACCCACCCGTCGATGTCGCGGGTGGACACCTCGCGCAGCACCGCGTTGGCGAACCCGGCGGCGCCCGGCGCGACCGAGCGGACCAGGTCCACGGTCGACGACACGGCGGCGTGCGGGGGCACCCGGGTGTGCAGCAGCTGGTACGCCCCGATCCGCAGCGCGTCGCGCGCCGGCGGGTCGATGCGGGCCACGTCCCGCCCGGACGCGTCGCTGAGGATCGCGTCGAGCGTGCCGAGGTGGCGCAGGGTGCCGTAGGTCAGCTCGGTGGCGAACGCGGCGTCGCGGCCGTACAGCCCCTCCTCGCGCAGGATGGTGGGCAGCACCAGGTTGGCGAAGGCGTCGTCGCGGTGCACGGCGGCCACCGCCTCGTACGCCACGCGTCGTGGCCGGTCCAGGGGCGGCCGGGTCGGCCGGCGGTCGCCGCCGCGGCCGGCGGACGAACCGCCTCGGAACGGACGCGTCCCCTCCGGGGCCGTCACGCGAGACCCTCGCCGGCGCTGACGCGGACGCCGCGCGCCCAGTCGGTGGCCGCCATGGCGCGCTTACCCGCGGCGCGGACCTCGCCGAGGCGCACCGGCACGGTGGCCGTGCCGGCCAGCGCCCGGTTCTTCTCCACCAGCAACTCCCCCGGTTTCAGGTCCGGTCCGTCGGCCACCGGTGCGACCGGGCCGAGCTTCACCCGCTCGTCCCGGAAGGTCGTCCACGGCCCCGGGGCCGGCGTGCAGGCGCGGATCCGCCGGTCCACCGCGAAGGCCGGATCACCCCAGCGCACCCGGGCGTCCTCCACGGTCAGCTTCGGCGCCAGCGACACCCCGTCGGCGGGCTGCGGCTCGGCGCGCGCGGTGCCGTCGGCGATCGCGTCGAGCACCGCCACCAGCAGCCCGGCGCCGGAGTCGGCGAGCCGCTCCAGCAGGTCGCCGGAGGTGTCGCCGGGGCGGATCTCGTCGGTCAGGGTGCCGAAGACGGGGCCGGTGTCCAGGCCCTGCTCCAGTTGGAAGACGCTGGCCCCGGTCAGCTCGTCGCCGTGCAGCACGGCGTGCTGCACGGGCGCGGCGCCCCGCCAGGCGGGCAGCAGCGAGAAGTGCAGGTTGATCCAGCCGTACCGGGGGATCTCCAGGGCGGCCGGCGGAACCAGCGCGCCGTAGGCGACCACCGGCACGCAGTCCGGGGACAGCTCGCGGAGCCGGTCGAGGAACTCCGGGTCGCGGGGGCGGGCCGGCGTCAGCACCTCGACGCCGTGCTCGTCGGCCCACGCGCCGACCGGGGAGCGGGACAGGCCACGCCCCCGCCCGGCGGGCGCGTCGGGCCGGGTGACCACGGCGACCAGCTCGTGCCGGGAGGCCGCGACGGCGGCCAGGGCGGGCACGGCCACCGCCGGCGTACCGGCGAAGATCACACGCATCCGGGTCACCGACCCAGACCGAAGGGGTCGCTGATGTGCGGGCTGAGCTTGACCGTGGGCGGGGCCGCCGCGTCGTACCACTCGGCCTGGCGGATCGCCTTCATGGCTTCCTTGCGCCCCTCCGGGTCCAGTCGGTCCAGGAAGAGCACCCCGTCGAGGTGGTCGGTCTCGTGCTGCACGCAGCGCGCCATCAGGCCGGTGCCGACGATCTGCATCGGGTCGCCGAACGAGCTGAAGCCCTTGGCGATGACGTTCTGCCGGCGCTTGGTGTCGAAGTAGAGCCCGGGGATGGACAGGCAGCCCTCGGGGCCGTCCTGCTCCTCCTCGTCGGGGAACTCCAGCACCGGGTTGACCAGGTGCCCGAGCACGTCGTCGACGTCGAAGGCGAACACCCGCAGGCTGACACCGAGCTGCGGCGCGGCCAGGCCGGCGCCGTTCTGCTCACGCATCGTGTCGGTGAGGTCGGCGACGAGCCGCCGTAGCTCGGCGTCGAAGTCGACCACCGGATCGGCCGGCGTGCGCAGCACCGGATCCCCAAAAAGACGGATGGGCTGGACGGTCACGCGGGACGGCTCCTTCATCAGGCGGGCGAGCGGTGCCGTACCAGTCTACGGAGTGCTCCCGAGCGCCCCGGCCGGCGTACCTCGATCGGCCACCGCCGGTGTGCCCAGCGTCACCGGCAGGCTCTCGTAGCCGCGCAGGGTCAGGCGGGTCCGGTGCCGAGGCTGCCCCGCCAGGGCCAGCTCGGGCAGACGGCGCAGCAGCATCGGGAACGCCAGCTGCGCCTCCAGCCGGGCCAGGCCGGCGCCGAGGCAGTAGTGCGGGCCGGCGCCGAAGGACAGCGGGTGCGCCTGCTCGCGGGTCGGATCGAAGCGCCCCGGGTCGGGGAACCGGCGCGGGTCGCGGTTGGCCGCGCCGAGCAGCAGCAGCGCCGTACTGCCGGCCGGCAGGTCGAGCCCGCCGCAGCGCACCGGCGCGGTGCTCGTCCGGGTGGTCAGCTGCACCGGGGAGTCGTAGCGCAACAGCTCCTCGACGTACGCCGGGGCGAGCCCGGGGTCGGCGCGCAGCGCCGAGGCGGCCTCGGGGTGACGCAGCAGCACCACCAGGCCGTTGCCGAGCAGGTTGGTGGTGGTCTCGAAGCCGGCGACCAGCAGCACGACCAGGTTGGCCAGCAGTTCGTCGCCGGCGAGCCGGGCGCCGTCGGCGTCGTGCACCTGGACCAGCGCGGTGGTCAGATCATCGGCCGGTGCCCGGCGTCGGGCGACGATCAGCTCGACGAAGTAGTCGCGCAGCTCGGCGGCGCCCGCGTCGGCGACGGCCAGCTCCTCGGTGGTGATCTCCGGCTCCAGCACCCCGGTCAGGTCGCCGGTCCAGCGGCGGAACAGCGGCCGGTCCTGCGCCGGCACGCCGAGCAGCGCGCAGATCACCCCGACCGGCAGCGGGTACGCGAAGTCGGCCAGCAGGTCGATCGGCTCGCCGTCAAAGGCGCGGGCAATCATCGCGTCGAGCAGTTCCTCGGCCTGGGCGCGCACCACGTCGCGCATCCCGGCGATCCGACGCGGGCTGAACGCGCCGGCGGCGAGTCGGCGCATACGGCTGTGATCGGGCGGGTTGGTACGCAGCATGGACCGGGCGATCGACGTGATCGCCGGGCTCTGCCGCCAGTTCGGCCAGACCTGGTCCCGCAGCGCGTCGTCGAGCACCCCGAGCCGGGGGTCGCGCAGCAGCTCGTCGACCTCCGGGTAGCCGGTCACCACGTACATGCCGGGCAACGCCTGCACCACCGGGCCGTGCGAGCGCAGCCGTTCGTACGTCGGGTACGGATCGACGCGTCCCTGCGGCGACATGAGCAGCGTGAGCGCCTCGGCAGCATCCATGGCTGGCCTCCCCCGTCGATGCGTCGGAGGCTCCATCATCCCGGTGCCGCCGGCAGCCGGCATCCCCCGCCCGGCACGCGCGTCAGCCCGGGGCGGTTGCCGCCCGGCTCAGCAGGGCGCGGACCCGCTCGCCGTCGGGGTGACCGAGGTCGTCGAGGATGCCCAGGGCACGCCGCCAGGTACGCGCCGCGCCGGCCGGGTCCCCCGCCGCGCGCCGGCTCTCGCCGAGCCGGGCGAGGGTGTCCGCCTCGTCGTAGCGGTCGCTGATCCGCCGGTACAGCCGCAGCGACCGCCCGTAACAGCGGATCGCCTCCCGGTGGTCGCCCAGGCGCGCGTGGATGAAGCCGAGGCTGTCCCAGGTGTTCGCCTCACCGTGCCGGTCCCGGGTCCGGCGCAGCAGCGCCAACGCCTGCTCGCAGTGGGCGAGCGCCGGGCGGTACTGGCCGAGCTGGGCGTGCGCCCAACCCACCGCGTTGCGGGCGCTGGCCTCCCCGGCCAGATGGCCGGCGTCCCGGTACAGCGCGAGAGCCCGCCGCACGTGGTCCAGCGCCTCGGCGTACCGGCCGAGGCCGTCGAGCATCGCGCCGAACGCCCGGTGGGTACGCGCCTGCCCGGTGTGGTCACCCAGCGCCCCGAAGAGCGCCAGGGCCTGCCGGTAGTTGCTCGCCGCCTCGTCCACCCTGCCCAGCCGGGACAGCACCCGGGCGAGGTCGCGGTGGGCGTTCGCCTGCCCGAGTCGGTCCCCCGCCCGCCGCGCCCCGGCCAGGGCGGTCCGCTGGGCGACGGCCAGATCCGGCCACCGCCCCCGGCGTTGCAGAAAGTCCACAAGCGTCCACGCGAGCTGCCAGGCGTGACCGTCGAAACCGGCACGGTTCGCGTGCGCGACCGCCGCCAGCAGCACCGGGTACTCGATGGTGAACCAGTCGAGCGCCTGCGCGTGGTCGGTGATCTCCTCGGGCGCCACACCCGGTGGGGCCGCCGCCAGGGTGACCGGATCGCGACCCGGCTGCAGCAGCAGCGCGGCCGCGTGCGCGGTGTGCAGGTAGTGGTCCAGTCCGCGCCGGATCGCGGCCCGCCGTGCCTCGGCCGGCTCGAGTCGGTCGGCCTGCTCGGCGGCGTACGCCCGGAGCAGGTCGTGCGCGCCGAACCGGCCGGGGGCGTGCTCGCTGACCAGATGGGCGTGGGCCAGCTCCGCCAACAGTCGGGGCACCTGCTCCCGGGGCAGCCCCGCCAGGCTGGCCGCCGCGGCGACCCCGATGTCCGGGCCGGGGTGACAGCCGAACAGCCGGAACAGCCGTGCCGCCGCGGGCGTGAGGCTCCGGTACGACCAGGAGAAGACTGCCTGCACGTCGGTGCCGGCGTCGCCACCGTCCAAGGAGTCCAGCGGGCGCGGCGCCGCGCGCAACTCGGCGGCGAGGGTGGCCAGGGAGAAGGCGGGATTCGCCGCACTCCGCGCGGCGAGCACCGCCAGGGCCAGCGGCAGCCGCGCACATCGCTCGATTATCTCGTCCACGGCCTGCGGCTCGACCGCCAACCGGTCGGCGCCGAGCCGCCGGGCCAACAGCTGCCAGGCCTCGGCGGCGCTGAGCAGCTCGACGCCGACCGGCCGGGCGCCCTCGGTGGCGACCAGGCCGGCCAGCCGGTTGCGGCTGGTGACCAGAACCAGGCAGGTCGGGCTGCCGACCAGCAGCGGGCGAACCTGGTCGGCATCGCGGGCGTTGTCCAGCAGCACCAGCATCCGGCGACCGGCGAGCAGGCTGCGGTAAAGCCCCACCTGCGCGGGCAGGTGGGTGGGGATCCGTTCGGGCGGCACCTCAAGGGCCTCCAGGAAACCCCGTACCGCCTCGACGGTCGTCACCACCGTTCCCGTGGAGTCGAATCCGCGCAGGTCGACGTAGAGCTGGCCGTCCGGGAAGCGGTCGGCGACCCGGTGCGCCCAGTACACCGCCAGCGTCGTCTTGCCCACCCCGGCCGTGCCGGACAGCGTCACCACGGTGGCCGGCGCCCGGCCGCCGTCGCCGGGGGTGTCCAGGCCGGCACAGGCGACATCGAGCTGGGCGAGCTGGGCGGTACGTCCGACGAATCCGGGCAGCGCCGGGGGCAGTTGGCGGGGCACGGGGAAGCGGGTCGGGGCGGCCCGGGTGCCGCCGCTGCGGGCCCGTACGGCCCCGGCGCCCGCCCGGCCGGTGGCCGCGTGGTCCCGCGTCGGACGTCGACGTCGCTCCTCGATCCGGTCCCGCGCGGTGGCCAGCACTCCCTGCTCGGTGGGGGTCGCCCCGAGCAGCCGGATGAGCGCGTCGAACCGCTCCGGCGGGGGCAGGATGTGGCCGGCGAAGTACTCCCCGATGATCCCGCGCGACCAGCCGGTCTTCGCCGCCAACTGCCGGTACGTCAGCCGCGTCTCCCCCTGCTGCCGGGCTTCGCGGCGGCGCAGCTGGCGCAACAGGCCGGCCAGCTCTGACAGGGTCTGCGCCTCGACACCGCCGCGGGCCACGTCGAACGCCGCGGGCGGCCCCTGCGGTGCTCGACGAACGCCGGACGGTACCCGTTGGTCGGACATGCGGCCCCCACCCCCTACCGGTCACCCGGTCGCCCCGGGTGCCGACACGGGCAGGCTAGTTGCGGTCACACACCGCTAGATAGGAGGCGGCCGATGTCTGACAGTTCCACATCGGACCGCTGCCCCGTCCGGCGGTGTCCGACGGTGTCCAGTCCCGTCCAGGATCGCCGTGCTGAACCGACGTCTCGTGCCACCGTCCCTGGTGCGGGTTCGGCCCGCGCCACGAAACCCTGGGGAAGGGGCACCAGATGATCCGTCCACACCCGACCGTTCGACGGTCCACGACGATGCTGCGTCGCATCGCCGTCACCGCCTGCGGCCTCACGCTGCTCGTCGCGGGCGTGAGCGCCGCACCGGCCACCGCCGCGCCGAAAGGCAAGGCCACCACCACCGGATCGTTCGTCGACAGCACGGCGGTGCCCGGCGGCTTCGCCTCCTGGTCGGAGCTGCTCGGGTTGCAGCAGCGGATGAACACCGCCGCCGCGCAGATCACCAACGCGGCGCAGCGCAGCGCGAACTCCGGCTTCGCCGGTATCGTCGCCGATCCCACCACCCGTCAGCTCCAGGTCTACTGGAAGGGCGAGCCGCCGGCCCGCCTCGTGGCCAACGCGCGGGCCACCGTCGCGACGACGGTGCTGCCCGCCGCGTACTCACAGCGGGAGCTGATGGTCGCGGCCGACCGGCTGCGCGCCACGGCCGGCGACAAGATCACCACGGTGGGGCCGCGCGCCGACGGCGCCGGCCTGCTCGTCGGTACGCAGAGCGGGCTGCTCGGCGCGACGGCTCTCGCCGGCGTCCCGGTGACCGTGCAGACCGGCGTCGCCGCCGCGCCCGCGACCCGGTGGGACGACACGTCGCCCTGGTGGGGTGGCGCAGCGTGGCGCAACACCGCCACCGGTGGCGGCTGCTCGACCGGCTTCGGGGTCTTCCAGGGCGGGGTGTCGCGGATGCTCTCCGCAGCGCACTGCGCCAACCTCAACGTCCTCGCGACCGACCCGACCGGGCAGACGATCGGCACCGTCGGAACCCGCAACGTCAGCAGCGACACCCTGCTCATCGCCGGCACCTCCGGCGGCCGGGTCTTCAACAACAGCACCGACGCGGCCGGCGGGGTGGTCAGCAAGTTCAGCAACCAGGTGATCGGCGCGCAGGCCAGCCAGGTCGGCAACTGGGTGTGCACCTCCGGCGCGTACTCCGGCACCCGCTGCTCGATCCAGGTGAAGGCCCGCAACCTGTGCATCAACGTGCGTAACTTCGGCACGGTCTGTGGCCAGGTGCAGGCCGAGAACACCACCCGCACCAACGCCGTCGGCCAGGGCGACAGCGGCGGCCCGGTGGAGATCGTGAACCCGGCGAACACCCTCCAGGTCTGGGCGACCGGCACGAACACCGCCATCGACGACACCAACACCGCGACGGCGTGTACGGGCTACGTCCCCACCGGGCGGGTGTGTGCCTGGCGGATGTACTACGAGGACATCTTCTCCGGCATGGCCGGCGTCGGCGCCTCGGGCGTGGTCCTGGGCTGACGCCTCGCGGCGAACCGTCGGTCGAGCCGACGGCCGGGCCGGCGCGCACCCCGCGCGCCGGTCCGGTTCCGCGCTGGGCTCAGGCGCCGACGCCCCGGTCCGCGGCGAGCACGGCGTCGCCGCCGAGCAGCGCCGGCTCGGGCAGCGGCAACTGGATCTTGTGGGCCGCCTCCCAGTCGTAGACCAGGCCGGGGCGCACGTGCGCGGCGAAGTAGTCCACGGCGCTCATCCCGCCCACCACCGGCTCGTCGACCTCGGCGACCAGCTGGGCGGGGACCAGGGAGAAACCGTTCTGGACGGCGGCGCTGAGCCGACGGTGACCGTCGACGACGAAGAAGTACTCGCCGGTGAAGCCGATCTTCAGCGGCTCCAGGGACTCGTCGCCGGCCTCGGCCACGTCGCCGACGAACTCGCTGTCCCAGAGCCCGCGCAGGGTCGCGATGTCCTCGGTCGGGTAGATCCGCGCCGGGTCGAGCAGCAGCAGCGGCGAGCCGTCGCGCAGCACGTCGGCGCCGAGCGTGCCCTCGTACGCGGCGATGATGTGCTCGACCACCTCGGCGGCGGAGGCCCGGGTCGTGTCGCAGATCAGGTCATAGTTGCGCAACCGTGCCTTGTCCACCCCGTAGCGGACGATGAACCGGCTGCGCTCGCTCTCGCTGCGCTCGCGGAGCTTGGCCTTCGCCTCCTCCAGCGAGGCGTAGCTCTCCGCCGGGCCGGACGGGCGGGCCAGCACCCGACGGGCCGCCTCCCCCGGCTCGGTGATCATGTGCACCTTGAGCGCGTCGGTGAAGAAGTGCCAGGCCAGCCGCGAGTCCATGATCAGATGCTCGCCGGAGGCGGCGATGTCGCGCTGGAGCTGATCGACGTAACCGTCGACGGCCTGGTCCAGCTCGGCGTGCAGATTGAGCTGCAGGGCGGTCATCTGCCGCTGCTGCGCCATCTCCCGGTAGAGGTCGCCCACGCTGACCCGGCGCATGCCGAGCCGCTTGGCGATCTCCACCGACACGGTGCTCTTGCCGCTGCCGAGGTCGCCGTTGAAGACGATCGATTGTCGAACGGTCACGACTGGTCCACCCCTGATAACCGGCTTCCTGACATCATCGACATCGCGTCCGACCGGCGCGTTCCCGGCCCGCCCGCCTTCGGGCGGTGCCGTGACCTGGGGCCGTCGTACGACCGAGCATGACGGGCGATGCTACCACCTCGGCGCCAGCGCTTTGCCGGACGCGGTGTGCGGGCGCCACCCGTCAGGCCGGCTTCCGCCCGCCGGCCGCGCCCCCCGGGAAAGCGGCCGCGCCCTGGGAAAACGGTCAGAACAGGCTCAGCGGATCGACCTGGAGACGAACCGGATCGGCGGCCTTGCGGGCGGTGCGCACCCCGGCGGCCGAGTGCAGGGCCTCGGCGAGCGCGGCGGCCCGCGCCCGGGGCACCCGGACCAGCATCCGCTCGCGCCCCTCGTCGGCCGGCACCGGCCCGAGCACCTCGGCGTCGCCGGGCAGCCGGGCCGCGGCGAGCAGGTCGGCCACCGCCTCGGCCGGGCCGGTGACGCTGGCCATCCGCACCGCCGGCGGGAAACCCAGCTCGCGGCGCTCGGCCAGTTCCCGGCCGGCGAACCAGGCGGCGTCCCAGCGCAGCAGCGCCTGCACCGGGGCGAGCGCGCCGTCGGCGACCACCACCACCCGGCCGGCCGGCGCCGGGCGGGCCAGGGCCGTCGCGGCCAGCCACCGGCGCAGCGCCTCCTCGCCGGCACGCAGGTCGGCCCGGGTCAGCAGGGCCCACGAGTCGAGCAGCAGCACCGCGCCGTAGCCGCCTTCGGCGACCGGCTCGGCGCCGGGGGTGGCGACCACCAGCGCCGCACCGCCGGGCACGTCGGTCAGCACCTCCTCCCGTCCCGAGGTCCGCACCGGCACGTCGGGAAAGGCCCGGCCCAGCTCCTCGGCGGTACGTCGGGCACCGGTCACCGCGGCGCGCAGCCGCCGCCCGCCGCACTGCGGGCAGGCGTACGCGGCGGCGACCCGGGCGCACCACCGGCAGGCGGGGGTGCCGCCGGCCGACGGCAGCGCGAGCGGGCCGGCGCAGTGCGCACAGCGCGCCGGGGTACGACAGTCGGCGCAGGAGACCGAGGGCAGGTAGCCCCGCCGGGGCACCTGCACGAGCACCGGCAGGTCCGCCCGGAGGGCGTCACGGGCGGCCGTCCAGGCGAGGCTGGGCAGCCGCGCGGTGGCCGCACCGGGATCACGGGCGAGCTGTGGGTCGTCACCGGTCGGCGCGATGGCCGGGATACGCGCCCGCACGGTGGCCCGGTCGGCGACCACCTCCCGGGCCCAGCCGGTCTCCAGCAGCAGTTGTGCCTCGGCCGTACGGGCGTACCCGCCGACCAGCGCGCCGGCCTCGCCGAGCTGCGCCCGGGTGAGCAGCACGTCGCGGGCGTGCGGATAGGGCGCCCGGGGTTCGGAGTGCAGGTCGTCCCCGTCGTCCCAGACGGCGACGAGACCGAGCCGGGGCACCGGGGCGAACATCGCGGCCCGGGTCCCGATGACCACCGGCACCTGCCCGCGCCGGGCGGCGAGGAACGCCCGGTAGCGCCGGGCCGGCCCGAGGGCGGCGGAGAGGCTGACGTGCCGCCCCGGGCCCAGCACGCCGGTCAGCGCGGCGTCGAGGCGGTCGAGGTCACGGGCGTCGGGCACCACGACAACGGCCCCCCGCCCACCGGCGACGGTGGCGGCCACCGCGTCGGCGTAGCGGGCGGCCCAGTTCTCGCCGGGCAGCGCGGACCAGACCGCGCGGGGCGCCCGGCCGTCGGTGAGCGCCCGCAGCAGCGCCGGCCCGGTCGGGTAGTCCCGCCACCCTCTCGGGTCGACGGCCTCCCCCGGCACGACGGCCTCCCCCGGCTCGACGGGGCCAACCGCGTCGCTGGCAGCACCGGATTCGGGGGTCGGGGTGGGCTGTTCGTCGTGGGGTTCCTTCTCGACCCGGGCGTGCCGGGGTGGCACGGCGAGCCGGAGCACGTCGGCCAGGTTGCCCGCGTACCGGTCGGCGACCGCCCGGGCCAACCGGGCGATCTCGGGGGCCAGCACGGGCTCGGGCGAGACGACCTTCTCCAGGTAGGCGAGCCGGCCGGTGTGCCCGGAGTCGTCCGCCCGGGCCAGCAGCCAGCCGTCGACCAACTGCCCCGCGAAGCGCACCTTCACCCGGGTGCCGGGCACCGCCACGTCGTCGAGTTCGGCCGGCACCAGGTAGTCGAACGGCCGGTCCAGGTGCGCCAGCGCGACGTCCACGCAGACGCGCGCGACCGGCGACCCGTCCGCGGGTCGCCGGTCGCTACGCCTGGTGGCGGTCAGGCTCCCGCGGCCGACTTGAGGTCGGCGGCCCGGTCGGTGCTCTCCCACGACAGGTCCGGCAACTCCCGGCCGAAGTGGCCGTACGCGGCGGTCTGCTGGTAGATCGGGCGGAGCAGGTTGAGGTCCCGGATGATCGCGGCCGGGCGCAGGTCGAACACCTCGGAGACGGCCTTCTCGATCGAGGCCACCGGCACGGTCTCGGTGCCGAACGTCTCGATGAACAGGCTCACCGGGTGCGCCTTGCCGATGGCGTAGGCGACCTGCGCCTCGCACCGCTCGGCCAGGCCGGCGGCGACCACGTTCTTGGCCACCCAGCGCATCGCGTACGCGGCCGAGCGGTCCACCTTGGACGGGTCCTTGCCGGAGAACGCGCCGCCGCCGTGCCGGGCGTACCCGCCGTAGGTGTCGACGATGATCTTGCGGCCGGTCAGGCCGGCGTCACCCATCGGGCCGCCGATCTCGAACCGGCCGGTCGGGTTGACCAGCAGCCGGTAGCCGTCGGTGTCCAGACCGAGGCTCTCCAGCTCGGGCGCGATGACGGAGTCGCGCACGTCGGGGGTGAGCAGCGACTCCAGCGAGATGTCCGCGGCGTGCTGGCTGGACACCACAACGGTGTTCAGGCGGACCGGGCGCAGCCCCTCGTACTCGATGGTGACCTGGGTCTTGCCGTCCGGGCGCAGGTACGGGATGGTCCCGTCCTTGCGCACCGCGGCGAGCCGGCGGGCCAGCCGGTGGGCCAGGGCGATGGGCAGCGGCATCAGCTCGGGGGTCTCCGAGCAGGCGAAGCCGAACATCATGCCCTGGTCGCCGGCGCCCTGGGCGTCCAGCGCGCTCTCCGAGGCGCCGGTACGCAGCTCGAAGGCGTTGTCCACGCCCTGCGCGATGTCCTCGGACTGGGCGCCGATCGAGACGCTGACCCCGCAGGACGCGCCGTCGAAACCCTTCTTCGACGAGTCGTAGCCGATGTCGAGGATGGTGCGCCGGACGATGGTGGGGATGTCGGCGTACGCCTTCGTGGTGACCTCACCGGCGATGTGGACCTGGCCGGTGGTGATCATGGTCTCGACCGCGACCCGGCTGTGCGGGTCCTCGGCGAGCAGCGCATCGAGGATGCCGTCGCTGATCTGGTCGGCGATCTTGTCCGGGTGGCCTTCCGTGACCGATTCGGACGTGAAGAGGCGGCGTGTCACGGCACTCCTAAGCGTGTGAGGTCGTTCCGCGGCAGTCTAGTCACCGCTGCGGCCGGTGTCGGGGTCGGTCGCGCGCTGTTCCACCCGTCAGGAGCGGTTGGCCAGCCGCGCCACGACGAGGTCCCACACGGTGTCGGCCACGGCCTCCTTGGCCTGCTCCGGCAGACGGCTCACCGAGCCGTCCGCGCCGATGACCGTCACCGTGTTGGTGTCGGCGCCGAAGACCCGGTCCGGGCCGACCTCGTTGACCACGATCAGGTCGGCCCGCTTCCGGGCGAGTTTCGCCCGGCCGTTGGCCTCCGCGTCGCCGGTCTCGGCGGCGAACACCACCAGCACCTGCTCCGGTCGCTTGCGCTGGCCGAGCTCCGCCGCGATGTCCGGGTTCGTGACGAGCTCGATGGTGGGAGCGACGCCGTCGTCCGACTTCTTGATTTTGCCAGGCGCGTACGTCGCCGGTCGGAAATCGGCCGGAGCCGCCGCCATCACGACCGCGTCGGCCTCGGCGGCGGCCTTGAGGGTCGTCTCGCGCAGCTCGGCGGTCGTGCCGACGCGGACCAGGTCGACCCCGGCGGGGTCGGCGAGGGAGACGTTGGCCGCGATCAGCGTGACCCGCGCGCCCCGGGCGACCGCCGACCGGGCGAAGGCGTAGCCCTGCTTGCCGGAGGAGCGGTTGCCGAGGAAACGGACCGGGTCCAGCGGCTCGCGGGTGCCGCCGGCGGTGACCACCACCCGGCGGCCGGCCAGGTCGGCGGGGGCGGACACGCCCCGAGCGAGGACCTGGCGGGCGACCGCGAAGATCTCCGCCGGGTCGGGTAGCCGGCCCTTGCCGGTGTCGACGCCGGTGAGCCGCCCGACGGCCGGCTCGATGACCCGCACGCCCCGGGCCCGCAGCGTGGCGACGTTGGCGACGGTGGCCGGATGCTCCCACATCTCGGTGTGCATGGCCGGAGCCAGCACGACCGGGCAGCGGGCGGTCAGCAGCGTGTTGGTCAGCAGGTCGTCGGCGAGCCCGTGGGCGGCCTTGGCCAGCAGGTCGGTGGTGGTCGGCGCGACCACCACGAGGTCGGCCTGCTTGCCGAGGCGGACGTGCGGCACCTCGTGCACGTCGGACCAGACGTCGTCGGCGACCGGTTGACCGGAGAGCGCCGCCCAGGTCGGGGCCCCGACGAACTTCAGCGCCGACGCGGTCGGCACGACCCGGACCCGATGGCCCGACTCGGTGAAGAGTCGCAGCAGCTCACACGCCTTGTAGGCGGCGATGCCGCCGCCGACCCCGAGGACGATCGAGGCGGACATCGACGGGTGCGGGCTTACGGCTGGTCGGTCGGCTCAGCGGTGAGCAGGCCCGCGTTGATCTCGCGCATGGCGATGGAGAGGGGCTTCTCCTGCGGGGTCGTCTCGACGAGCGGACCGACGTACTCCAGGAGGCCCTCACCGAGCTGGCTGTAGTAGGCGTTGACCTGGCGCGCGCGCTTGGCGGCGAAGATGACCAGCGCGTACTTCGACGTCGTCTTCTCAAGGAGCTCGTCGATCGGCGGGTTGGTGATGCCTTCGGGGTTGGCGATGGATCCCACGAATTAACCTCTGCGTCTTTCGAGCCGCGCGGACGCGGTGCTGAGTCTCAACGGCGGCCGGCCGTCAGCCGCGTACACGCGACCAGGCCGGATCCGGATAAGAAGAACCGAGTAAGCCTACCAGCTCGTCGGCGACCCGATCGGTGTGGTCGTGCGTCAGGGTGTGCGCGAAGGCGGCGGCCACGGCGGCGTCGGGCCGGTGCCCGGGCGGGATCAGCAGCACCAGCCGCGCGGCGGGCAGTCGCGCCCGCACCAGCCGGGCCCCGGCGACGTCGAGCGGGAGCAGGACCGGCTGCCCGGCGTCGAGCCGGGCGCGCAGCGGCGGGTCGAGGGTGCCCCGGTGGTACGCGCCGATCCGGGACCACTCCAGCAGGTCTCCGGTGGCCACCCGGCGTTCGAACTCGGCCGGGGCGAGGAAGACCCGTTGCTCTCCGTCCACCTCCGGTTCCCGGCGCGGCCTGGTCGTTGCCGGCACCGGGATCCACACGGACGGGAAACGCGCCCGAACGAGCTCGACGACACTCTCCCTGCCGGAACCCGAAGGTCCAGCCAGGACAGTGAGCCGAGCCGCCGGGCGCGCCTCGTCATCCGTGCTCACTGCTTGTTTCTACACGCTGCCAGGTTCAGTTGGCGGCGAACTCTCCAAGCAGTGCCTTGCGCTGCTGCTCGCCGAGGCCACGCAGGCGACGGCTGTCAGCGATCTTGAGCTTCTCCATGATCTGGGTAGCCCGGATCTTGCCGATGCCCGGCATCGCCTGCAGGACGGCCGAAACCTTGAGCTTGCCCACGACGTCGTCGCTCTCGGCCCGCTCGAGGACGGCACCGAGGGTGGTCTTGCCCTGCTTGAGCTGCTCCTTCAGCTCGGCACGGGCCTTGCGGATCTCCGCGGCCTTCTCGAGCGCGGCAGCGCGCTGTTCGGGGGTCAGTGACGGGAGCGGCACCAGTTCTCCTCAGGTCCCTATCGCGGCGGGCGGGGCGCACCGCCGCATCTGTGAAACGTGGTGTCGCTGTGAACCAAGGGGTCCGTGGTTCCCAGCGCGGGGAAAACTAGCGGTCAACGGAGCTTTCGGCAACGTGGGCGCGCGATGATCATCGCAAAGTGACCGAGCCGTCAGTCAGTCACCGGGCAGCCAGAACGGCCCGGCACTCGCCCGCCACCCGGTCCGCGGCGGCCCGCAGGGCGTCCGCGTCCGGTCCCGCCGACAGGACCTCCCGGGAGTACGACGGGAGCACCGAAGCGAGGCTGGAACCGAAGACGGTACGCAGATCGGCGGCACCCGCACCCTGCGCGCCGAGCCCTGGAGCGAGCAGCGGACCCCCCACGCCGGAGAGGTCATGACCGGTGTCACCGATGGTCGCGCCGACCACCAGACCGAAGCTGCCGAGGGGGTCCGCACCCCGGTTGAGCTGGGAAATCTCGTCGATCACGGTCTGCGCGACGGTCCGCCCGTCGGCCGTACGGGCCCGCTGCACGGCCGCGCCCTCGGGGTTCGAGGTGAGGGCCAGCACGAAGACCCCGCCGCCGTGCTGGGCGGCCAACTCGAACATCGGCGCCAGCGAACCTACTCCCAGGTAGGGACTGGCCGTGACCGCGTCGACATACAGCGGGCTGGATGGATCAAGGTACGCGGAGGCGTACGCGCTGACCGTTGAGCCGATGTCGCCACGCTTGACGTCCAGAAGAACGAGCGAACCGGCTTCTCGTAACTGTCGGATAGTTGACTCAAGGATCGCCACACCGCGGGATCCGAATCGCTCGAAAAAGGCCGACTGAGGCTTGACCACCGCAACCCGGTCACCGAGGGCGTCCACCACGGTCCGGGAGAACCGGTCGAGGCCGTCGACGTCGTCCGCGAGGCCCCACCGGGCCAGCAGACCGGGATGCGGGTCGATGCCCACACAGAGCGGCCCGCGCTCGGTGACGGCCCGGTGCAGTCGGGTGCCGAAGCTCTCCATCTGTGCACTTCCCTTCTCGTCCGGGCGGCGGACCGCCTCGGTGCGTACTCGTTGACCGGGACCGCTCAGCCGGCCGCCACCGCCGCCGCCACCCCGGCCGCGATACGGGCCAGGTCGGCGTCGTCGGTGACGTACGGCGGCATCGTGTAGATCAGGTCGCGGAACGGCCGCAGCCAGACGCCCCGCTCGACGGCCGCCGCGGTGGCCGCGCCGAGGTCGACCTCGTGGTCGAGCTGGACCACCCCGATCGCCCCGAGCACCCGCACATCGGCCACGCCCGGGGCGGCGCGCAGCGGCTCCAGGCCGGCGCGCAGGCCGGCGCCGACCCTGGACACCTGCGCCGCCCAGTCCCCGGCCCGCAGCAGCCCGATGGAGGCGTTGGCGACCGCGCAGGCCAGCGGGTTGCCCATGAAGGTGGGCCCGTGGGCCAGCACGCCGTCGGCGGAGATGCCCCGGGCGATCTCGGCGGTGCACAGCGTCGCGGCCAGGGTCAGGTAGCCCCCGGTGAGCGCCTTGCCCACGCACATCACGTCCGGGGCCACCCCGGCGTGCTCGGCGGCGAACATCGCGCCGGTACGGCCGAACCCGGTCGCGATCTCGTCGAAGATCAGCAGCACCCCGTGCGCGCGGGTCACCTCGCGCAGCACCCGCAGGTAACCCGGATGGTGGAACCGCATCCCGCCGGCGCCCTGGACGACAGGCTCGACGATCACCGCGGCCAGCTCGTCGGCGTGCCGCTCGACGGTGTCCACCAACGCCGCCACGTACGCCTCGTCGGGCGGGTCGGTGAAGCCGCCGGGCGGCACCGGGGCGAAGATCTGCCGGGGCAGCACGTCGCCCCAGAGGTGGTGCATCCCGCCCTCCGGGTCGCAGACGCTCATCGGGTGGAACGTGTCGCCGTGGTAGCCACCCCGCCAGGTCGCCAGCCGGCGCCGCTGTGGCCGCCCGATGGCCCGCTGGTACTGCAGGCACATCTTGACCGCCACCTCGACGCTGACCGAGCCGGAGTCGGCCAGGAACACCTGCTCCAGACCCTCCGGGGCCAGCTCGACCAGGGTCCGCGCGAGCTGCACCGCAGGCTCGTGGGTCAGCCCGCCGAACATCACGTGGCTCATCCTGCCGAGCTGGTCGGTCACGGCCGCGTCCAGCACCGGGTGCCGGTAGCCGTGGATCGCCGCCCACCAGGACGACATGCCGTCCACCAGCTCCCGGCCGTCGGCCAGGGTCAGCCGTACGCCCTCGGCGCCGCGCACCACGCACGGCGGGTTCGCCGGTGGCAGCGCGGCGTACGGGTGCCAGACGTGCGCCCGGTCGGTGGCCAGGATCTCCTCGGGCGTCATGCGTGCTCCTTCCAGGCGCCGGTCGTCAGGCCGCCGGTCGGGTCGTTCCTTCTCATCCTTTGCTCTGCTTCAACGGACGCAACGCCCGGTGTCCGGATATCGGACGCCGGCCGTTGCGTGGGTTGAAGCAGAGCAAAGGCCTCGCGGAGGGGGTGGAACCCCCGCCGCAGAGCCGGCGCGGCGCGGGGCGGGGTCAGCACCGGACCCGGGCCGGTCAACGCCCGGCGACCGGGTCCGGCGCCCCCGCTGTGGCCGCCGCGCGCGCGGCGGCACGGACGGCGGCGCGGACCAGGGCCGGCCCCCGGTAGATGAAGCCGGTGTAGAGCTGCACCAGGTCGGCGCCGGCGTCGACCATCCGCGCCGCGTCGTCCGGGTCCAGCACCCCGCCGACGCCGATGATCGGCAGGGCGCCGGCGGTCTCCCGATGGACGAACGCGACCACGTCCCGGGCGCGGCCGGTCAGCGGCCGGCCGGACAGGCCACCGGTCTCGGCGCCGCGTTCGGCCTCGGCCGGGGCCAGGCCGTCGCGGGCCAGGGTGGTGTTGGTGGCGATCACCCCGGCGGCGCCCCGGGCCAGGCACACCTCCAGCAGCTCGGCGATCGCCGCCTCGGTGAGATCCGGTGCGATCTTGACCAGCACCGGCTTCTCCCCCACCAGCGCGGCCAGCAGGGCGTCCAGATGCGCGCGGTCCTGCAACGAGCGCAGGCCCGGGGTGTTCGGCGAGGACACGTTGACCGCGAAGTAGTCACCGTGCCCGCGCAGCGCCCGGTACGAGGCGAGGTAGTCCTCGACCGCCTCGTCGAGCGGGGTCACCTTGGACTTGCCCAGCGAGATCCCCAGCGGCACCCCGATGGGGCGCGGCAGCGCGTCCAGCCGGGCGGCCAGCGCGGCGGCCCCGGCGTTGTTGAAGCCCATCCGGTTGACCACGGCCTCGCTGGCCGGCAGCCGGAACAGCCGTGGCCGGGGGTTGCCCGGCTGGGCGTGCGCCGTCACCGTGCCGACCTCGACGAAGCCGAAGCCGAGCGCCGGCCAGGCCGCCAGCGCGGCGCCGTCCTTGTCCATGCCGGCGGCCAGCCCGACCGGGTTGGGGAATCGCACGCCGAACACCGTGCGCGGCGCCTGGACGGCGTAGCGGGCCCGCAGGGCCGCCAACGCCACCGGACGCCGCGACAGCCCGGCCAACCGCCGCAGCGTCCACTCGTGCGCGGCCTCGGCGTCGCCACCGCCGAGGCGGAACAACCCCGGCCGCACGACCCGCTCGAACAGGGTCACTGGGCCGCCCGGAGGGTGGCGTGCAGGTCCTGCAGGGGGCGGACCTGCATGTCGCCCCGGATCCGCGCCTCGATGCCCATGACCGCCGCCGCCGCGCCCGGAACAGTGGTGATGCAGGGGATGTCGGCGGTGACGGCGGCGCTGCGGATCTCGTAGCCGTCGGAGCGGGCGCTCGCGCCGGAGCCCTGCGGGGTGTTGACCACCAGGGCCACGTCGCCGCCGAGGATCAGCGACACCGCGTCCTCCCCCTCGCCGGCCTCGTAGTGCTTGCGGATCTGCTCGCAGGCGATCCCGTGCCGGCGCAGCACCTCGGCCGTGCCGGTGGTGGCGACGATCTCGAAGCCCAGGTCGGCCAGCCGCTTGATCGGGAAGATCATGCCGCGCTTGTCCCGGTTGGCCACCGACACGAAGATCTTCCCGGCGGTCGGCAGCGACCCGTACGCGGCCGACTGGCTCTTGGCGAAGGCGTGCCCGAAGTTGGTGTCGATGCCCATCACCTCGCCGGTCGACTTCATCTCCGGCCCGAGCAGCGAGTCGATCCCCTTGCCGGCCCGGGTCCGGAAGCGCTTGAACGGCAGCACCGCCTCCTTGACCGCGATCGGCGCGTCGGCGGGCATCGTGCCGCCGTCGCCCGTCGCCGGGAGCAGGCCCTCGGCGCGCAGCTCGGCGATGGTCGCGCCGAGCGCGATCCGGGCGGCCGCCTTGGCCAGCGGAACGGCCGTCGCCTTCGAGACGAACGGCACGGTCCGCGACGCGCGCGGGTTGGCCTCCAGGACGTAGAGCACGTCGTCCTTGAGCGCGTACTGCACGTTGAGCAGACCGCGCACGCCGACACCGCGGGCGATCGCCTCGGTGTAGCGGCGGACCTCGGCCAGGTGCGACCCCGCGAGGGTGATCGGCGGCAGCGCGCAGGACGAGTCGCCGGAGTGGATCCCGGCCTCCTCGATGTGCTCCATCACGCCACCGATGTAGACCGCGCCGTCGGCGTCGCACAGGGCGTCCACGTCGATCTCGATCGCATCGTCGAGGAACCGGTCCACCAACACCGGATGGTCGCCGGAGATGTCGGTGGCCCGACCGATGTAGTCGCGCAGCGTCGGGTCGTCGTAGACGATCTCCATGCCCCGCCCGCCCAGCACGTACGACGGTCGGACCAGCACCGGGTAGCCGATCTCGTCGGCGATCGTCTTGGCCTCGTCGTAGGACGTGGCCATGCCGTGCGCCGGCGCGCGCAGCCCGGCACGGGCCAGCACCGCGCCGAACGCGCCCCGCTCCTCGGCCAGGTGGATCGACTCCGGGGAGGTGCCGACGATCGGCACGCCGGCGTTCTTGAGCCGCTGCGCCAACCCCAGCGGGGTCTGCCCGCCGAGCTGCACGACCACGCCGACCACACCCGGCCCGCCGGCCGCCCGGCCGGAGGAGTCCTCCGCGTGCCAGACCTCCAGGACGTCCTCGAAGGTCAGCGGTTCGAAGTAGAGCCGGTCGGCCGTGTCGTAGTCGGTGGAGACCGTCTCGGGGTTGCAGTTGACCATGACGGTCTCGTAACCGGCCGACCGCAGCGCCTGCACCGCGTGCACGCACGAGTAGTCGAACTCGATGCCCTGCCCGATCCGGTTCGGGCCGGAGCCCAGGATCAGCACCTTCGGCCGGCCCGACGGCACGACCTCGGTCTCCAGGTCGTACGTGGAGTAGTGGTAGGGGGTGGTGGCCTCGAACTCGGCCGCGCAGGTGTCCACGGTCTTGTAGACCGGGCGCACGTCGAGGCGGTGGCGCAGGGTCCGTACGCCGTCCTCGGCCGCCAGCTCCGGACGCAGCGCGGCGAGCTGCCGGTCGGACAGGCCGGCCCGCTTGGCGCGACGCAGCAGCTCGACGTCGAGCACCGGCGCGTCGACGATCTCGGCGCGCAGCTCGATCAGCGCGGCGATCTGGTCCAGGAACCAGGGGTCGATCCCGCCGGACGCCTCGGCGACCTCGGCGATCGACGCGCCGAGACGCAGCGCCCGCTCCACCGTGTAGAGCCGGCCGTCGTGCGGGATGCGCAGCGCGGTGAGGGTGTTCTCCCGCGTCGCGTCGGCCGGGTCGGGCTGCGTCCAGAAGCCGGCGGCCTTGGTTTCCATCGAGCGCATCGCCTTGTTCAGCGCCTCGGTGAAGTTGCGCCCGAGGCTCATCGCCTCGCCCACCGACTTCATGGTGGTGGTCAGTTCCGGGTCCGCGCCGGGGAACTTCTCGAACGCGAACCGGGGGATCTTCACCACCACGTAGTCGAGGGTCGGCTCGAACGCCGCCGGGGTCTTCAGGGTGATGTCGTTGGGGATCTCGTCGAGCGTGTAGCCGATGGCCAGCTTCGCGGCGATCTTCGCGATCGGGAAGCCGGTCGCCTTGGACGCCAGCGCCGAGGAGCGCGACACCCGGGGGTTCATCTCGATCACGACGATCCGGCCGTCGACCGGGTTGACCGCGAACTGGATGTTGCAGCCGCCGGTGTCCACCCCGACCTCGCGCAGCACCGCGATGCCCAGGTCGCGCAGGCGCTGGTACTCCCGGTCGGTGAGCGTCATGGCCGGGGCCACGGTGACGCTGTCGCCGGTGTGCACGCCCATCGGGTCCAGGTTCTCGATCGAGCAGACGACCACCACGTTGTCGTGCCGGTCGCGCATCAGCTCCAGCTCGTACTCCTTCCAGCCGAGCACGCTCTCCTCGATGAGCACCTCGTGCACCGGACTGGCGGTCAGGCCGTCGCCGGCGATGCGGGCCAGGTCCTCCGGGGTGTGCGCCATGCCGGAGCCCAGGCCACCCATGGTGAACGACGGCCGGATCACCACCGGCAGGCCCAGCTCGGCGACTGTCGCCTCGACCTCGTCCATGGAGTGGCACACCCGGGAGCGGGGCACCAGCCCGGCCGGGTCGTCGACGCCCAGGCGTACGCCGGCCTTCGCCACGATCTCCTTGAACAGCTGGCGGTCCTCGCCCCGGTTGATGGCGTCGATGTTCGCGCCAATCAGCTCGACGCCGTACTTGTCCAGGACGCCGGCCTCGTGCAGGGCGACGGCCGTGTTCAGCGCGGTCTGGCCGCCGAGGGTGGCCAGGATCGCGTCCGGGCGCTCCTTGGCGATGACCAGCTCCACGAACTCCGGGGTGATCGGCTCGACGTACGTGGCGTCGGCGAACTCGGGGTCCGTCATGATCGTGGCGGGGTTGGAGTTGACCAGGCTGACCCGGATGCCCTCGCTGCGCAGCACCCGGCACGCCTGCGTGCCGGAGTAGTCGAACTCGCAGGCCTGCCCGATGACGATCGGCCCGGAGCCGATCACGAGGATGTGCTTGAGATCGGTCCGCTTAGGCATTGCTGCGCCCCTTGCTGTGGGTCCGGCCTTCGATCAGTTCCGCGAAACGGTCGAAGAGGTAGTCGGCGTCGTGCGGGCCGGCCGCCGCCTCCGGGTGGTACTGCACGGTGAAGGCGGGGACGTCCACGGCCCGCAGCCCCTCGACCACGTTGTCATTGAGGCAGACGTGCGACACCCGCACCCCGCCGAAGTCGGTGTCGATCACCTGGTCGGGAACCACCGCGCCCTGCCCCGCACCGGGCACCCGGACCGCGAAGCCGTGGTTGTGGCTGGTCACCTCCACCTTGCCGGTGGCCCGGTCGAGCACCGGCTGGTTGATCCCCCGGTGGCCGTAGCCCAGCTTGTAGGTGCCGAAGCCGAGCGCCCGGCCGAGAATCTGGCTGCCGAAGCAGATGCCGAACAGCGGCACCTCCCGCCGCAGCGCCTCCCGGGCCAGCGCCACCGGGCCGTCGGCCGTCGCCGGGTCGCCGGGGCCGGGCGACAGGAAGACCGCGTCGGCGCCCGTGGCCAGCAGGTCCTCGATGCTCGACGAGGCCGGCAGCACGTGGGTGGTCACCCCGCGCGCGGCCAGCCGGCGCGGCACGTTGCGCTTGATGCCCAGGTCCAGCGCCGCCACGGTGAACCGGTGCTCGCCGAGCGCCTCGACGACGTACGGCTGGGCGGTGGTCACCTCGGCGGACAGGTCCGCGCCGACCATCTGCGGTGACTGCCGGACCCGGGCCAGCAGGCTCTGCGGGTCCTTCTCGACGCTGGAGATGCCCACCCGCATGGCGCCCCGCTCACGCAGGTGCCGGGTCAACGCACGGGTGTCCACGCCGCTGATGCCCACCACACCCTCGGTGGCGAGGCGGTCCTCCAGGCTGCCGGTGGCCCGCCAGTTCGAGCCGATCCGGGCCGGGTCGCGGACGACGTAGCCGGCCACCCAGATCCGGCCGGACTCGTCGTCCTCGCCGTTGACGCCGGTGTTGCCGATGTGCGGCGCGGTCTGCACCACCACCTGCCGGTGGTAGGACGGATCGGTCAGGGTCTCCTGGTAACCGGTCATGCCGGTGTTGAAGACCGCCTCGCCGAAGGTCTCACCGACGCTGCCGTACGCCTCGCCGGGGAACGTGCGCCCGTCCTCGAGGACGAGGATCGCGGAACGTCTACGGGTCACTTGACTGCCTTTCCGTCCAGGACCGTCGGCTCGCCGCGCAGGAAGGTCGCCACGATGCGACCCGGCAGCGTCATGCGGGCGTACGGGGTGTTGCGACTGCGACTGGCCAGTTCCGCCGGCTCGATGGTGCGGCGGGCGGCCGGGTCGATCAGGGTCAGGTTGGCCGGCACACCGGGCGCCGGGTCGACGCCGTGCCCGGTCAGCCCCGCGATCCGGGCGGGGGTGCGCGACATCCGCTCGGCGATCAGGTCCCACTCGGGGCCGAGCACGTCGAGCGCGATGGACAGGGCCGTCTCCAGGCCGAGCATCCCCGGCCGGGCGTACGCCCACTCGCACTCCTTGTCCTCCACGGCGTGCGGGGCGTGGTCGGTGGCGATGATGTCGATGACGCCGTCGGCGAGCGCGGACCGCAGGGCGGTGATGTCCGCGGCCGTGCGCAGCGGCGGGTTCACCTTGAAGACCGGGTCGTAGGTCGCCGCCCGCTCGTCGGTGAGCAGCAGGTGGTGCGGGGTGACCTCGGCGGTGACGCGTACGCCACGGGCCTTGGCCTGGCGCAGCACCTCGACGCTGCCGGCGGTGGAGACGTGGCAGACGTGCAGGCGGCTGCCCACGTGCTCGGCCAGCAGCACGTCCCGGGCGATGATCGCCTCCTCGGCGACCGCAGGCCAGCCGATCAGCCCCAGCCGGGTGGAGACCTCACCCTCGTGCATCTGGGCGCCCTCGGTGAGGCGGGGCTCCTCGGCGTGCTGGGCGATGATCCCGTCGAACGCCTTGACGTACTCCAGGGCCCGGCGCATCAGCAACGGGTCGGCGACGCAGTGCCCGTCGTCGGAGAAGATCCGCACGCGGGCCGCCGAGTCGGCCATCGCGCCCAGCTCGGCCAGGCGCTCGCCGGCCAACCCGACGGTGACCGCGCCGACCGGCTGCACGTCGACCAGGCCGGCCTCCCGGCCGAGCCGCCAGACCTGCTCGACGACGCCTGCGGTGTCCGCGACCGGCGAGGTGTTCGCCATCGCGCAGACCGCCGTGTAGCCGCCCAACGCCGCCGCCCGGGACCCGGACTCGACGGTCTCGGCGTCCTCCCGGCCGGGCTCGCGCAGGTGGGTGTGCAGGTCGACCAGGCCCGGCAGGGCGACCAGCCCGGCGCCGTCGACCACCACGGCGTCCGGCGCGGACAGCCCCGGACCGACCTCGGCGACGACGCCGTCGCGGATCAGCAGGTCGGTCGGCGCGGCGCCGACGATGCTCACGCTGGTGATGAGGTACGCGGTCACCGGTTGTTCCCTCCGAGCAGCAGGTACAGAACAGCCATCCGCACGGAGACCCCGTTGGTGACCTGTTCGACGATGGTGGAGCGGGGTGAGTCGGCCACCTCAGGGGTGATCTCCATCCCCCGGTTCATCGGGCCCGGGTGCATGACGATCGCGTGCTCGGGCAGGCGGCGCATCCGCGGGCCGTCCAGCCCGTAACGGCGGGAGTACTCGCGCGCGGAGGGGAAGTAGGAGTCCTTCATCCGCTCCCGCTGCACCCGCAGCATCATCACCACGTCGACGTCGGGCAGCACGGCGTCGAGGTCGTAGGACACGTCGGTGCCCGGGGCGAGCGCGCCGGCGATGTCGACGGGGATGAGGGTGGGCGGACCGACCAGGGTGACCTTCGCGCCGAGGGTGGACAGCAGCAGGACGTTGGAGCGGGCCACCCGCGAGTGCAGCACGTCGCCGACCACCGCGACCGACAGGCCGGCCAGCCGGCCCAGCCGGGCCCGCATGGTGTACGCGTCGAGCAGCGCCTGGGTGGGGTGCTCGTGGGTGCCGTCGCCGGCGTTGACCACCGACCCGTCCACCCAGTTGGCGAGCCGGTGCGGGGCGCCGGAGGCGGGGTGCCGCACGACCACCGCGTCGGCGCCCATCGCCTGCAGGGTCAGCGCGGTGTCCTTCAGGCTCTCGCCCTTGGCGACGCTGGACCCCTTCGCGGAAAAGTTGATCACGTCGGCGCTGAGCCGCTTCGCCGCCGCCTCGAACGAGATCCGGGTGCGGGTGGAGTCCTCGTAGAAGAGGTTCACCACCGTCCGGCCACGCAGCGCGGGCAGCTTCTTGATCTCGCGGCCGGCGACCGTGGCCATCTCGGCGGCGGTGTCCAGGATCTCGGTGGCGGTGTCGGCGTCCAGGTCCGCGCCGGAGAGCAGGTGCCTGATCATGAGGTGGCTCCCCCGTACAACTTGACCTCGTCGGCGCCGTCGGTCTCGGCGAGCGTCACCTTGACGCTCTCGGCGAGCGCCGTCGGGATGTTCTTGCCGACGTAGTCGGCGCGGATCGGCAACTCACGGTGGCCGCGGTCGACCAGGACGGCGAGCTGCACCGACGCCGGGCGGCCCACGTCGTTGAGCGCGTCGAGCGCGGCGCGCACGGTGCGCCCGGAGAACAGCACGTCGTCGACGAGGATCACCCGCCTGCCGTCGATGCCGCCGCTGGGCACCTGGGTCGGGCCGATCGCGCGGGTCGCGTGCCGGCGCAGGTCGTCGCGGTAGAGGGTGATGTCGAGCACACCGACCGGGACGACGACGTCCTCGAAGGTGCTGATCCGGGAGGCGAGCCGCCGCGCGAGGGGCGCACCCCGGGTGGGAATCCCGAGCAGCACGGTGTCGGCGGCGCCCTGGGTCTTCTCCAGGATCTGGTGGGCGATGCGGTCGACCACGCGCTGCACGTCGGCGCTGGCGAGGATCACCTTCACCGAGGGTTGTCGCGGTGGTGACGAGCGGGCAGCCGGTGGGTATGCCACGGCGGACCTCCTTCCCCGCCTCACGGGACGGGTCGTTAAAGGATGTCGGGCACCTCCGGCCGGCGAGCGCGAGCGAACCCGACCGAGGCTTCACGCCACGTTACCAGTGGTCACCGGGCCGACGGACGGCGGCCGCTGACCACCGGATCAGGCCGACGAAATGGGGATAACTCCCTCGGTGCTCCCCAACGGTAAGGTCACGACCACTTGACCACGTGTCGCATTCCCCGTACCGTCACGCTCCGTAGCGATCGACGGGAGAACCCCGAGCAGCACTGGGAGTGTCCGAATGCCCTCTGAATACGCCAAATCTCTGGGCGCACGCCTGCGCTCCATCCGCCAGCAGCAGGGCCTCTCCCTGCAGGGTGTGGAGGAGAAGTCGAACGGGCGGTGGAAGGCCGTGGTGGTCGGCTCGTACGAGCGTGGCGACCGGGCCGTGACGGTGTCCCGTCTGGCCGAGCTGGCCGAGTTCTACCGGGTCCCCGTCTCGGAACTGCTGCCGGACGGCAGCGGCGTCCGGCACGAGCCCACCAGCAAGATCGTTCTGGACCTGGAGCGGCTCTACGACGAGGCCTCCGAGGACCTGGCCTACGTCGCCCGCTACGCCCGCGCCATCCAGCAGCAGCGCGGTGACTACAACGGCCGGGTGCTCTCCATCCGCGCCGACGACCTGCGGGCGCTCGCGATCGTCTACGACGCCTCACCGTCGGGTCTGATCGAGCGGCTCACCGAGCACGGCGTGCTGGTGGCCGACCCCCGGGCGTTCTTCGCCTCCTGAGCTGTCGCTTCACCGAAAGAAGGGCCCGTGCCGGATGGCACGGGCCCTTCTCGTCGTACGGGTTACGCGGCCGCTCAGCGGGTGGCGTACTCGGCGATGCGCCCGAGCACGCCGTTGAGGAACCGCGGCGAATCGTCGGTGGACATCTGCCGGGCCAACTCGACGGCCTCGCTGATCGCCACCGCGTCGTCGATCTCGTCGACGTAGAGCAACTCGTAGACGGCGATCCGGGCCAGGTTGCGGTCGACCACCGGCATCCGCTCCAACGTCCAACCCTCGGCGTAGCTGGCGATCAGCTCGTCGATGCGGTTGAGGTGCTCGGCGACCCCCTCGATCAGGCCCACCGCGTAACCCAGGTGCTCCGGGCGGGGCTGTTCGATGCGCTGGAGGTAGCCGGCCAGGACCTCGACGGGCGGCCGATCCCGCAGGTCGGCCTCGTAGAGGACGTCCAGCGCCCGCTTGCGCGCCTTACGGCGCGCCGGCATCTGCTGCTTGGGACCCTCAGCCATCAGGCGCGGCCGAGGTAACGGCCGTCGCGGGTGTCGACCTTGATCTTCTCACCGGTGGTGATGAACAGCGGAACCGGCACGGTGGCGCCGGTCTCCACGGTCGCCGGCTTGGTGCCGCCGGTCGAACGGTCGCCCTGCAGGCCGGGCTCGGTGTAGGTGACCTCCAGCACGACGCTGGTGGGCAGCTCGATGTAGAGCGGCACACCCTCGTGCTGGGCGACGGTCGCCTCCGCCTCGGGCAGCAGGTAGTTGGCTGCCTCGCCGACGGTGCCGCCGGGCACGGTGATCTGGTCGAAGGTCTCCAGATCCATGAAGACGAAGTCTTCGCCGTCGGCGTACAAATACTGCATCGTGCGCTTGTCCACGGTCGCGGTTTCGACCTTGGTGCCCGCGTTGAAGGTCTTGTCGACCACCTTCCCGGACAGCACGTTCTTCAGCGTGGTGCGCACGAACGCGCCACCCTTACCGGGCTTGACGTGCTGGAACTCGACGACGGCCCAGAGCTCGCCGTCCAGGTTGAGTACCAGGCCGTTTTTGAGGTCGTTGGTGGAGGCCATTTCCTGCCTTGATCATCAATTGGCGGACAGACCCTAGGAGTCTACTAGCTGCGTCGAATCGCCCGGTCCCCGCTCGGGACGACCCCTGCGCGGGTGGCCAGGTGGTGCAGGGCGAGGCGGTAGCCGTCGATGCCGAGACCACAGATCACCCCGGTCGCCACCGCGGAGACGACGGAGTGGTGCCGGAACTCCTCGCGGGCGTGGATGTTGGAGAGGTGCACCTCCACCAGCGGCCCGCGCAGCATGGCGCAGGCGTCGCGCACCGCGTACGAGTAGTGCGACCAGGCGGCCGGGTTGAGCACCACGGCGGCGCCCTCGTCGGCGGCGGCGTGCAGCCAGCCGAGCAGCTCGTGCTCGGCGTCGGTCTGCCGGACCGTCACGTCGAGCCCCAGGTCCCGGCCGGTGGCCTCGCAGAGCGTCACCAGGTCGGCATAGCTGGTCGAGCCGTACACGGCGGGCTCCCGGGTGCCGAGGCGGCCCAGGTTCGGCCCGTTCAACACGTACACCTTCACGGGGTGGCCACCTCGCGGTAGGCGGCCTCCAGCAGCGCGTCGTCCGGGCCCTCCAGCATCGCCGGGCGGGCCAGCGCGTCCAGCACCACGAACCGCAGCCGGCTGCCCCGGGCCTTCTTGTCCACCCGCATCACGGCCAGCAGCCGCTCCCAGGCGTCGGCCGGGTAGCTCACCGGCAGACCGAGCGCGGTCAGGGTACGCCGGTGCCGATCGGCGGTCGACGCGTCCAGCCGGCCGGCGAGCCGGGCCAGCGTGGCCGCGTACACCAGGCCCACGGCCACGGCGTGGCCGTGCCGCCAGCGGTAACCCTCGACCTGCTCGATGGCGTGGGCCAGGGTGTGGCCGTAGTTGAGCACCTCCCGCAGGCCCGACTCGCGCAGGTCGCCGGCGACCACGTCCGCCTTGACCCGGATGGCCCGCTCGATCAGCTCCCGGGTCACCGGCCCGCGCGGGTCGGTGGCCGCCGCCGGGTCACGCTCGACGAGATCCAGGATCACCGGGTCGGCGATGAAGCCGCACTTGACCACCTCGGCCAGCCCGGCCGCCAGGTCGACGGCGGGCAGGCTGTCCAGGGTGGCCAGGTCGGCCAGCACGCCGACCGGCGGGTGGAACGCGCCGACCAGGTTCTTGCCGGCGGCGGTGTTGATCCCGGTCTTGCCGCCCACGGCGGCGTCCACCATGCCCAGCAGCGAGGTGGCCACCGGCACCCAGCGCACGCCGCGCAGCCAGCAGGCCGCGACGAAGCCGGCCAGGTCGGTCACCGCACCGCCGCCGACGCCGACCACCGCGTCGGTACGGGTGAAACCAGCCGCGCCCAGCCGGTCCCAACAGGCGGCGGCCACCTCGATCTGCTTGCCCGACTCGGCGTCGGGCACCTCGATCGGCAGCGGCTCGACGCCGGCCGCGCGCAGCCGTTCGCCGATCGCGTCGGCCAGGGCCTTGAGCGGGGGCGTGTGCAGCACCGCCGCCCGGGTCGCGCCGGGCAGCAGCCCGGGCAGCGCGGCCAGCAGGTCGCGCCCGACCAGCACGTCGTACGGCCGTTCGCCGCCGACCGAAATCCGGGTCACCTCGTCCATCGCCGGCAGCCTAGTCCAGCGGACGGCGTGGCGACCGCGTCTGTCCACCTGCTGGCCGGGCGGCCCAGTCGGCCAGCAGGCGCGCGTGCTCGGCCACGGCGGTACGCAACGCGTCCGGGTGGCGCACGGTGAACGCGCAGCCCAGCCCGGCGAGCAGCGCCGCCATACCGGGAAGGCTCTCCGCCCGGGCCCGCAGCAGCACCCCGTCGCCGCTGGCGGTCAGCTCGGCCACACCGGCCGGGATGCGCCGTCGGGCGGCGACCAGGTCGGTCTCCAGCAGCACCTCGACCTCGTGCCGGTAGGGCACGCCCGCCAGCGACCGGGTCAGCCACGCCACCGCGTCGAAGCCGTCCGGCACCGTGAACGTCGCCGCGCCGGGCGTCACGGCGCCGATCCGGTCCAGTCGGAACGTGCGCACCTCCCCGCGCCGGTGGTCGTGGCCGGTGACGTACCAGCGGCCGGCGTGGAAGACCAACCCGTACGGGTCGAGGTCGCGATGCGACAGCTCACCGCGCCACGAGCGGTAGTCCAGGCTCACCCGCTGCCGGTGCCGGGCGGCCGCGGCCAGGGCCAGCAGGGTGCCCGACGCCGGTCGCGCCTGGGGCTCGGGCCGCCGCAGGGTGAAGCCGAGGTGCTCCTGCACGGCGGTCAGCCGGTCGGCCAGCGCCGCCGGCAGCACCCGGCGGATCTTCGCCAGGGCGGTCGCCGTGGCCGGCAGTTCGGTGGCCAGCCCGACCCTTTCGGCGACGACCAGGCCGAGCAGCACGGCCACCGCCTCGTCGTCGGTGAGCATCAGCGGCGGCAGCTTGAACCCGGGATGCAGCCGGTAGCCGCCGTGCCGGCCCCGGTCGGCGAGCACCGGGATGCCCAGCTCGACCAGGGTGGCCGCGTAGCGGCGCACGGTCCGTTCGTCGACACCGAGCCGGCTGGCGAGCTCGCCGGCCGTCGCCCGGTGCCGGGCCTGGAGCAGCTCGAGCAGGGCCAGCACCCGACCGGCGGGGTGAGACACGGGCCACTCCTTCAAACCGGGCGGATTCTGTCCGCTTTCGATCATACGGTCGCTCGGTAGCCGAGAGAAGGAGTGACAGATGGCGACGTTCGTACTGGTGCCCGGGTTCTGGTTGGGCGCCTGGGCGTGGCGGGAGGTGACCGGTCTGCTGCGCGCGCAGGGCCACGACGTCCACCCGATGACGCTGACCGGGGTGGCCGAGCGCCACCACCTCGCCGGGCCGCAGGTGACCCTGCAGACGCACACCACCGACATCGTCCGGCTGATCGAGGTCGAGGATCTGCGCGACGTGCTGCTGGTCGGGCACTCGGGCGGCGGCATGCCGGTGGCCCAGGCGGCCGACGTCATCCCGGACCGCATCGCCCGGGTGGTCTACGTGGAGAGCGGGCCGCTGCCGGACGGCACGGCGCAGTTCGACACGGTGCCGCCGCCGGAGCAGCAGCGGCTGCGCGCGGCGATCGGCGACGGGCACCTGCTGCCACCGCCGGCCTGGGACCCGGCGGCCGACCCGACCAACCTGGCCGGCCTGGACGAGCCGACGCTGTCCCTCCTGCGCGAGCGCTGCACCGCGCAGCCCCTGCGGACGGCGACCGATCCGGTACGCCGCACGGGTGGCCGCCCGGTGCCGACCGCGCTGGTCGCCAGCACCTTCCCGCTGGCGGTGGTGCGGCAGATGATCGACGAGGGGCACCCGTTCTTCACCGGCCTGGCCGACGGCCAGCTGCACGAGCTGCCCACCGGGCACTGGCCGATGCTCAGCGAGCCGAAAGCGCTGGCCGACGTCCTCGACCTGGTCGCTCGCACCTGAGCGGAGGCCCGCACCGGGCGGCGAACGCACCGACCGCCGCCCGGAGGGCCGGTCCGGCGTCAGCGCGGAAGCAGGGCGGCGATCTCGGCGACGACCGCCGCCGGGGTCCGGCCGTCGGTGATCACCGTCTCGGTGGCCACCTCGGCGTAGAGCGGCCGGCGCTGATCCATCAGGTGCTTGAGGGTGGCGCGCGGATTGATCGCCAGCAGCGGCCGGCCCGCGCCGAGCCCGACCCGCTTCACCGCGTCGGGCAGCTCCACCGAGAGGTGCACGACCCGATGACCCACCAGGGCCGCCCGGGTCTCCTCGGCCAGCACGGCGCCGCCGCCGAGGGCGAGCACACCGGTGCCGGCGGCGAGCGCCGCCGCCACGGCGGCCCGCTCCAGGGCCCGGAAGTGGTCCTCACCCTCGTCGATGAAGATCTCCGGGATGCTCTTGCCGGCCAGCTGCTCGATGTCGGCGTCGGTGTCCCGGAACTCCACGCCGAGGGTGGCGGCGAGCGCCTGCCCCACGGTGGTCTTGCCGCAGCCGGGCGCCCCGACCAGGACCACGACCGGCGCCATCAGCGGATGACCAACGCGTCGAGGTAGCCGGCCAGGTTGCGGCGGATCTCGGCGACCGAGTCACCGCCGAACTTCTCGGTGGCCGCCTCCGCCAGCACGAGCGCCACCATCGCCTCGGCGACGACCGCGGCGGCGGGCACCGCGCAGACGTCGGAGCGCTGGTTGATGGCGGTCGCCGGCTCGCCCGTGACGACATCCACGGTGGCCAGCGCACGGTTCAGCGAGGAGATCGGCTTCATGGCGGCGCGCACCCGCAGCGGCTCGCCGGTGGTGATGCCGCCCTCCAGCCCGCCGGCCCGGTCGGTGACGCGGCGGACGCCGGTGGCCGACGGGATGATCTCGTCGTGCGCCTCGGAGCCACGGGAGCGGGCCTGCTGCCACCCGTCGCCGATCTCCACCCCCTTGATCGCCTGGATCGACATCAGCGCCGTGGCCAACCGGGCGTCGAGTTTGCGGTCCCACTGCACGTGACTGCCCAGGCCCGGCGGCACCCCGTACGCCAGCACCTCCACCACGCCGCCGAGGGTGTCGGCGGCCTTCTTCGCGGCGTCCACCTCGGCGACCATCAGGGCGCTGGCCTCCGGGTCGAGGCAGCGCAGCGGGTCGGCGTCGATGCGGTCGGCGTCGGACGGGGTCGGGCGCAGCCCGGGCTTCGCGGCCACCGGCCCCAGCTCGACGACGTGCGAGACGATCTCGATGCCCAGGGCCTGCCGGATCAGCGCCTTGGCGACGGCGCCGACGGCCACCCGGGCGGCGGTCTCCCGGGCGCTGGCGCGCTCCAGGATCGGCCGGGCATCGTGGTGGCCGTACTTCTGCATGCCGGCCAGGTCGGCGTGGCCGGGCCGGGGGCGGGTCAGCGGCGCGTTGCGGGCCTGCCGGGCCAGCTCGTCGGGGTCGACGGGATCGGCGGCCATCACCGTGCGCCACTTCGGCCACTCGGAGTTGCCCACCCGGATCGCCACCGGGCTGCCCAGGGTCACGCCGTGCCGCAGCCCGCCGATCACCTCGACCTCGTCCTGCTCGAACGACATCCGGGCACCACGGCCGTAGCCCAGCCGACGGCGGGCAAGCTCGCCCGCGATCTCGGTGGTGCTCACCTCGATGCCGGCCGGCACCCCCTCCATCAGCGCGACGAGGGCGGGACCGTGCGATTCACCTGCAGTCAGCCAGCGCAACACAGCGGTCAGTCTGTCACGGCGCGCGACGGGCGCGTCGCGCTGCCCGCCTCGTCCCGCCCTGCGGACGGCCGGGACCGTCCGCAGGGCGGCTCCGCGCGACGGATCAGATGCCCCGGCCGCGCTTGTGCAGGGTGCGCAGCACCGCGTCGGCCCGGACCACCCGACCGGCGACCGCGAGCGCCAGGTAGGCGCGCGGCTCGCGGGGATTGCTGCGCAGGGTGCGTCGCGCCCAGCGCAGCGCGCCCCGGCGGTCACCGGAGGCGGCCTGGGCGAACGCGATCTGCCCGGCGACGCGGGCCGCACCGGCCGGCTGGGTGGCGAACTCCGGGTAGCGCCGCAGCAGCCACTGCAACGCCTCGGAGATGGTGTCCCAGCGCTGCGCGAAGTACGAGCGCTTGTGCCAGCGCACCAGCACCGACGGCGTCGGCAGGTTGATCAGCGGCGCGCTGCGGGCGGCCCGCAGCAGAAATTCGTAGTCCTCCGCGTAACTGCCCGGAATCTCCTCGTCGACCAGGCCGAAGCCCTCGCGCAGCGCCGTCGCGCGGATCAGGAAGGTGGACGGGTGCAGCTCGGTCAACCGGTCCCGCAGGAGGTCGTCGAGGGTGATCCGGTCCTTGTCGAGCACCCGGTCGACGGTGTGCCCGTCGTAGCTGACGCGGATGCCGCAGCAGACGAACTCGGCCGCCGGGTCGGCGGCCAGGGCGTCGACCTGGGCGGCCAGCTTGCCCGGCAGCCACTCGTCGTCGTCGTCGCAGAACGCGATCAGCTCACCCTCGGCGGCGAGGGTGCCGCTGTTGCGCGCCCCGGCCAGCCCCGGCGCGCGCCCGTTGCCGATGACCCGCACCGCCCGGTCCGGCCCGGCGAGGGCCGTCAGCGACTCGTCGGGCGTGGACTGGTCGAACACGACGACCGCCTCGATCCGGCCCGGGTACTCCTGGGCGAGGATCGCCGCGAGGGCGGCGCGCAGCAGCTCGGGGCGGTCCCGGGTGGGCACCACGACGCTGACGCTCGGCTGTCCGGTCATCTGGTCTCCTCCGTATCCTGGCCGGGTCGCGGCCCCCTCCGCCAGCGGGGTCGGCGCCGGGCCGACCGGGCCACCAGGTCATCCACGATCTGCCCGACCCGGGCGACGGCCGCGCGCCGGGCCTCGTGCGCCGCCGGGTCGGCGGCCACCGCGTACCGGGACGGGTCGGCCTGCCCGGCGGCGAGCGCGTCGTGCAGCGCCTCCCGGGTCTCGCAGAGCGCCACCAGCCCGGCCGCGCCGAGCCGACGCGCGAAGAGCTGCTGGTGGTCGTCGACGTGCTCACCGCGCGACGGGTCGCGGGGCACCACGATGGGCAGGTGCCCGTGCCGGCGGGCCTCCAGGATCGTCGCCGGGCCGCCGTGACACACCACCAGGTCCGCGTCGGCCATCGCCTGTTGCAGGGCGTCGTGACCGAGGAAGGGCACCGCGCCCGGCAGGGGCGGCGCCGTGGTGTGGCCGTGCTGCAGGGTCAACCCGACCGGGCCGGACTGCGCGTGCCACTGCGTCAACCAGTCCACGAGCCGGTCGAAGGGGTGCTTGTCGGTGCCGACCGCGACGAGCAGCCGGGTCTGCTCGACGTCGGTGGTGTCGCGCTGGCGCGGCAGCCGGGACGGGTCGGCGACGGTGTCGCGGCGGGCCGTGCCCGTCTCCCCGCTCACAGCAGGGTCCCGACGACGGTGGCCTCCGGGTACTGCCGGCGCTGCTCGTCCCACTGCACGAGCATCGCGGACAGGAACGGCCGGCAGAGCCGGGCGGTCAGCGTCGGGGTGTCGATCCGGTCGTACACCTCGATGTAGACGGTCGGGATGCGACGCAGGCGGGCCAGCACCACGAACGGCACGGCCACCCCGGCGCCGGTGGTGACCACGGCGGCGACCCGCCGGCCCCGCAGCACCCGCCAGGCCAGTCGCGCGTTGCGCAGCAGGTTCGGCACGTTGCGGGTGGTCGGGTGGTGCGCCGGCACCAGATCCTCACCGGCCAGCAGTGACACCGCCTCCGGGGTGTCGAAGGTGACCCAGCAGCGCCGCCACCGTTCGTACCAGGGCCGCAGGGCAAGTAGTTGGGCCAGGTGGCCGCCGCTGGATCCCACCAGCAGCAGCACCGGCGGCTCGTCGTCGTTGTTCGTGTCCACGCGACTCCCCACAAGTCAGCTTGGAATTCCGATTCACGCCAGGCAGAAGCAGATCACAGGTTTTCCGGTCGTTGAATAGCGCGACCGGGCGAGGCGACGATCTCCACTCGGCGTCGTCAGAGCCGCTGTCGGCCCCGCAGCCCATCGATCGTCATCACGACCTGCCATTATGTCGTCACTCTGCGACGCGCACCCGGCGTCGCGTTGTCTCCAGTTCAGTCGCTATGTCGTTTCTCGATGACGTCCAACAGTGCGGGATGCAGCGCGCCGTTCCACCCGGCGCCGGCGTCCGCCAGCCGCCACGTCCGCAGCCACATCTCCACCAGGTACGCGTCGGCCACCAGCCGGCACTGCGCCGGGCCCAGGCCGAGCCGCGCACCATGCCGGCCCAGCTGCCCGTCCACCGCCACGGCGGCCACCGCGGCCGGTTCGGCGCGCAGCACCAGCGACCGCTGGAAGGCGTCGTGCGCCAGGTCGAAGCCGACCGGCACGTCCGGACCACTGTGCTCCCAGTCCCAGGCCACCAGCCGGCCGTCGTACGTGCCCAGGTTCCAGGGCACCCAGTCGCCGTGCCAGTGGCCGAACTCGACGGCCGTGTCGCCGTGCCGGCGGGCCAGCGCGGCGACCGCGGCGACCGCCCGCGCCCCGGCCGGCCCGGCCGCGGCGGCCCGCTCGGCCTGGGCGGCCAACCGGGTCAGGAACGTCGAGGACGCCAGCGGCCGCGGTGCCCCGGCCGGGGCCCCGCGGCGGGCGACCGCGAGCAACGCCGCGATCCGTGGCGGGTCGTCGGCCGGCACGCCGCGTACGTCCGGTGGCAGCGGTTCGATCACCGCGACCGCCTGGCCGGCCCACGCCGTCTCGGTGAGCAGCCCCGGCGGCACCGGATGGTCGACGACGCCGGTCACCGCGCGCAACGCCCGCAGCGCGCTGGCCTCGGCGGTGACCAGCGCCCGGGTGGCGTCGTTCCAGCCGATCTTCGCGTAGCCGCGCGGACGACCGTCGACGGTGAACAGTTGCAGGGTGGGTTTGACGTTCGGGTCCGGCGGACGGACACCGCACGCGGCCAGCAGCGGCGTACCGCCCAGCGCGGCGGCGAGCCGCTCGGTCAGCAGCAGCTCGGTCACGGCCGCCCCCACCGGCACCGAGACGGTCAACGTCGGAAACGGCGCCAGACCCGCCCCGCCGAACCGGGCCAGCCCACCGAGCGCGGCCCGCAGCGCCCGCACCTTCGGCGGCCGCAACGCGTTGTACGCCAGCAACGACGCCGCGCCGGCCCGGGGTGCGCCCAGCGGCACGAGGAACCGCGCCCGGGCCACCGACGGCACCACCGCGTACCGGGCCACCGCCCGGTACCCGGCCGGCAGCGCGCCACCCACCGTCAGGCCGACCCGGTCGTCCGGGAACACCGCGCGGCTCACCCAGCCCAGCCCGTCCACCCGGGACCGGGGATCGGTGGCCGGGGTGACCCCGGTCGTCACGCCGCCCGGTCCGCCCAGTCGAGGTCCAACCCGAGCCGCTCGCGCAGCGCGTCGTTGTACGGGCGGTAGTAGTCGGTCAGCTCGGCGCGGACCGCCGGCTCCAGCGGCGCGGAGCGCCGGTCGTTGTAGACCTTGAAGTTCGGCAGGTCGTACGGGGGCAGCCCGAGGAAGTCGAGGGTGCGCCGGTACGTGGCGCGGGAGTCGCGGTACAGGTCCTCGCTGGGCAGGAAGAGGATCTGCTCGGAGTCGAAGCGTTCCAGCCACGGTTCCAGGTGCTCCAGGTAACGCCCCCGGGCCCGGTACGTGTACCAGTCGTACGCCTCGCTGAACGCCTCCGGCTCGGCGATGAGCCGCTCCCGCTCCCCCGCTGTGCGCTCCGGCTCGGCGGCCAGCGCGGCGGCGAAGTCCAGCGGCTCGATGCCGTGGGTGCGGCGCTCCTTCCAGTGCGAGTACGCCCGCTCGACCGGGTCGCGCAGCAGCACGATCAGCTTCACCGTCGGCAGCAGAGCGGCGACCCGCTGCGCGGCGAGCGGGTGGAACATGTAGAGCGGGGCGGCCTCGCCGACCCGGACCGGCCCGCCGTGCCGCTTCGCGAGGGCCTCGCGCTGCCGCTCGGTCGGGAAGTGCGAGCGGTACCACGCCTCGCCCCGGCCCCAGTGCTCCTCGAAGTAGTGCGCCGACTTGGTGTTCCAGGCGGGAAAGAGCCGGGGCACCAGGGGGTGCTGGATGAGGTAGTTCCACAGGGAGGTGGTGCCGCCCCGCTTGGTGCCGATGATCAGGAAGTCCGGCAGGGGTCGCCGGTCACTGGTGCGGACCCCGTAGTCGACCAGGGACTCTTTCACCCGGGTGGTCACCTGGGTCGGCACCAGCTGCTTGACCCGGTCACGGATGGACGCCACGATGGCCCTCACCTGCCTCTCGTCGATTCCGGGCCGACCCCGGCGGCCGTGGCCGCGTCGTCGGATCCACGGATCTGCCTCATGGTCACCCGGATGCCGGCGCGCACCCGGGGCAACGTCAACAAGCCGACGCAACCGGCCAGCAGCACGCCCAGCGACACCGCCAGGCCCGGCAGGCCGCGGCCCCCGGCCAGCACGCCGATCCCCGCCGCGAGGCCCACACCGCCGAGGGTGGCCGCCGCCGCGCGCAGCGTCGCGGCGTCGACCAGCGGCTCGGCGACCACCGCGCGGGCGAACGCGGCGGCGGTGAGGTTCTCGGTGGCGATGCCGGCGGCCCAGGCGAGCGCCGCGCCCGTCGCGCCGTGCCCGGGGATCAGCCAGAGCCCGAGCGAGACGGTCACGGTGAGCCCGGCCAGGGTGGACACCAGGTGCAGCCCGCTGCGCCCGCCCATCAGCAGCAGGCTCTGCACGTTGCCCACGCCGGTGTTCACCAGCATCGCCAGCGCGAGCACCGTCATCGCCGGCACGCCGGCGGTGAACTCCGGGCCGAACAGTTGCAGGAACGCGAGCGCGAACACCGCGAGCAGCAGGTACACCGGCCAGGACAGCACCAGCCCCCAGGTGGTCAACTGCCGGTGCACGGCCGCCGCGGCGGCCCGCTCACCACGCCCCAGCAGCCGGGACAGCTGCGGTGACACCGCCACCCGCAACCCCTGCATGGCGAGCTGGCCGGCCAGCACGTACCGGCCGACCGCGCCGAACACGCCCGCGTCGGCCGGCCCGGCCAGCACCGACGTCAGCAGCACCCCCACCCACATGCTGCCCGCGTCGATGGCCGCCGAGGCGGCCCGGGGCAGCGCGAAACGCCAGAACGTCGACCAGTCGGCCCGGCCCGGTCGCAGCGCCGCGCCCCGGCCCAGGCCGAGCGGGCCGGCCACCAGGGTGAGACAGGCCAGCAGCGCCAGCGCCGCCGGCACCAGCCAGCCGGTCATCCCGGCGAGCAGGCCGCCGCCGGCCAGCGCGGCCGCGCCGACCAGCGCCGGGCGGGCCACCGGCAGCAGCAGGAACTGCACGCCGACGTACGCGCGAATGGGTCGTACGCAGCGCAGCGCGGCCAGCAGCAGGGTCATCGCCACCACCACCGGCACGGCGGCGAAGGTGAGCGTCAGCAACGCGTCGCCGCCGTCGCCCGAGCCCCGCAGCAGTCGGGGGGCGAGCGCTTCGGCGCTCAGCGCTCCGACGCCGGCGACCACGAGCCCGGCCAGCAGCGGGGGGATCAGCGCCACCGGAAGCACCCGGGCCGCGTCCCCCCGGACTCCGAGACGACGCCGGGGCAGCGCCCACATCAGACCGGTCTCCGCGCCCAGCGTGCAGACCGCGGTGGCCACGGTGACCACGCCGATGGCGGCGAAGAACGCGCCCGCGCCGGCCGTTCCGTACCCCCGGGTGATCACCACGGCCAGCACGAAGCCGAACAGTCCGCTGGTGGCGGCGCCGAGCAGCCCGGCCACGCCGCTGCGGGCGCTGCGGCGCGTCTCCGCCGCGCCGATGTCGACCGTGCCGGCGGCGCCCGCGCCCGAGCGGTGCGGGCCGTCGGGGCCGGCGCCGGCCGGTGGCCGGGTGGCGGCGGTCATGCCGGCACCGCCGTACCCGGCGGGCGCGGCGGGCCCTGCCGCTGCGCGCTCGCCAGCCGTTCCCGTTCGGCGAGCGCCATGGCGAAGGCGACCGCGAAGAACGCGACCGACAGGTTCTGGTTGGCCATGCCGTAGAACGGGACCTGCACGAGGCAGACCACCGGCACCACCGCCAGCCACTGCCCGGCCGCCGAGGTCGCCCGCGCGCAGATCACCGCGGCGGCGACGAACCAGGCCAGAAAACACACCAGCGCCGGTACGCCGTGGCTGAACAACACCATCCACAGCTGCCCCTGGGTGCCGATCGGCGCGGCCGCGGAGACCGTGTCCACGTTCACCGGAGCGCCGTAGCCCAGCCACGGCGAATCCTGCACACGGCGGATCACCTCCGTGTAGAGCGACAGGCGGTCCGTGTTGGTGTCACTGGAATCGACCCGCTGGCTGATCAGGTCGGTGATCGGGATGACCAGGGTGGCCAGCGCGCCGATCACGACCACGCCGACGATGGACGCGGCGACCCGGACGTTGCCGCGCATGCTGGCCCGCACCCCGAGCACCGCGAGCCCGGCGCCCAGGCTGAGGAACATCGCCCGATTCAGCGTGAGGAACGCCGGCGCCAGCGACAGCGGCAGGGACGCCAGCAGCATCCAGCGCAGCAGACCCCGACGGCGCAGCATGGTGTACGCCACCACACAGGGCAGGGTCATGGCGTACGCGCTGCCGTAGTTGTTGGTGTACGAGAACGGCGCGGCCGGCCGGTAGATCGGGTTGAGCGAGCGCTCGCTGTACTCCGCGGTGGTCAGGTGCACCATGTCCTGGATGAACGGGGTACGAGCCACGCCGGCGGGCAGCAGCACCTCCATCGGGGTGGTCATCGCCAGCCGGGGCACCAGCACCCCGAGCCAGCCCAGCACCACCAGAGCGAACCAGAACGCGCAGAGCGGGGTGAGCACCGCCACCAGGTCGGCGCGTTCCCGAGCGGCGGCGTAGACGTAGACCCCGACCACCAGCGCGGTCAGGTAGAAGGCCAACCGCAGGGCGAACGTCAGCAGCGAGGCCGGCGAGGACAGTTGGGTGGCGCTGACGACCACGATGGCCAGGAACAGCAGCCAGCTGCCGGCGGCCGGCGGCAGCGGCACCCGACCCCGGGTGAGCAGCAATGCGAGCAGCAGCGCGCCCAGCAGCGGCCAGCCCAGGTAGAAGGCCCCGAGCGACCACCAGAGCGGCACCAGCCCGAACATCAGCGCCAGCGGCCAGAGCGGCAGCCGGGCGGGGGGCGGAGGCGGTGGCGCCGGCCCGAGGGGGGCGGCGGCGTCGCCGGGTGGCGGCTCGGTCGCCGGGGCGCGGGTGAGCGACACCGGTCAGACCCGGCCGTTGCGGGTGAGCACGAAGCCCAGCGGGGTGACCCCGGCGGCGCGCAGCCGCTCGACGAGCCGCCGCAGGTCGCTCTGCCGGGTGCGGTCCCGCTCGATGACCACCACGGCGCTGCCCTGGCGGGCCACCGCCACGCCACGCTCGTCGGACTCCGCAGGTGGGGCGTTGAACAGCACCAGCCCGTGGTCCGCGCCCTGCCGCCAGGTGCCGAAGCGGACGCTGCCCACCCCCACGGTCACCTCGTCCGCCGACGTCGGCCGGCCGTTCTCGGCGTGGCCGGACGTCACCCGGGGCAGGGTCAGCGTGGCGTCCGGGTCGGTGGACGGACGGGCGCCGGGCGGGTGCGGGGAGGGCCGCCGAGGCGCCGGGCTCTCCGCGGTGGCGCCGGCCGGGCTCGGAGCGCCAGCCGGGCGGGGCTTGGGCACCAGCGGCCGGGACGGGTCGACGGGCAGCCGCCCGCGGTCGGCGAGGACGGCGGCGCGCAGGCGCTCCACGCGCCCGCTGTCGTCGGCGACGAAGACCTCCCGGCCGTCGGCGGCGAGCGCCACGGCCAGCCCGGCGGTGAGGGCCGTGGCGTCTTCCCGGGCGGTGACCAGCGCGACCCGGGCCGGTTGGCGGACCCGCTCGGCGACCGCCATCGCCACGTAGCGGATGTCCGCGTCGACGGCCCGGGGGCTGCCCCGAAACGCCGGCCGACGCACCGTGCCGAGCAGCGGCAGGCCGCTGGCGTCCCGACCGTCGTTGACCGAGCGGACCCGCCGGTCGGTCGACTCCCAGGCGTACGCCAGCACGACGCCGATCAGCGCGCCGCCGAGCAGGCCGGCGACCAGGTAGAGCGGCCGGTGCCCGGCGGAGGTGGCCAGTGCCCGCTCGGCGGTCTGGGTGACCCAGCCGGGGTTGACGTCGACCGCGGCGATCTCGGTACGGGCGGCGTTGAGCTGGGTGAGCTGGTTGTTGATGCCGGACAGTTCGGCCAGCGCGGCGTCGCCGGCGGCGGTGCCCTTGGCGCTGCTCACCCGCTTCTGGACGGCGACCTGCTGGGCGGCGACCTTGGTGATGCTGGCGTCGTAGGAGCGCAGCATCTCGGCGCGCTGCTGCTCGTACATGGTGCGCCGCACGTCGAGGTACGCCTGCGCGGCGAGGTTGGCCCCCTGCACCGCCCGCTGCGCGTCGGGCGCCTGGTAGCTGAAGCGCAGGATCTGCCCGCCGGTGGGGACCTCGACCTCGAGGGCGTTGCGGATCTCGCGCGGGTCGCCGCCGGCGGCGTCGGCGAGACGTTGGACCACCTGGGTGCCGGTGGCGAGACCGCTCTCCACGTTCATGTTGACGGCGCGGTCGGCACCCGCACCGCTGGGGGTGAAGGCGTCGGTGACCACCGGGCGGACCGCCACCACCGCGCTCGCGGTCACCGCCGCCGGCACGAGCAGCACGTAGCCGAGGGCGGCGAGCAGGCCGACCAGGGCCACCGCGACCACCAGCCGCAGCCGGTGCATCGGCACCCGCAGCAGGTCGGTGAGCGTGACGGTACGGGCGGTGCCGGCGGACGGGCCGTCCGTCGGCCAGGAGGCGGGCGTCGTGTCAGTCATGGAACTTCTTCACCGTCTGTTGAGGATTGCCGACGACGACGACGCCCGGTGGCACGTCCGCGCGCACCACCGTCGCGGCGCCCACGACGCTGTTCCGGCCGACCCGGACCCCCTTGAGGACCAGGGCGTGCGCGCCGATCCACACGTTGTCCTCAAGGACGATCGGGGCGCGCGTGGCCGGGCCGGGCGGGGCGTGCCGCTGCTCGGGCGGCAGGTTGTGGAAGTCGTTGTCGAGGAGTTCGCAGTCGGACAGGAGGCACCGGTCTCCCACCGTCACCGACGTCCAGGTGCCGATCCAGGTGGCGTTCAGCAGACAGTCGGCGCCGATGCGCACCTCGCCGGGGCCGGCGAAGCGGACCAGTTTGTTGAGGCGGCTCCGGTCGCCGATGCTGACCCGTACGCCCCGGCGCAGCCGGATCCGACCTCGGATCTCCACGTCCCGGCCGAGCGTGAGCCGGCGGTAGCGCAGCCTGTACCACGCGCGTTTGAGCGCGAAGACCAGGTGCACGGCGCGTTTCGCGCGGATGCCAGCGGCGCCGACCAACGACCCCTCCCCCACATCGTGGGGTCGGCGGCGGTGGTCCCGCCGCCGACCCAACGCGAACAATCTACCGATGCTCCGTTACCAACGGTTGACCGTTACTGCACGGAGAAGAACATCGAGGGGGTAGACCAGGACAACTCGGGCGCCGCTGTGGCGATGACCGTCGCCGTGGCGCCGTTGACCACGGCGGTCGGCGCGGCCGTCGGGTCGAACGGCACGCTGCGCAGCGTGCCGTCGGTGGCACCGTAGACGATCCGACCGCCGACCCAGGCCATGCCGCGCACAGCCGACCAGGTGACACCGGTGGTGGGCAGCGCGAACTCGGTGGCGCCCAGATAGTTGCCGTCGATCTCGAAGTAGCGGTAGTAGAGGTTGTTGGTGCCGGTCCGGGTGTAGTAGAGCCGGCCGTCGAGGTAGAAGGCCCCGGTCAGCAGCGCCGGGTTGAACCAGTCGTTGTAGCCGGACGCCTCCCACGGCGACCCGATCGCGCCGCCGTTGAACAGCGAGACGTCGATCCGGCTGCCGGTGGGCGTACCCGCGACGGTGTGCGCCCAGTAGATCCGGTCGTCGACCCGCCAGGTCGCGCCGGCCGCGGTGTAGGCGGCCTGGCTGACCACGGTCGAGGTGCCCAGCGCGGCGCCGTCGAACGGCACCTTGGTCACGGCGCCCGGGGCGGTGGCCAGGTAGAGGTTGCCGGTGGTCGCCGACGGCGGGTTCTTCGCGGTGAACGTACGCCCGCCGGCGAGCGGGAACATGCCGAGCCGTCCGTGGTACTCCTCGCCCATGCCGTCGGAGTTGTGCCCGAAGTAGAGGCCGTCCGAGCCGCGCCAGAGCACCGGCACCGCGGACCCCCAGGCGGTGGTGCCGGCGGGCATCGAGGCGCTGCCGCTGCGGCGCGGGTTCCAGTTCACCGGCAGGCCGGTGGCCGGGGTGACCGCGCCGATGCCGAGCCGGTCGATCGCGCCGTTGCCGGCGGCGTCGTTGGCGTTCGGGTTGTTCAGCCACCGGAAGTGCCCGCCGAGGTAGATGACGTTGTCGGCCACCTCGACCGAGGTGATGGTGTCGTTGCCGGTGAAGTCGACCCAGGTGGCGAGCTGGCCGGCGCCCCGGGCGGGGGTCTCGAAACGGACCAGGGCGTCGCAGTAGGCGGTCGGCCAACCGCCGCCGCCGTTGGAGCCGACCACGAACCAGCTGCCGTCCTCGCCGAACCGCACGTCCTGCACGTAGTGCACGAACGTCGTCGGGGCCGCGCACGGCGGCACGTACTTCTCGGTGCTCCAGTCCAGCACCGTCGGGGTGCCGGTGAGGTCGACAAGCGCGATCTGGTTACGCGGCAGGTCGTTGACGAGCGTGAAGTTGCCGCCCAGCACCAGGGTGCCGCCGTCCGGCGTGACGTCGATCGTCCACACGTACGACGTGGTGCCGTGCCGCCCGACGGTGGCGTCGACGGCGAACGTCGGGTCGATCGCGCCGGTCGTCGCGTTGAGCCGGCCGAGACCGGCGTGCGCGGTGCCGTTGAGCCAGTTGAACGCGCCGGCCACGTAGAGCGAGTTGCCCGACAGGACCAGGTCGCGGACGGTGCCACCGTCGGAGCGCCCGACCCAGCTGTCGATGATCGCGCCGGTCGCGGGGTTCAGCGCGACCAGGTTCTTGCGGGAGACGCCGTTGACGTTCTTGAAGGCGCCGCCGACGATCAGCGTCCCGCCGGGGCCGGCGAGCAACGTGTTGACCGCGCCGTCGAGCACCGGCAGGAAGCTCGTGGACATGGTGCCGGTGGTCCGGTCGTACGCGAAGAGGTAGCGCTGCGTGATCCACGCGGAGCTGGCGGTCTGTCGCAGCTGGGTGAAGCTGCCGCCGACGAAGACGGTGTTGCCGACCTGCGCGAAGGCGCGGGTCTCGCCGTCGCGGGCGTGCGGGGTCGTGTCGCTGGGATTCGCGGACACCAGGGTCGCGGTCCCGGGGACCGGCACCACCGCCGCCGAGGACACCGAGGGCACGCTGAGCACCGCGGCGACGACCGCCAGAGCGACCACCCCCGCCCGAGTACGACGTCGTACTGACAAACGCCACAAGTGCGAGAGTTTGGGCACGCTGCGCCTCCAAGATGGATGAGAACCCGAGGTAGCGTGCCTCGCCCAGCCTGGTAGGCGCATCCGCCGATTGGGCGGTGCCTGAATCTGCTAGCCGACAGAACGCCGGAGGATCAGTTGGCTGACCCTCGATGAACGGCGTGCGTCGTCACGATGTCGTCATCTCGTCAGCGGCTACCTCCGGTGGGCTGGCGCAGGTACGCGTCCTTGCCGGCCTGGGTGAAGCCGGCCACCGCGGAGGCATCGTGGTTCATCGTCATGTCACAGGTCGCCGTGCGGCTGGTCATGCCCGGCGAGTTGAAGTAGATGGCGGCCTTGATCTTCGGATGGGCCTTCAGGGCCGCCGGGAACTCCTGGAACCAGCGCTGCTTGGCCCCCGGGTCCTTGGCGTCGAAGTTCGTGCCGAACTCGGCGAGCATCCGCGGCTTGCCGGCCCCGATGCCGTTCTCGTCGAGCCAGCGGTAGAAGCCGTCCACTGTGGTGCTCGGGCTCTTCCACACGGTGCTGCCGTTGCAGACGTGGAAGTTGTACGGGTCGTAGGCCACCCAGTCGACGTACCGGTCGCCGGGGTAGAGGCCGGCGTACCGGGAGTAGTGCCCGGACCAGCCCATCATCGTCCAGACCCAGACGGCGTTGTCCGCGCCCGCCTTGGCGAACCGCTCGTACACGTACTTCCAGGCCCGGACGAAGTCGGCGTCGCTGCCCTTGCCCGGCTCGTCCTCCGGCTCGTGGTCGAAGCCCAGGAACACCGGCACCTTGGCGTCGCGGATGCGACCGGCGACCGCGTCGATGGTGGCGTCCTGCCGGCCACTGTAGATCTCGGACCACTTCAACGTCGTGCCGGCGGAGAAGTCGCGGGACTCCCAGGCGAAGAACATCAGCCGCCCCTCGCGCATCTGCTGGGTCTCGTACGCGTCGGGGAAGGCGCCGTTGCTGCCGGCGTTGGAGAAGTCGTGGTAGCGGTGCACGATGTCGAACTTGCGCCCGACCTGCGCCTCGACGTCGGTGATCGCCTTGCCGTGGTCCCAGCCGCTGCCCGCGTTGGCCGGTGAGTACATCCCCCACCAGGCGCCGCAGGACGGCACGAGCGTGTCGGACACCTGGCCGCACTTGCCGGACGGGAGGGTGGGGCTCTGGGTCGGGGTCGGCGTACGAGTCGGCGCGACCGTCGGCGTGGGCCGGGGCGCGGCGGTCGTCGGCGCGACCGTCGGCGAGGGCGGCGGCGCCGGTCGGGTGGTCGGCGCCGACGTCGGCCCGCTGCCGAGGTCGTAGCTGATCACCAGGCTGGGTCGCAGCTCCGGGTTGCGGTTCTCGACCGACGCCCAGTAGACGCGGGTCTCCAGACCGGTCTGGGCGAGCGACACCGTCCAGGTGCCGTTGCCGGTGACCAGCTTGGAGACGTCCCACTCGTTGACGCCCTTGGCCACGCCGGCGACGGTGTCCAGCGCGGGGCTCGCCGTCGCCGGGGCCGGGCGCGTCTCGCGGGCGCTCAACGACGAGGCGTGCGCGGTCACCGTGGCGGCGAACTGCTGCCAGGCGTGCATGCGCAGGGTCGCCCGGACGTTGACCGCGGCGGCCGGCACGGTGGTCACGGCGAACTCGACGACCGCCTCGCGGCCACCGCGCGGGTTGCCGTCGCAGCGCGCCGGGCAGGTCGCCAGGGTCGTCTTGGTGGCGTTGTCGCCGTCCTGCGTCACCATCGTCGCGGTGGTGTCCGCCACCGCGCGGATCGACAGATCGTCGCTGGCCAGCAGCGGCATCATGGTCGCCACGATGCCGGCCACCACCGCACCGCCGACCACGCCGATGGCGATCGCCTTGCGCCGGGGACCGTTGCGGAGCCGGGTGATGCGGTGCAGTCCATGCCTGGTCAAGGAGAACTCCCTGTGTCTGCTGCGGTAACCGTGAGCAGCGTATCGACGACCAGGGCATGTCGCGGGCAGGACAGTTTCCCGTAAGCGCGTCTTAACCGTCAGCTAAGGAAGGCGCCCCGACGGGCCGCCATCAGCGCCTCCCGCATCGCCTCGACCGGCGCGGCAACGCCGGTGAACTGCTCGAACTGGCCCACCGCCTGCGCCAGCAGCAGGTCCAGTCCGGACACCACCCGCAGACCGGCCGCGCGGGCGGACGCGGCCAGCGGCGTCGGCCACGGGTCGTACAGCGCGTCGAAGTAGACCCCGTCCGACCGCCACGTCACCACGCCGGCGAGCGGGTCGGCGACCCCCTTCGGGACGGTGGAGACGACCACGTCGGCGGCGGCGAGGTGCCGGGGCGCGTCGGCCCAGGCACCACCCGCCAGCGCCACGTCGAGGGCGTCGGCCACCGGGCGAAGCTCGTCGACCGCCTCGACCCGGCGGGCCACCACAGTCACCGAGGAGCACGCCAGCCGTGCGGCGGCGGCGAGCGCGGCGCGGGCCGTTCCCCCCGCGCCGAGGACGGTCAGGGTGGCGCCGGGCGCCACCCCGGCCCCGGTGAGCACATCGACCATGCCGCCGACGTCGGTGTTGTCCGCGTACCAGGAGCCGTCCGGACGGCGTACCAACGTGTTGGCCGCGCCGACCGCGACGGCGACCGGCGACGCGGCGTCGGCCACGGCGAGCGCCGCCTCCTTGCCCGGCATGGTCACCGACAGCCCGGCCCACTCGGGGCCCAGGCCGGCGACCAGGGCCGGCAGCTCCGCGGCCGCGCACTCGACCCGGGTGTACGACCACCCGGCCAGCCCGGCGGCGGCGTAGCCGGCGGTGTGGATCACCGGCGACAGGGAGTGCGCGATGGGTTTGCCCAGCACCGCGGCCCGACGGGCCACCACGGTCCGCGTCATGTCCGCCCCCCGTACACGTCGCCTCGACCCTACCCACCGCACCGACCACCGCACCACCCGTCGCCGACCGCGCCCACGGTGTTCGCTTGACGTTCCATCGACGTCGGTGAAAGCATTCGGCGCAGGACGATCGATCGGAAACAGGGGGGAACCATGAACAAACGGATTCTGCGCGTCCTCATCGCGATTGCCGCGGCCTTCAGCCTTTCGTTGATGGCCGCCGCACCCGCGCGTGCGGACAGCGCGGCGGGCAGCTGGTCGGACAACCACGAGCTGTGCGCGTCCAGCTCGTGCGTGCGCGCCGGCAACATCGTGCGCCTCTGGCAGGCCATCATCTGGGCCGACGACCTCAGCGGCACCGTCGGCACCAGCTTCATCGACGGCGAGTACGGCTCCAACACCGCCGCCAAGACCAGGACCTGGCAGGACGTGATGAACATCGGCATCGACGGGTCGGTCGGGCCGCAGACCTGGGGCAAGGCGTACGGCGCGGTCAACCGCAACACCGGCTACGACACGAGCACCCAGACCGGGTACTTCTACTACGGCTACAACCGCACGTTCGCGCTGCGCAAGCAGAACAGCAACGGGGTGTGGACGTTCCTGAACCCGCGCACCGGCTCATGGACCGGCACCAGCCACTGACAATGACGTAAATCGTCTCTCATCAGGGCCAGCGTGAAGGCTCCCTTTCCAAGCCGACACATTATCGGTCACCATTGGAAAGGGAGCCTTCGCACTGTTGCGGGCGGCGCGGGACGGCTGCCGGTACCGTGTCCGCCGTTATCTGAGCCACCGGCCGGACCGCTACCCGTCAACCGGCTTCGGCCGGTTTCTCACCTGGTCAGGGGAGCGTAGCCACCGACGAGCAGTTGCCGATACCGGTGCGGCAGATCCGGTAGGAGTAGCCCGACCGCGCGAAGGCCGCCCAACCTTCCGACGAGGTGCAGATCGAGTTGCCCTTCCACGACCACGAGCTGCTACCCGGGGCGCGCTCCTGCCAACGGGCGCAGTGCCCATCGGTCAGCGGGTCCCGGGCGTAGAGGTCCCAGTCACCATTCTTGATGTAGACGGCCCGACCTGCGGCACCGGTGGTGCTCCTGGTGACCTCAGCGGCCTGTGCCGGCACTGCCGCGAAGGCAAGCAGCACCATAGCCGTCGAGGCGACCGCTCCAGCTCGCGCCGTCCATCTCTTCGTGGTCACAACCATTCCCCCCGTTCTCAAGACTGTCGATACGGACAGCGGCAGCCTAAGAGGCAGAGGAGAAGTGCGCTGCCCCGCCAGCGCGGCGTGACGGTGAACCCGAGATGGGAACGGGCGGCATCAGATCACCCCAGCCTCCTTGGCCTTGGCCTCGTTACGCTTCTGCTCCTCGTACGTCTCGGCGAAAGCGGAATGCCCCTGCTTGTCGATCGCCACGAAGTAGAGCCACTTGCCCACCGGCGGGTCCATCGCACCCTCCAGCGCCGGTTTACCGGGGTTGTTGATGGGAGTCGGAATCAGGCCCCTCAGCTTGCGGCTGTACGGGCTCGTGGTGTCGAGCAGCTCCGACTGATTCATCTCGGCCGATGTCTTGGTCGGCTTACCGGTCAACTCCAACCAGTAGTTGACCGTGACGTCCATCTCCAGGCAGTTGCAGTTGAACTCGCCGTACACCCGGTTGTAGGCCACCCGCGCGACCTTGCCCAGGTCGTCCTTGTTGCCGGCCTCGGCCTGGGCCAGCGACGCCACGATCAACGCCTCGTACGGGCTGACGCCACCCCGCTCCTTCTGCACCCGGTCGGCGAACTTCATCTCGCCGGTCACGGAGAGGAAGTTGTCCACCATCAGCTTGAGGATGCTCTCGGCCGTGGCCTTGGGCGGGATCTCGTACGTGTCCGGATAGAGGAAGCCCTCGATGGACTTGACGACCTTCTTGCCGTCGTCGCGCTTGAACCACCAGTCCGGGACGCCGAGCGCCTCCGGGTCCTTCGCGGCGGCCTCGAACTCCTTGACCGGGATCTTGGTCTTGTCGGAGAGCAGCTTGTAGATGTTCTTGCTGGTGCGGCCCTCGGGGATGGTCAGCCCGTTGACGATCTTGTTCTTCAGGTCGAGCATGGCCGTCACGGCACTCGCGCCGCTCATCTGCTTGCGCAGCTTGTACGTGCCCGGCTGGATGTTCTTGCTGCGCGAGTTGGCCTCGGCGGCCTCGATGAACGCCTTCTGGCTCTTCACCACGTCCGCCGCGACCAGGGCGTCGGCCATGTCGGCCAGCAACGCGCCGTTCTTGATCTCGACGGTGATCTCACCGGACCCGGCACCGTCGTAGTCGGGGGTGACGAAGTAGTTCTGGATCCGGTCGAACCCGTAGAACGCGCCGCCACCGATGCCGCCCAACAGGAGCAGGGCCATCAGCAGCGCCAGGAAGGTCTTGCCCCGGCCACCACCAGAACCGCCCTTGCGCTTACGGAAGCTGCGCCGGTGCCGGCCCTTCTCACCCCGCTCCGGCTCGTCAAACCCAAGATCCAGATCGTCGATCATTACGTCCGCCTCCGCTGCGCGTCCAGCCAGCTCTGCAGGATCTCCACCGCGGCCGCCTGGTCGACAACCGCACGTTGACGTTTACCTCGGACGCCACGTTCGGCAAGCCTACGAGAAGCGACCACGGTCGACATCCTCTCGTCGGTAAGCGTTACCGGTACGGGCGCTATCACATCGACCAATCGGTCAGCGTACGCCTTCACTCCGACCGCCGCGGGACCGTGTTTGCCGGCCAGGTTGACCGGAAGGCCGACGACAACCTCGACCGCTTGATGTTCGGCCACCAGGGCCGCGAGCTGGGCAAGGTCGCTCGGCACCGCGTCCGGCGCGGCGGTGAGATCGCGGGCGAGGGTGACCAGCGGCGTGGCCAGCACCCCGTCCGGATCCGAGCGGGACACCCCGACGCGCACCTGACCGACGTCCACGCCAATACGAACGCCCCGTGTGAAGCCACTCACCGACGGTCACCCCTCGGCTGTCGACGAACCAGGGCGGACCGATCGGTCCGCCCTGGTCGACCATGACCGTCCATCACGCCTCGGTGATCGCCTTCTCGACGGTGAGCAGCAGGTTCGGCGCCTCGGCCGCCGGCAGGCCGCCGCCCTGGGCCAGGTCGGGGCTACCCCCGCCGCGCCCGGAGAACGCCGCCTTCACCAGGTCCGAGGCGGCCAGACCCCGACTGCGGGCGGCCGCGTTGACCGCCACCACCAGCGACGCCTTGCCGTTCGCGCGGGCCGCCACCGCGACCACCGCCGGCCGCGCCGGGTCGATCTTGCCGCGAATCTCCTGCGCCAGGGTCCGTACGTCGTTACCGGCCGCGCCCTCCGGCGCCTCGGTGCCCACGTACGCCACCCCGCGCACATCCTTGGCCTGCGCCGCGAGCGCCGCCGCGCCACCCAGCACCAACTGGGCGCGCAGCTTCTCCAGCTCCTTCTCCGCGTCCCGCAGCTGGGTCACCGTCTGCTCCACCCGGTCGGCGACCTGGTCGTTGGGCACCCGGTACAGCTCGGCCAGCCGGGAGACCAGCAGGTGCTCCTTGGCCAGGAAGCCGAAGGCGTCCATGCCGACCAGCGCCTCGACCCGGCGGACACCGGAGCCGATGGACGACTCGGAGAGGATCTTCACGAGACCGAGCTGGGCCGAGCGGGCCACGTGCGTGCCGCCGCACAGCTCGCGGGCGTAGTCGCCGACCTCGACGACCCGCACCTCCTCGCCGTACTTCTCGCCGAACAGCGCCATCGCGCCGATCCGCCGCGCCTCGTCGAGCGAGGTGATGAAGGCGTGCACCTCCAGGTCGGCCAGGAGCACCTCGTTGACCTGCTGCTCCACGTCGCGCAGAACGGTAGGCGACACACCCGTCGGGGTGTTGAAGTCGAACCGCAGCCGACCCGGGGCGTTCAGCGAACCCGCCTGGGTGGCCGACTCGCCGAGGAAGTTGCGCATGGTCTGGTGCACCAGGTGGGTGGCCGTGTGCGACCGGGAGATCGCCCGCCGCCGGGTGGTGTCGATCTCGGCGTAGCCGGTGTCGCCGGGGTGCACCTCACCCCGGATGACCCGGGCCCGGTGCACGATCAGGCCGGGCACCGGCTGCTGCACGTCGAGCACCTCGACCTGACCGTCGCCGACGGTGATGATGCCGTGGTCGGGCTGCTGGCCACCGCCCTCGGCGTAGAACGGGGTCGTGTCGAGCACCAACTCGACGGTCTCACCCTCGGTCGCCGCCTGACGCGGGCCGTCGGAGCCCAGCAGCGCCCGCACCCGCGACTCGCGGGCCACCTCGCTGTAGCCGGTGAACGTCACCGGGCCACCCGCGTCGAGCACCGACCGGTACGCCGACACGTCGGTGTGCCCCGTCTTGCGGGCCTGCGCGTCCGCCTTCGCCCGGGTCCGCTGGTCGGCCATCAGCCGGCGGAAGCCCTCGTCGTCGACCGTGAGGCCCTGCTCCGCCGCGATCTCCAGGGTCAGGTCGATCGGGAAGCCGTACGTGTCGTGCAGCTGGAACGCCTTCGCCCCGGACAGCGCCGTGCCGCCCGCCGTGCGGGTCTCGGCGATCGCGGTGTCCAGGATCGTCGTCCCGGCGCGCAGCGTCGACAGGAAGGCTTCCTCCTCGGCGTACGCGTACTGCGCGATCCGGTCGAAGTCGGTCGCCAGCTCCGGGTACGACGGCGCCATGCAGTCCCGCGCGACCGGCAGCAGCTCCGGCAGCGCCCGGTCCTGCCAGCCGAGCAGTCGGATCGACCGGATCGCCCGGCGCATGATCCGGCGCAGCACGTAGCCACGGCCCTCGTTGCTCGGGGTCACGCCGTCGCCGATCAGCATCAGCGCGGTCCGTACGTGGTCGGCGACCACCCGCAGCCGGATGTCGTCCGGGTGCGACTCGCTGGCCACGTGCCCGGAGTGCGCGCCGTAGCGCTTGCCGGTCAGCTCGGCCGCCCGGGCGAGGATCGGCCGGACCTCGTCGATCTCGTAGAGGTTGTCGACGCCCTGCAGGATCGAGGCCATCCGCTCCAGGCCCATGCCGGTGTCGATGTTCTGCGCCGGCAGGTCACCCAGGATCGGGTAGTCCTCCTTGGTGGTGCCCGGACCGCGCTCGAACTGCATGAACACGAGGTTCCAGTACTCCATGTAGCGGTCCTCGTCGACCGCCGGGCCGCCCTCGCGGCCGTACTCCGGGCCCCGGTCGTAGAACAGCTCCGACGACGGACCGCACGGCCCGGGAATGCCCATCGACCAGAAGTTGTCCGCCTTGCCCCGGCGGACGATCCGCTCGGCCGGCACACCCACCGACCGCCAGATCTCGTACGCCTCGTCGTCGTCGAGGTAGATCGTCGGCCAGATCCGCTCCGGATCCAGCCCGTAGCCACCCTCGGCGATCGGCTTCGTGGACAACTCCCACGCCAGCGGGATCGCGCCGGCCTTGAAGTAGTCACCGAAGGAGAAGTTGCCGTTCATCTGGAAGAACGTGCCGTGCCGGCTGGTCTTGCCGACCTCGTCGATGTCCGGGGTGCGCAGGCACTTCTGCACGCTGACCGCCCGCCGGTACGGCGGGGTCTGCTGGCCCAGGAAGTAGGGCACGAACTGCACCATGCCGGCGTTGACGAACAGCAGGTTCGGGTCGCTGATGGCGGGCAGCGGAGCGGACGGCACCACGGCGTGGCCGTTCGCCTCGAAGTGCGCGAGGTACCGCCGCTTGATCTCCGCCGTCTTCATCGCTGGTGTTCCTCCGGAAAAATGTCTCGATCGCCGATCCGCGGGGACTCCCGCAGCTCGGCGAACTGGTCATCGAACGCCTCACCCTGGGCGAACGCCTGGTGGATCTCCTGCTCGCGCTCGGCCATCCCGATCCGGACGTCCTCCACGAAGCTACGCAGCGATTCCACCAGGCCGCCAGCGGATTCCGACAACGAGCTGGCGATGCCGGCCGGGGTGTACGCCTGCGCGGTCCGGGTCGCCTTGCGGACCACGATCACGCCGACGGCCACGCCGATGCCGAGCCAGAACAACCGCCTCATGTCCTGCTACCTCCTGCTGGCCCGGCCGGTCAGCGGTTGCCGCGCCGGGCGGCCCGCCGCTGCTGCTTGATGGTGTCGCGCACCTCGCGCTCGGTCTCGGCGTGCCGGCGGCCGGCGGCGGCCTTGCGCACGCCGTAGCCGAACGCGGCCACCTTGACCAGCGGGTTCGCGGCCGCGGCGGAGACCACTGTGGCGAGGTTGGCGACGTTGGCGGTGACGTTCTGGGCGTGGCTGGTCATCGTGTCGACCTTCGCCAGCTGCAGGTTCACGCCGTCGAGCGAGGTCTGCACCTGCTCCAGGGCGACGTTGACGTTCTTCACCGTGGTGTTCACGTCGCCGAGCAGCGGCGCCGTCCGATCGTTGAGGTCGTTGATCATGCGCGTGGTGGCGTCCACCGTGTGCCGCAGCCGTAGGATCGGCAGCGTCAGGATGAGCACCAGCACCGCGAACGCGCACGCCGCGATCAGCGCCGCGACCTCTAAAATGTCGCCCACGCGTGTCCCTCCTCAAGCAGATTTCCGCCGGACCCGACGTCCCCGGAACGCACAACCTGGCGCCCACCGAACCCACCGAGCCGTCGCCGGTCGCCGGGCACGGGCGGGCCCGCCAGCCCCAGACCCTACCGTCCGTGATGGAGAGCGGCTCAGGACGGTGAGGGTGTCACGTCGCCCAGCGGATCTCCGCTGACCGTCGGGAACGGGTCCTCTCCGGTCAGTGACGGATCGGTGCTGGGCTGCGGCCTGGTCCGCTCATCGTCGATCGCGTTGCGCACCTTCACCGACACCAACGAGCCGGTGCACTCCCCCGCAGCGGCCGACGGCTCCGGAGACGGCACGATCGCCGGCTCCCCGTCGACCGGCGGCGGTACGCAGGCCGGCGCCCGTACCCACAGGTCGAGGGTCAGCTCGTCCTGACGCCAGCACGTGTAGCTGCCCTTCGTCTCCTGCTCCGGGCAGCGGCTCACCTTCCACGGTCGCCAGCCGTCCTGGCGCAGCGCGTCCTCGTAGACCTTCGCCGTCTCCTCCGGCGACTTCTCCGAGGTGACGGTGCGCTCGCGCAGCCGGCAGTCGAGCAGGCACCAGCGGCTGCCGCTGACGTCGTCGACCGTCTTCGTCGCGGCCCACGCGGGCACGGCGAGCTGGTCCAGGTTGTCGAAGACCGGGTCCCGGCTCAGCGTGCGGACGCCGAAGAAGAGCGGTACCGCGCCGAGCAGCACGACGCTGACCAGCGCCAGGACGGCCACCCGCAGCCGGCGTCGTTCGCGCGACTGCCGGCGTACCTCGGAACGGGCGCCCGGGGCGTCGTCGTCGGCGGACGCGTCCTGGCCGGCCGCGCGCAGTGCGGGCCCGTCGGCCGGTTCGGCGACCGGCGCGGTCGCGGTGGGCACCTGATGCCGGCGCGGGCGAAGAGGTCCTTGTTGTACCAGAACCCGACCATGCCGAT
>NZ_JBEXIA010000024.1:0-99267 GCF_040608335.1 Micromonospora sp. NPDC005194 | reverse complement strand
CGCCACCCGCGGCTACGCCACCAGCTGACCCCACCCCAGCACCACCACCGACAAGGGCCGGACCCCACCACGGGGCCCGGCCCTTTCGGCATGCCGTCAGCTGGCAGCGAGGTAGGCACGAAGGGCCCCTCCGCCCCCAGCACCGAGTAATCCGACAAGGACCGGACCCACCACAGGGCCGGCCCTTTCGGCATGCCGTCAGCCGGCAGCGAGGCAGGCACGAAGCGCGCCTCCGCGCCGAGTGGCCCGGTTCCTCAGCCCACCTGCCTTAAGACATGAGCAGATCTTGGACAGTTTCCGTTATCGGCTAACGGAAACTGTCCAAGATCTGTGCGTTCAGGCTGCGGCGGTGCGGTCGGAGACGGGTGAGAGGCGGGTGAGGCGGCCCCTTGGCCGCTCCGAGCCACGTCGGCGTCGGCGTGGGCGTCGGCACGCACGACCGGCGGCTCTGGCGCATGGTCCGACGCGGCTACCGCGCGCCATGGCGCACACAGCCGGTTGCGGGTCAGCCGCCGGAGTCGTCCATCTCGGCGCCCTCGGGGACGGTGTCGTCGTCCCGGCTGGCCAGCCAGCCGTCCGGGAGAAAGACCTTGCCCGGCGAGTTGGTACGCCCGCGCGGCTGACCCAGTGCGGCCACCGGAAACGGCTCCGCCGGGTCGAGCTTGCCGAGCAGGTCGTCGAGCTGGGCCAGGCTCTCGATCATCGCCAGCGAACGGCGCAGCTCGCCGCCCACGGGGAAGCCCTTCAGGTACCAGGCGACGTGCTTGCGGAAGTCGGTGCAGCCGTCGCGCTCACCCCGGGCGGGGTTGCGGGCGCCCGCCACGAACTGGTCGACGAGCAGCTCGGCGTGCCGGCGCATGGTCACCGCCACCTCGCCGAGGCTGGGCAGACGCCGTTCGGGCCGACCGTTGAAGGCGGCCTCCAGGTCGGCGAAGAGCCACGGCCGGCCGAGGCAGCCCCGGCCGACCACCACGCCGTCGACCCCGGTGTGGGCGACCATCCGCAGCGCGTCGTCGGCCTCCCAGATGTCGCCGTTGCCGAGGACCGGCACGTCGAGGGCCTGCTTCAAGGTGGCGATCGCGTCCCAGTCGGCGGTGCCCGAGTAGCGCTGGGCGGCCGTCCGCCCGTGCAGGGCCACCGCGGCGACGCCGGCGTCCTGGGCGGCGAGCCCCGCTTCGACGTACGTCAGGTGGTCGTCATCGATGCCCTTGCGCATCTTCACGGTGACCGGCACCCCGGAGGGTGCGGCGGCGTCCACCGCGGCCCGCACCAGGCGGGCGAAGAGCCGGCGTCGCCACGGGAGCGCCGCGCCGCCGCCGCGCCGGGTGACCTTGGGTACGGGGCAGCCGAAGTTGAGGTCGATGTGGTCGGCCAGGTTGCGCTCGACGACGATCCGCACGGCGGCGGCGGTGACCTCCGGGTCGGTGCCGTAGAGCTGGAGGCTGCGCGGCTGTTCGTCGTCGCCGAACGCGATCATGCGGAGCGTCTTCGGGTTGCGCTCGACCAGCGCACGGGTCGTGATCATCTCGCAGACGTAGATGCCGCCGCCCTGCTCGCGGCAGAGCCGGCGGAACCCGACGTTCGTGATCCCGGCCATCGGCGCGAGCACCACCGGCGGCGACACCTGGTACGGCCCGAGGGCCAACGGGCGCAGCGCGGGAACGGTCGAGGCGGTCACCGCACAAGTGTACGGGGCCCCGACCGGCGCTTTCCGCGTCGGCCGGGACCCCGTGCCCACCGTCTCAGCAGCCGGGGAGGCGCTCGATCAGGTAACGCTCGACCTGGTCCAGCGAGACGCGCTCCTGGCCCATGGTGTCCCGGTTGCGCACCGTCACGGCGTTGTCGTCCAGCGTGTCGAAGTCGACGGTCACGCAGAACGGGGTGCCGATCTCGTCCTGCCGGCGGTAGCGGCGGCCGATCGCCTGCGAGTCGTCGAACTCCACCACCCAGCGCTTGCGCAGCAGCGTGGCGAGGTCCTTCGCCTTGGGCGACAGCGCCTCGTTGCGGGACAGCGGCAGCACCGCCACCTTCACCGGGGCCAGCCGAGGGTCGAACCGCATCACCGTGCGCTTGTCGACGCCGCCCTTGGTGTTCGGCGCCTCGTCCTCGTCGTACGCCTCCAGCAGGAAGGCGAGCACCGCGCGGGTCAGACCGGCGGCCGGCTCGATGACGTACGGCATCCAGCGCTCGCCCTTGGTCTGGTCGAAGTACGACAGGTCGACGCCGGAGTGCTTGCTGTGCGTGGAGAGGTCGAAGTCGGTGCGGTTGGCGACACCCTCCAGCTCGGCGAACTCGGTCCCGCCGAACTGGAAGCGGTACTCGATGTCGACAGTGCGCTTCGAGTAGTGCGAGAGCTTCTCGGCAGGGTGCTCGTACAGGCGCAGGTTGTCCGCCGACAGGCCGAGGTCGAGGTACCAGTTCCAGCGCTCCTGGAGCCAGTACTCGTGCCACTCTTCGTCGGTGCCCGGCTCGACGAAGAACTCCATCTCCATCTGCTCGAACTCGCGGGTCCGGAAGATGAAGTTGCCCGGGGTGATCTCGTTGCGGAACGACTTGCCGGTCTGCGCGATGCCGAACGGCGGCTTCTTGCGGGCGACCGTCTCGACGTTCTTGTAGTTGACGAAGATGCCCTGCGCGGTCTCCGGGCGCAGGTAGTGCAGCCCTTCGTCGCTCTCCACCGGGCCGAGGTAGGTCTTCATCAGGCCGTTGAACATCTTGGGCTCGGTGAAGGTGCCCTTGTTGCCGCAGTTGGGGCAGTTGATCTCGGCGAGCGAGGCCGGCGGGTGGCCGTGCTTGGCCTCGTACGCCTCCTCCAGGTGGTCGGCCCGGAACCGCTTGTGGCAGAACTGGCACTCGGTGAGCGGGTCGACGAACTCGGCGATGTGGCCGGACGCCTCCCACACCTTGCGGGCCAGGATCACCGCGGAGTCGAGGCCGACGACGTCGTCGCGCTGCTGGACCATGGTCTTCCACCACTGCCGGCGGACGTTCTCCTTCAGCTCCACACCGAGCGGACCGTAGTCCCACGCCGATCGGGTGCCTCCGTAGATCTCGCTGGAGGGGAAGACGAAGCCTCGGCGCTTGGCGAGGCTGACGACGGCGTCGATACGGTCGACTGGCATGTTTCCTCCTACGCCGGCTGGCGGTCGGCGGGGGCGAGATGTGGATGGATCGGGTCGGTTCGGGACAACGGTACGACCACCGGCGTCCCGAGCCCAGCAGAATACCGGGGGCGGGTCAGCTCACCCCGCACACCTCCATGCCGCCGGTCTGACCGTCCTGGCCCAGGCTGACCTGCTGTCGCTCCCGGTCGCCGCCGTCGAGGGTCACGTCGACTCCGACGGTCAGGTTGGTGGTGTCCACCTCACCCACCCGGAACGCGGTGACCTGCGGCTCGGCGGCCGCCCGCCGCTCGAACTCGGGGCGGGACTCGCGCCGCTGCGCGTCGTCGCAGAGCTGGTCGTACGCCCGGCCGTAGTTTCGCTCGACGAGCGCCTGGTAGTAGTCGCCGGTCACCGTGCGGCCCTGCTCGCGTACCGCCTGCACGCCGCTCACGGCCAGGCCGACGACGGCCGCGCCTCCTCCGCCACAGCAGAGCAGCACGGCGAGGGCGCCGACGCCGAGGCCGATCCAGAGCCGGGTCCGGCGGCCCTCGGTGGGCGGCGCGGCGAACGGCGGAGCCACACCGGGACCGGGCGGCGGGGCGGGTGCGGTCATAGGAGCAGGGTAGTGCCCGGCGGCTCAGCGGTAAGGACCAGCAGCCCGATCACTCTCGGCGACCACCACGGCTCCCCCGGGCGCGGCGCTGGCCAGCGCCTCGTACGCGGACGGCTCGTCGACCGACTCGGCGAGCAACGGCACCGCGGTCACCTTGACCTCGAAGGCGCCCAGCGCCCGCCGGTAGGTGCCGACCGACTCCCACTCGGTGACGAGTGACCAGTACCGGGGGTCGTCCAGGGCTCGGACCAACTGGCCACGCAGGTAGCCGCGGCAGGCGGCCAGCGCGGTGAGGGCGGCGTGCGCCCGTTCGGTGAAGCCGTCGGCGACATCGACGTCGACCACGAACCGGTTGGTCACCAGCACGGGGTTCCTCCTCGTAGAGTCTGAGGGATGCAGCGTACGCAGCGCCCTCTGCTGGCCCGGTTGGCCGTGGCGAACCCGACGTCGGTGTTCCTGCTCACCCTTGTGGTGGTGCTGGTGGCGTTCTTCACGCCGGGGGTGGTCGGCGGGCTGCTGACGCTGGCCCTCGCCGCCGCCCTGATCGCCCTGTTGGCGACCACCTGGCCGGTTCAGGCCCCGCAGACCCGGCTGATCCGGCTGCTGATGCTGACCCTGCTGGTCACGGTGGGCCTCGCGAAGCTGCTCTGACATGCAAGCATGCGTTTTTGACAATCATTGTCGTTACCACGGACAGTTGGGGACATGACCAACCGCACCACGTCCCGCGTCCTGGCCGCCGCGACCGCCCTGCTCGCCCTGGGCGCCGTCGCCGGCTGCTCCACCGGCGGCGCGGCCGGCGCCGATCCCCAACGGGTCGACGTGGTCGCCGCGTTCTACCCACTCCAGTTCATCGCCGAGCGCGTCGGCGGTGACGCGGTCCACGTGACCAACCTGGCCAAGCCCGGCGCCGAGCCGCACGACCTGGAGCTGAGCCCTCGCCAGGTCGGCCAGGTCACCGAGGCCGAGCTGATCGTCTACCTGAAGGGCTTCCAGCCCGCGGTGGACGAGACGGTCGCGCAGGACGACGACGCCCGGGTGTTCGACGTGGCCGGCGTGCAGCCGCTGTTGGACGCGAGCGCCGGCGGCCACAACCACGAGGGTGCGGAGGAGCAGGGCGAGGAGCAGCACGCTCACGCCAAGGACCCGCATGTCTGGCTCGACCCGACCCGGCTCGCCGCAATCGGCGACCAGCTCGCCCAGCGGCTCGGCGAGGTCGACGCGGACCACGCCGTCGACTACACCGCCCGGGCCACGGCGCTGCGCGCCGACCTGACGGCCCTCGACGGCGAGTTCACTAAGGGCCTCGCGACCTGCCAGCGGCGGGAGATCGTGACCAGCCACACCGCGTTCGGCTACCTGGCTGACCGCTACCGGCTCGAACAGGTCGGCATCACCGGGTTGAGCCCGGACGTCGAGCCCTCGCCGCAGCGGCTCGCCCGGGTCATCGAGGATGCGGAGGCGCACCACGCCACCACGATCTTCTTCGAGGCGCTGGTCAGCCCGAAGGTCGCCGAGACCATCGCCGGTCAGGTCGGCGCGAAGACCGCGGTGCTCGACCCGATCGAAGGACTCGCCGCGGGCAGCGGCTCGGACTACCTTTCGGTGATGCGTACCAACCTGCAGACCCTGCGGACGGCGTTGAGCTGCTCGTGAGCACCCCCGTCATCACCGTCGAGCACGGCGCGGTCGGCTACGACGGCCGCCCGGTGCTCCGGGACGTCTCGCTCACCGTGACCGCCGGGGAGGTGGTCGCGGTGCTCGGCGCCAACGGCTCCGGCAAGTCCACGCTGATCCGCGCGATCCTCGGCCTGGTGCCGCTCACCGCCGGCTCGATCACCCTCTTCGACCGGCCGTTGCGCCAGTTCCGCCAGTGGCAGCGCATCGGGTACGTCCCGCAGCGCCTCGGCGCCGGCGGAGGCGTGCCCGCCACCGTCCGCGAGGTGGTGGCGTCCGGCCGACTGGCCCGCCGCGGGATCCTGCGCCCGCCCGGCGCGGCCGACCGGGCCGCCGTCGACGCGGCCCTGCGCGCGGTCGGGCTCGCCGACCGGGCCACCGACCCGGTGTCCACCCTCTCCGGCGGTCAGCAGCAGCGCACCCTGATCGCCCGTGCGCTGGCCGGCCGGCCGGAGCTGCTGATCCTCGACGAGCCCACCGCCGGGGTGGACGCGGCCAGCCAGGAGGCGTTCGCGGGCGCGCTGCGCGACTTCGTCGCCGACGGCGGGACGGTGCTGCTGGTGGCACACGAGCTGGGCCCGCTGCGACCGGTGATCAGCCGGGCGGTCGTCGTCCACCAGGGCGGCGTCTGTCACGACGGCCCGGTTCCGGACCCGGCCGGCCACCACGCGGAGCCCGACCACGACCACGTGCACCCGCACGGTCCCGACGAGCCCGCCGGGCTGTGGAGCAACTGACCATGGAACTCTTCCAGTACCCCTACATGCAACGCGCCCTGATCGGCGCGCTGGTGATCGGCCTGGCCGCGCCGGCGCTCGGCATCTACCTGGTGCAGCGCCGACTGACGCTGATCGGCGACGGCATCGGCCACGTGGCGTTGACCGGCGTCGGCGCAGGCCTGCTCCTCAACCGCTCGCCGGTGCTGGTGGCGGTGATCGTCGCCACGGTCGGCGCGATCGCCATCGAGGTGGTCCGCGCGCGCGGGCGGACCTCCGGCGACCTGGCCCTGGCGCTGCTCTTCTACGGCGGCATCGCCGGCGGCGTCCTGCTGGTCGGCCTCTCGGACGCGACCAGCGCCAACCTCAACGCCTACCTGTTCGGGTCCCTGCTCTCCACCTCGACCACCGACCTGATCACCGTCGGCGTGCTCGGCGCGGCGATCCTGCTCACCATGATCGTGCTGCGGCCGGCGCTCTTCGCGATCAGCCACGACGAGGAGTACGCCCGCGTGTCCGGCCTGCCGGTGCGCACCCTCAACCTGCTGATCGCGGTCACCACAGCGGTCACGGTGACCATCGCGATGCGGGCCGTCGGAGTGCTGCTGATCAGCGCGCTGATGGTGGTTCCGGTGGCCACCGCCCAGCAGGTCACCCGGGGCTTCCGCAGCACGATGGCCGCCGCGATGGCGCTCGGGTTCTTCGCTGCCGGCTCCGGCGTCTGGGTGGCGGCCACCGCCGACACCCCGCCCGGCGCCTCGGTGGTGCTGCTGGCGATCGCCTCGTTCCTGGTGGTGGCCGTGGCTGGCGCGCTCTGGCGGGCGGTACGCCGCCGCACCGCGCCGGCCCCCGTACCGGCGCCGGAACCGCACGAGGTCGTCCTGCACTGAGCCCGATCGGCGGATGTCGGTGGTATTGGTTACCGTTGCAAGATGACCAGCGCAACAGGCTACGAGGGTTTCGACGGAGCCAGCGAGTTGCTCCGGGCCCTGTCGGCGCCCATCCGGCTGGCCATCGTCAGCGAGCTGGCCAGCGGCGAGCGGTGCGTGCACGAGCTGGTGGAGAAGCTGGGCGCGGCACAGCCGCTGGTGTCCCAGCACCTGCGGGTGCTGCGCGGGGCGGGCGTGGTGCGGGGCTCCCGCCGGGGCCGGGAGATCGCCTACAGCCTGGTCGACGAGCACGTCGCGCACATCGTGGCGGATGCGGTCAGCCACGCCGGGGAGGGATCATGAGCGAGAGCGGCGCCGCGGTGCGCAACACCCGGCAGCGCTCGGCGGTGAGCGCGCTGCTGGGCGAGATGGAGGGCTTCCACAGCGCCCAGGACCTGCACGCGATGCTCCGGCAGCGCGGTGAGCGGGTCGGCCTCACGACTGTCTACCGCACCCTGCAGGGGCTGGCCGACGCGGGCGAGATCGACGTGATGCGCCCGCCGGGCGGCGAGCACCTCTACCGCCGGTGCAGCGAGGGGCACCACCACCACCTGGTCTGCCGGGCCTGCGGGCGTACGGTCGAGGTGGCCGGCCCCGCGGTGGAGAGCTGGGCCGACCGGGTCGCCGCGCAGCACGGCTACGCCGACGTCAGCCACACCCTGGAGATCTTCGGCACCTGCCCGGCCTGCGTCCGCTGACCAGCGTGGCCGACCTTCGGTTCCGCCCGGTCCAGCCGGTGGGCGACACCGTCGCGTTCGGGGGCCTGCGGCTCGCCTGATCGCCGATCCCCCGGCCGGGCGTCGGTGGCGGGGAGCGGAGCCTGCGGCGCCCCCGGGCCGGGGTCACCCCGGCCACCGATCGACGGGTGCCGGGCGGGGACCGTTCGTGGCACGCTGTCCGGCGTGAAGATCTACGCCGATCGGTTTCCGACCGCCGTCCGCCAGTTGCTCACCGACCTGCTCGTCGTCGCCTGGGTGTACGTCGCGATCCGCGCCGCGCTCTGGCTGCACGACCTGGTGCAGAAGCTCGCCGTACCCGGGCAGAAGCTGGAGGGCGCCGGCAGTGGCCTCGCCGACAACCTCGCCGACGCCGGCGGCAAGGTCCGGCGGGTGCCGCTGGTCGGTGACGAGCTGACCGCGCCCTTCCAGCGGGCCGCCGACGCCGCCCGGGGTCTCGCCGACGCCGGCCGCGACCAGCAGCACCTGGTCGACCAGCTCGCCCTCGCCCTCACCGTCGCGGTGCTGATCTTCCCGCTCGGCCTGGTGCTCTTCGGTTGGCTGCCGCTGCGGCTGCGCTGGATGCGCCGGGCCGGATCGGCCGCGAAGCTGGCCGCCGGGCCGGCCGGGCGGGATCTGCTCGCGCTACGCGCGCTGGCCACCCAGCCGCTGGGCCGGCTGACCCGGATCGCGCCGGACGTCGCCGAGGCGTGGCGACGTGGCGACGACGACACCGTCGAGGCCCTGGCCGCCCTGGAGCTACGCCAACTCGGCCTGCGCAGCAGAGGCCGCTGAACCTGCGGTACGCCCCTGGCTTGATCCACACCAGATCGCCGATGTGGGTCTGTCCGGGCCGCCGGATGCCCCCACCTCGGCGACCTGGTGTGGATCGACCACCAGCTGCCGTCGCGTGCCACAACCTGCGTGCGGCACGCCGGCCGTTAAGGTCTTCGGGTGTTCTACTTCCTGATCGTCATCGCCGTACTGCTGCTCGGCTACGCCGCCGTCCTGGTCTCCCTCGTCCGTCGGGGCAGGAAGATCCCACCCGCGGCGTACCTCGCCCTGGCCGGGCTCAACGGTCTGATCCTGGCGGGGGTGCTGGCCTGGGCGGTCGCCCGCTGACAGCGCGCCGGGCAGCCAGGCCACGCCGCGGCGGCACGGCACGCGCAAACGCCGGCACGGCAAGCGCGGCCGGCACGGCAAGCGCGGCCAACGCGACCAGTCCGGCCGGCGCGAACAGCGGCGAGGGGCGGCCCGGCGGGCGGGCCGCAGGGGGTCAGGCCGCGGGGTCGGAGGTTACGGCTTCGGCGGGATGCGGCGGCGGACGTCCTCGGCGGTGGACGGGCCGGGCGACCAGCGGGCCACCCAGGGCAACTCGTCGGACGGGGTGACGACCCCCTCCTCCAGCCCGGCGTAGCGACCGGCGAGGATCCGCTTGGCCGCGGCGGTGTCGACGGAGTCGGTGTTGTCCCAGAGTGCCGTGAACAGCGCGTCCACCCGGACCAGGGCCTGCCGGCAGAACAGGTCGGCCAGCTCGACGTTCTCCGGCCGCGTGTCGCGCTCGGCGGACGCCCGGACGCAGACGGCGGACATCGCGAACAGCTCCGCGCCGATGTCCACGACGCGCCCGAGGAACGCCTGCTTGCGTTCCATTTTTCCCTGCCAGCGGGACATCGCGTAGAACGTCGACCGGGCCAGCTTGCGCGACGACCGTTCCACCTGGCGCAGGTGCGCGGCCAGGGGCCCGAACTCGGCGTACGCCGACGGGCTCTGGCCCTTGCCGACCGCGAGGGTGGGCAGCCACCTCGCGTAGAACGCGCCCGCACGGGCGCCGGCGCGGGCCTTGCGGCCGAGCCCCGCCTCCGGGTCGATGATGTCGCCGGCCACCGAGAGGTGGGCGTCGACCGCCTCCCGGGCGATCAGCAGATGCATGATCTCGGTCGAGCCCTCGAAGATCCGGTTGATCCGCAGGTCGCGGAGCACCTGCTCGACGTTGGCCGGGCGTTCGCCGCGGGCGGCCAGCGAGTCGGCCGTCTCGTAGCCGCGCCCGCCCCGGATCTGGATCAGCTCGTCGGCGATCTTCCAGGCCATCTCGCTGGCGTACAGCTTGACCAGCGCCGCCTCGATCCGGATGTCGTTGCGGTCATCGTCGGCGAGCAGGCAGCACAGGTCGAGCATGGTCTCCATGGCGTACGTGGTGGCGGCGATGAAGGAGAGCTTCTGGGCGACCGCCTCGTGCTCGCCCACCGGCCGGCCCCACTGGACGCGGTCGGCGGCCCACCCCCGGGCCACGTTCAACGACCACTTGCCGGCGCCCACGCACATGGCCGGCAGCGAGAGCCGACCGGTGTTCAGCGTGGTCAGGGCGATCTTGAGCCCCTTGCCCTCACCGCCGATGACGTTCTCCGCCGGCACGAACACGTCGTGGAACCGGGTCAGGCTGTTCTCCAGACCACGGAGGCCGACGAACTCGTTGCGCCGCTCCACGGTGATGCCCGCGCTGTCGCCGTCCACCACGAACGCGGTGATCCCGCCGCGCCGACCCTCGGCGGCGGGCACCCGGGCCATCACCACCAGCAGGGTCGCGACGATGCCGTTGGTGGCCCAGAGCTTGACCCCGTTGAGTCGGTAGCCGGTGCCGTCCTCGGTCGGCTCGGCGGTGGTGGCGAGCCGGGCCGGGTCGGAGCCCACGTCCGGCTCGGTGAGCAGGAACGCGGAGACCTCGCCCGCGGCGAGCCGGGGCAGGAAGCGCTGCTTCTGCTCGGCGGTGCCGAACATCTTCAGCGGCTGCGGCACCCCGATCGACTGGTGGGCCGAGAGCAGCGCGCCGATCGCCGGGCTGACCGAGCCGGCCAGCATCAGCGCCCGGCAGTAGTGCAGGTTGCTCAGCCCGAGGCCGCCGTACTTGCGGTCGATCTTCATGCCGAACGCGCCGAGGTCGGCCAGCCCGTGGAACACGGCGTCCGGAATGGAGGCGTCCCGTTCGATGGCCGCGCCGTCCACCTCGGAGGTGAGGAAGGCGCGGAACCGACCAAGGAACTCCTCGGCGCGGGCCACGTCGTCCGGGTCGGAGCGGGGCCAGGGATCGATCAGGTCGAGCCGGAACCGCCCGAGGAACAGCTCCTTGCCGAAGCTGGGCCGATCCCAGGTGGACTCCCGGGCGGCCTCGGCGACCTGCCGGGCCTCCTTCTCGGAGACCTGCCCCGCCTCCGCCGGCAACGGCCCGGTGCTGCCCGGTGTGACGCTGCCGGCTTCGGAGTCGGGGCCGTCCGGTGCCGGTCGGCCATTCTGCGTCGTGGTCACGGCTGCCCCCTCGAACCTCGGTTGCGGCTGCGTCGACGTGCGCGACTACCGTCACGCTACCCCCGGTTGTTACCCAGGGGTAGCGCTGCGTGCGGATCGTCTGCTCGCTGCTCCGGCGGGGTCAGCGGCCGCTGAGCGTGTCCGGGTCGTCATCGTCGTCGTCGATGTCGTCGTCCCCCCAGTTGCGGCGGGCGAACGGCAGGATCACCCAGAACAGGAGGAACCAGAGCCCGGCCAGCGCGCTGAGCAGGAACGCGATCGGCCGGTCCAGCACGAAGTCGGTGATCAGCAGGACCGCGCTGACCATCGCGATCAGCATGAAGGCGAGGCCGCCGGTGGCCATCCGGTGCGCGAACCGCACCAGCTCCGGCTTGCGCCCCTGACGGAACAGCGCCCGGTGGAACGCCACCGGCGAGATGATCATCGCGGTGGCGGCGGCCGCGGCGAGCAGCGCGACGATGTAGACGTCCCGCTGGAACTCGCTGGTCCGGGTGAACCCGTTGCTGAACGGCAGGGTGAGCAGGAAGGCGAAGAGGATCTGCACGCCGGTCTGGGCGACCCGCAGCTCCTGCAACAGGTCGGCGAAGTTGCGCTGCCAACGCTGCTTCTCGGTCTCCTTGGACACGCGCTACCTCCGGTCAGACGGTACTGCCGGCGGTCCCAGCCGCCGGCAGCAACGCCAATGCCCCACACGGCCGAGCGCGAAACAGGCTCACGACACGTTCCGGCCATCTCCCCGTCGCCCGCCGGTCATCGCCCGGTCGCCACGCCGTCGCCCGCCCGCCCCAAGCCGAGCCGCCCGCGCCACCCGCCGTGCCGTCGCCCGCCCGCGCCATGCCGAGCCGCCCGGGTCGCGCCATCGCCCGCGCCGCCGGGGGTCAGGAGCCGCGGCGGATCCGGCCGGCGTATCTGGCCTCCAGGGCCGTGTTGTGCGCGTCGCCGTCCGGGATGTTCGCCGACAGGTAGACCGGGGGCCGCTCCCCCGCCGCCAGCAGCCGGGCGACGACCTCCACGGTGATCTGCTGCGCCAGCAGCGCCGCCGTGATCGAGGAGACCGCGCCGACCGCGCCACCGCCGGGCAGCGGCAGGGTCGCGTCGCCGTACGGTGCGCCGTTGTCGAGCACCACGTCGGCGAGGTCGGCCAGCTTGCGCCCGGACGGGTGGCGGGACGTCATCCGGCCGGAGTGCTGCGCCGAGGTGATCGCCACCAGCGGATGACCATGCTCCTTGACCAGCGTGGCGAACTCGACCATCGCGCCGTTGACCCCGGAGTTCGACGCGAGCACGAAGACGTCGGCAGCCTGTACGGGGGCCAGCTCCCAGAGCCGGTGCGCCACCGCCGGGTCCCGCTCCAGCAGCGGCCCGAGACGATCGGCCGGTTCGCCGCCGAGCAGCACCAGGTCACGCAGCGCGATCCGGTTGGTGGGCACCAGACCACCCGCCCGACCGGCGATCTCCATGGCGAGGGCCTCCGAGTGCCCGGTGCCGAAGGCGTGCACCACCCCGTCGGCGCGTACCGCTTCGGCGATCAGATCGGCGGCCCGCCCGACCGCATCCCGCTGGCTGGCGGCCACCCGGCCGATCGTCTCGGTCACCACGGCCAGGTAGTCCTCGGCGCTCACACTCATGCGTCCTCCGTCGTCCGGTTGCGGGCCATCCACTGCACCGCGAAGTCGACCGCCGCCCGCTGGCGTACCAACCTCCCCGTCCCCGCGCCCACCGGGCCGCAGCGCACCGCCCCGGTGGCCTCCAGGTCCCGACCCAACGCGCCGAAGTCGCCCGCGTCGAGCCGGGGCGTACACCCAGCAGGCGCAGCTGCGCGGCGAGCGAGCGACGGGTGTCCGGCCCGCCGGCAGGTGCCGTCACGGCGCTCCTCCGCCCGGCGCCGGCCCACCCGGCGCCCGTCTGCCCGGCGTTCGTTGGCCCGGCGCTCGTTGGCCCGGCGCGTCTCGGCACGGCACGGCTCAGGCCGTCCCGGCGATCCGGGCCAGGACCGCCTCGGCCAGCGCGGCGGGTGCGGCGTCCGGAATCCAGTGGCTCACCCCGGGCAGCGGTACGAAGCGGTAGTCACCTGTGACATTGGCCTCGCACGCCTCGGCGGCGGTCCGCCCGATGGCGACGTCCCGGTCGCTCCAGACGTAGGTGGTGGGTACCGCGACCGGGCCGACGCCGGCCAGGTCGGCACGGGACATGGCCCGGTACCAGTTCAGGGCGGCGGTGAGCGCACCCGGCTCGCGCATCGGGTCGGCGTAGCGGTCCACCCGGGAGGCGTCACCCACCCCGCCGAGCATCTTGCGCAGCGCCGTCGCGTGCCACGCCAGCAGCACCTTCTCGGCCTTGCCCGGCTTGCGGAACAGCGCGATGTACGACGAGCGCGCCTTCTGCTGGCCGTCGGTGGCGAGAGCGTGCGCCATGGCCGCCGGATGCGGCACGGACACCGCGGTCAACGTACGGACCCGCTCGGGGTGCGCGGCGGCCACCGCCCAGGCCACGATCGCGCCCCAGTCGTGGCCGACCAGGTGGACGGCGTCCACATCGAGCGCGTCGAGCACCGCCACCACGTCGGCGACCAGTTCCGGAATCCGGTACGCGACCACCGCCTCCGGCCGGGCACCCGGCGAGTAGCCCCGCTGGTCCAGCGCGTACGTGCGCAGCCCGGCGGCGTGCAGTGCCGGCACGACGTCGTCCCACTCGCCGCTGTGCTGCGGGAAGCCGTGCAGCAGGAGGACGGGAATGCCGTCGGCCGGGCCGCCGGTGCCTATCTCGAACGTGAGACCTCGCGCGTCGACCTGCATGATCGGCAGCCTACCCAGCCGGCCGAGCGCCGGCCCTGATGCGCGGGCGGCCGAATGCCCTGCTGGGCCGTTACCCCTGGTCGGTGCTAGCGTCACCGAGACAACTTCACATCCGACAGGGGAGCGCACAGCGCTGAGAGTGCGGGCACGCCCGCAGACCCTCGAACCTGATCTGGGTAATGCCAGCGCAGGGAGTTCGGTCGACCTCCAGCCGCGCCGTGAGTCCGGTGCCACCGGGCGCGCGGCGTGCGTCTTCTCCTGGTTCGTTCCACTGAACTGGGAGCACAGCATGGACAACACCACCAGCCGTTGGCGCACCATCGACATCGTGGTCGCCTCGGTGATCGCGGTCGCCTTCGGCGTCATCTTCTGGGCCTGGGGCCTGGTCTGGAGCGCCACCGAGGGCGCGTTCGCCTTCTTCCCGCCCGCGCAGACGCTGATCTACGGCGTCTGGCTGCTGCCGGCCGTCGTCGGCGGCCTGGTCATCCGCAAGCCCGGCGCCGCGCTCTACTGCGAAACGGTGGCCGCGGTCGTCTCCGCGCTGCTGGGCAGCCAGTGGGCCGGCACGGTGATCCCCCAGGGCATCGTGCAGGGCATCGGGGCCGAGCTGGCGTTCGCCGCTTTCCGGTACCGGTCGTACCGGCTGCCGACCGCCGTGCTGGCCGGCGCGCTGACCGGTCTCAGCGCGGCGCTGTTCGACTTCTTCGTCTGGAACGTCGACTACGCGCTGGGCGACTACCGCATCCCGTACGCCCTGCTCACCATCGTCAGCGCCACGATCATCGCTGGCGTGGGCGGCTGGCTGCTCACCCGCGCCCTGGCCAACACCGGCGCGCTGGACCGCTTCCCGGTAGGCCGAAACCGCGCCCTCATCTGAGGGCGCGACTGTCCCCGTGATCAAGAGGTTTGCGTCAACGGAAGCCGGAATTCTGACGCAAACCTCTTGATCACCGGCGGGGAGACGGCGGGGAGACGGCGGGAGGACGGCCGGGAGTGGCAGGGAGTGGCAGGGAGGGGGTGTTGGGTGGGCGGGGTACTGCTGCGGGGGTTCGGGTGGCGGCATGCCGGGCGGCGGGCCTGGGCTGTGCGCGGGGTGGATCTGCGGGTCGAGGCCGGAGAACGGGTGCTGCTGCTCGGGCCCTCGGGGGCCGGTAAGAGCACCCTGCTCACCGCGCTGGCCGGGCTGCTGCCCGAGGATTCCGGTGAGCAGGAGGGCACCGTCGAGATCGACGGGCTCGACCCCCGTAAGGCGCGGGAACGGGTCGGCATCGTCTTCCAGGACCCGCAGACCCAGCTGGTGATGGCGCGCAGCGGCGACGATGTCGCGTTCGGGCTGGAGAACCGGGGCGTGCCGACGGACGAGATCTGGCCCCGGGTCGACGAAGCGCTGCGGCGGGTCGGTTTCCCGTACCCTCGCGACCGCAGCACTGCCGCGCTCTCCGGCGGCGAGCAGCAACGCCTGGCCCTGGCCGGCGCGCTTGCCCTGCGGCCCGGCCTGCTGCTGCTCGACGAGCCGACCGCCAACCTCGACCCGGACGGGGCCGCCCTGGTCCGGGGCGCGGTGGCGGGCGCGCTGGACGCCGACACCACAGTGATCCTGGTCGAACACCGGGTCGCCGAGGCGCTGCCACTGGTCGACCGGGTGGTCGTCCTGGAGCCCGGCGGCGGGGTCCGCGCGGACGGGACGCCCGAGGCGGTCTTCGCCGCGCACGGCGCTGCCCTCGCCGCCGAGGGCGTCTGGGTGCCCGGTCACCCCATCGCGCCCCGCACGGCCACCGCGGCCCCCGGCGACCTGCTGCTCACCGCCGACCGGCTCGGCCTGCCGCCCCGGCTGGGCCCCACCGACCTGGCGGTACGCGCCGGAGAGGCACTCGCCGTACGCGGACCCAACGGCGCCGGCAAGTCCACCCTGGCGCTGCTGCTCGGCGGCCTGCTCAAACCGGGCGCCGGCCGCGTCACCGCCTCGGCCGAGTTGGCCGGCGCCGACCACCGCGCTCCCCCGCACCGCTGGCGAGCGCCCGCGCTGGCCCGACGGATCGGGTCGGTCTTCCAGGACCCGGAGCACCAGTTCGTCACCGGCACCGTCTTCGACGAGCTGGCGCTGGGGCCACGCCGGACGGGTCAACCCGAGGCTGCCGTCCGGGAGACCGCCGCGGGGCTGCTGGACCGGCTGCGGCTGACCCGACTCGCGGCCGCCAACCCGTACACCCTCTCCGGTGGGGAGGCGCGGCGACTGAGCGTGGCGACGGCCCTGGCCACGGCGCCCCGCCTGCTGATCTGCGACGAACCGACCTTCGGGCAGGACCGGCGGACCTGGCGGGAGCTGGTCGACCTCTTCGCCGACCTGCGGGACGCCGGGCACGGCGTGGTCACGGTCACCCACGACCTCGACTTCGTCGCCGCGCTCGCCGATCGCACGGTCACCCTCCAGCGGGCACCGGACGGCGCCCGGTGATCAGCATCGAGCCGATCGCCGCGCCCGGCGCCCCGCTGGCCCGGCGCAACCCGGTGGCGAAGGTGGCCGCCGCGCTGGTCTTCTCGTTCACCCTGCTGGCGACGCTCGACCCGGTGGCGCCGGCGATCGCCATCGCGGTCGAACTGGCCGTCCTGCCGCTGTTCGGCGTCCGCTACCGGATGCTGGCCCGGCGGGCCCTGCCCCTGCTGCTCAGCGCCGCCGGCATCCTGGTCACCCTGGTGCTCTTCGCCGCCGACCAGTCCGGCCGGATCCTGCTGGACGCCGGGCCGGTGCTGGTGAGCACCGGCGTGCTGCGCACCGCTCTCGGCCTGGTGCTGCGGGTCTTCGCGGTGGCCCTGCCCGGCGTGATCGTCTTCGCCACCACCGACCCGACCGACCTGGCGGACGCGCTGATCCAGAACGCGAAGGCGCCGGCGCGGTTCGCCGTCGGGTCGCTGGCCGCGTTCCGGCTGGTGCCGCTGCTCGGTCAGGAATGGCAGATGATCAGCATGGCCCGGCGGGCACGCGGCGTCGACGCCGGACGCAACCCGGTGGCGAAGCTGCGGCTGTTCGCGTCCACGGCGTTCGCGCTGCTGGTCGGGGCGATCCGCCGGGGCACCCGGCTGGCCGTCGCCATGGACGCGCGCGGCTTCGACGGCGACACACCCCGTACCGTCGCCCGACGCCAGCGCTTCGGCCTCGCCGACGCGCTGCTGATCGCCGGGGCGGCCGCGCTGGCCGGAGCAGCCCTGACCACAAGCGTGCTCCTCGGCACCTTCCGCCCGCTGATCGGCTGAGCGGGCCGCTCAGCCAGTCGAGACGATCCGCACCACCTCGGTGATGCGGTGGTCTCCTGCACTGCGCAGGCCACCACATCACCGACATTGGTGCCACCGCCCCGACGGGTCGGGTCGGTCAGCTCCGGCGGAAGGCGTACCGGCGGGGCTGGCCGGCCCGTTGGCTGCGGCCACCGCCCGAGCGGTTACCGCCGGCCTGCGGTGGCCCGGCCGTCGGTGCCGTCGGTCGCCCGGCGGTCTTCGGCAGATCGTCCACCGTCGGCGCGTCGACCGCCGCCGGCACGTCGACGGCCAGCGCCGGCTCGACCAGCGCCGCAGGCAACGCGGGCTCCACCGGCGCCGCCGGCTCGGTCAGCACGGCTGGCAGCGCCGGCTCGATCGGTTCGACCGGGAGGTCGGGGCGGGTGGGTGGGAGCGGGCCGTGGCCGGCCGCCGGGTCGGTGCCCAGCGGCGTCGGCGCGGGCGTACGGGTCTTCTTCGGATTGCGCCTGGCGGGCATCCGGGCCTCCTTCGGTGCCGACCTTCCCGGCGGTCCCGCGCTCCCGCGGTCGGTCGGATCGGCTGGTGACCGTGGCAACGCGACGGTCGAATGGGAAGGGACTGCTCACCGGGGATCGGGCTGGGTCAACACCGCCGAACGGTGGACGGAGACGCGCGACGCCCGGGAGCGCACGGACCGCGATCGCGGGGCGGCGGGCCGGCTCGGGAAGTGGGGCGTCAGTTACGCATGCCCGAACCCTAACCACCGCCCGATGAGACGCGCACCCGAATTTCCTGGCACGATCGGCGCATGCTGATCGCGTTCTCGATCACTCCGCTCGGTGCCGGCGACTCCGTGGGTGACCTGGTTGCCGAGGCGGTACGGGTGGTCCGCGAGTCCGGGTTGCCCAACCGGACCGATGCCATGTTCACCACCGTCGAGGGCGAGTGGGACGAGGTGATGGCGGTGGTGAAGCGGGCGGTCGACGTGGTGGCCGCGCAGGCGCCCCGGGTGAGCGTCGTCCTGAAGGCCGACGTTCGGCCCGGGGTCACCGATGCGCTCACCGCGAAGGTGGCGCGTGTGGAGGATCGACTGGCCCAGGGGTGAGCGTGGCTGCCGGTCGAGGTGTGGACGCGCCGGGCGAACGGGCCGCGACCAGGCGGTGACCCGCCGTGGGACGACCCGCCCACGATGCCGCGCGCCGCGATACGGTCGCAGCAGGATAGTTCGACGGCGAGAGGTGGCGGCACGAATGGCTGAGCAGGCGACGGCGCAGATCGGCGTGACCGGGCTGGCGGTGATGGGCCGAAACCTGGCCCGCAACCTGGCCCGCAACGGCTTTACCGTGGCGGTGCACAACCGGTCGCCGGAGCGCACCCGCAGCCTCGTCGCCGAGCACGGTGACGAGGGCTCCTTCGTGCCCGGTGAGTCGATGGCCGACTTCGTGGCGTCGCTGGAACGGCCCCGCGCGGTGATCGTGATGGTCAAGGCCGGTGCGCCCACCGACGCCGTGATCGACGAGCTGGTGCCGCTGCTGGAGGAGGGCGACATCATCGTCGACTGCGGCAACGCCCACTTCGCCGACACCCGTCGCCGGGAGGAGTCGCTGCGCGCGCAGGGGCTGCACTTCAGCGGCACCGGCGTCTCCGGTGGTGAGGAGGGCGCGCTGCTCGGGCCGAGCATCATGCCGGGCGGTTCCGCCGAGTCGTACGCCAAGCTCGGGCCGATGTTCGAGAAGATCGCCGCCCACGTGGACGGCGTGCCGTGCTGCATGCACGTCGGGCCGGACGGCGCCGGGCACTTCGTCAAGATGGTGCACAACGGCATCGAGTACGCCGACATGCAGCTCATCGCCGAGGCGTACGACCTGCTCCGGTCCGGCCTGGGCGCGAAGCCGGCGGAGATCGCGGAGATCTTCCGCGACTGGAACAACGGCGAGCTGGAGTCCTTCCTCATCGAGATCACCGCCGACGTGCTCGCGCACACCGACGCGGCGACCGGCCGCGCGTTCGTCGACGTCGTGCAGGACCGGGCCGAGCAGAAGGGCACCGGCCGGTGGACGGTGCAGAGCGCCCTCGACCTGGGCATCCCGATCACCGGGATCGCCGAGGCGACGTTCGCCCGCTCGCTGTCCGGGCACGTCGACCAGCGCGAGGCGGCCCGGCGGGCGTTCCCGGACGCCGGTGAGAAGTGGCAGGTCGCCGACCGGGACGCGTTCGTGGAGGACGTGCGCCGGGCGCTGCTCGCTTCCAAGATCGTCGCGTACGCGCAGGGCTTCGACCACATCCGGGCCGGCAGCCAGGAATACGACTGGGACATCGACCTCGGCGGCACGGCGACCATCTGGCGGGGCGGCTGCATCATCCGCGCCCGCTTCCTGAACCGCATCCGCGAGGCGTACGACGAGCAGCCCGACCTGCCGACGCTGCTCGTGGCGCCGTACTTCGCCGAGGCGGTCGCGGCCGGCGTGCCGAGCTGGCGGCGGGTCGTGGCCGACGCGGCCCGGGCGGGGGTGCCGACGCCGGCGTTCTCGTCGTCGCTGGCGTACTTCGACGGGCTGCGCGCCGAGCGGCTGCCCGCCGCGCTGATCCAGGGCCTGCGGGACAACTTCGGCGCGCACACCTACCAGCGCGTCGACCGCGAGGGCTCGTTCCACACCACCTGGGCCGGCGAGAAGACCGAGTCCCCGGCGTAGCCGGAATCGCCCCGCGCGCCGCGCCCCGCAAGATCGTGCTCGATCCATGATGTGGTGGCCTTCCGACAACGGGAGGCCACCACATCCATGTTCGAGCATGATCATGGGACCAGACGGCAGGTACGCGCGGGCACCCGTCAGGCGACAGTGGCGTGCATCTCCCAGACGAGGATCTCGGCCGGCTCGTCGGCGGTCACCCGCCGGCCGCCGGTCATGGTGAGCCGGGCGGCGTCGCCGGTGCCGAGCGGGCCGCTGTCCTCCAGGGTCACCGTGCCGTTCGGCACGTACAGGTGCACGAAGGGCGCGTCCGGGAGGGTGACCTCGTCGCCGGGGCCGAGTCGGGCGGCGTGCAGGGTCGCGTACCGGTTGCGGATCCGGATCGCGGACGCGCCGTCGTAGCGGTCCATCCCGGACGCGATCGGCACCAGGCCGCCGCGCAGCAACTCGTCCTCGATCTCCAGCTGCTCGTAGCCGGGGTCGACGCCCTGTTCGTCGGGGAGCACCCACATCTGCACGAAGTGCACGGGGTCGCTGTGCGGCTCCTGGTTGTTGAGCCGCCAGGCGTCGTTCTTCTCCGAGTGCAGGATGCCGGTGCCGGCGCTCATCCGCTGCGCCAGGCCGGGGTAGATCACCCCGGAGTGGCCGGTGGAGTCCTGGTGCACGAGTGAGCCGCGCAGCACCCAGGTGACGATCTCCATGTCCTCGTGCGGGTGGGTCTCGAAGCCGGCGCCGGGCCGGACCACGTCGTCGTTGTTCACCAGCAGCAACCCGTGGTGGGTGTTGGCCGGGTCGTAGTGCCGGGAGAACGAGAAGGAGTGCTTGGAGTCCAACCAGGAGATCCGGGTGGCGAACCGGTCCTCGGCCCGACGCAGGTCGACCGACGGCGCGGGTGCGGTCACCAGGCACGCTGCCCGGCGTCGGGGGTCGACGGCGCCCAGGTCAGGGCCGGTTCACCGGTGACCAGTTCGGCGATCTCACCGGTGCGCAGCTGCGGCGTGTGACCGAACTCCGCGCAGTGCTGCTCGGCGATCTCGGCGCAGATCTCGGCGACCTGTTCGCAGATCGGGTCGCCCAGATCCGCCGCGTTCAACGCCATGATCATTTTGTACCGGAGATCCCGCATATCCACCCCCAGCCGCCGATTCCCGCCGAGTCCCGCCACCTCCGGACCCTACCTGCCCCCACCTCCCCGAACCCCGAAACAACCAACCCAGACCCCCCACCCCGGCCGCGTCGATCATGGAGTTGTGGCGGTGAACGAAAGTCGTGAATGCGACCGAACCGGCCACCACAACTCCATGATCGACAGGGTGAGACGCCGGCGCCGCCCCGCACGTCGTGTGCGGGGCGGCGCCGGGAGGGTGGTCTCGCGTTACCAGAACCGGCGGCGCTTGGCCTTCTGCGGGCGGATCAGATCCGCGCCCCTGGTCAGCAGCCGGGTCGCCCCGGAGGGACCACGCCGGGCCTCCAGGGTGTGGCTGAGCCGGCGGGCGCCGGCCGCGGCCAACGGCACCGCGATCGCCATCACCGCCCACTGGGCAATGCGCTTCTGGATCATGTGGGTTCACCTCCGTCAGTGGCTTCTGACGTTCCTGATACCCAGCGTGACGGGTGGATAAGCCTCGCTCAGACCGTCGGGGCGACCGGGTTGGGCAGCGCGCCGCCGAACCGCCGGTCCCGCTGGGCGTACAGCTCGCACGCGTACCAGAGGTGGCGGCGGTCGAAGTCCGGCCAGAGGGTGTCCAGGAAGACCAGCTCGGCGTACGCGGTCTGCCAGAGCAGGAAGTTGGAGATCCGCTCCTCGCCGGAGGGCCGCAGGAACAGGTCCACCTCCGGGATCTCCGGGTGGTACAGGTATTTCGCGACGGTCTTCTCGGTGACCTTCGACGGGTCCAGTCGACCGGCCGCCACGTCCCGGGCGATCGCCGCGGCGGCGTCGCCGATCTCGGCCTGCCCGCCGTAGTTCACACAGAACTGCAGGGTCAGCGTCGAGTTGCCCCGGGACATCTCCTCGGCGGTCTGCAACTCGGAGATGACGCTCTTCCACAACCGCCCCGGCCGCCCCGACCAGACCACCCGGACGCCGAGGTCGACCAGCTGGTCGCGGCGTCGACGGATCACGTCCCGGTTGAACCCCATCAGGAACCGGACCTCGTCGGGCGAGCGCCGCCAGTTCTCGGTGGAGAACGCGTACGCCGACAGGTAGGGGATGCCCATCTCGATCGCGCCCTCGATGGTGTCGAAGAGGCTGTGCTCCCCCGCCTCGTGGCCCTTGGTGCGGGGCAACCCGCGCTCCTTGGCCCACCGGCCGTTGCCGTCCATCACGACGGCCACGTGCTTCGGCACCGCCTCGCTCGGCAGCGCCGGCGGCCGGGCACCGGACGGGTGCGGCGTCGGTGGCGTCGGCTCCCGCCGGCCGGACCTCATCGATCGGATCACTCGGCTCTCTCCCTGCTCGTGCCGTCCGCACCGGCCTCGACGTCACCGCGCGGCCGGAGCATCGCAGCCCCACCGCCGCCCGGCGGCGGGACCGTGCCGGCGACCGAGGGCCCCCGGTCGACCAGCGGCAGCGAGCGTAGCGCGCGTTCCAGATGCCACTGGAGGTGCGCCGCGACCAGCCCGCTGCACTCCCGACGTACACCGGTCTCGGTGGCGTCGGCGACCACCCAGTCGCCGGTGGTCAGCGCGGACATCAGGTCGATGGTGGCCGGCGCGGGATGGGCCGCGCCGGGCGGCCGGCAGTCCGGGCAGACCGCGCCGCCGGCCGGCACGGAGAACGCGCGGTGCCGCCCGGGGGTGCCGCAGACCGCGCAGGCGATCAGCGCCGGAGCCCAGCCCGCGAGAGCCATCCCGCGCAGCAGGTACGCGTCGAGCACCAGCGTGGTCGCGTGTTCGCCCCGGGACAGCGCCTTCAACGCCCCCACGGTGAGCTGGAACAGCCGCAGCGACGGCTCCCGCTCGACCGGCGTCAGCCGCTCGGCGGTCTCGGCGATCGCGCTGGCCGCCGTGTAGCGGGGATAGTCCCCGAGGAACCGCTTGCCGTACAGCTCGATGCCCTCGACCTGGCTGACCGTGTGCAGCGAGCTGCCGTGGTTGCCCTTGGGGTCACCGGCGAGTTGGAGGTCGACGTGACCGAACGGCTCCAGCCGGGCGCCGAACTTGCTCATCGTGCGCCGGACCCCCCGGGCGACCGCCCGCAGCCGGCCGTGCCGGCGGGTGAGCAGCGTGATGATCCGGTCGGACTCGCCGAGCTTCTGCACGCGCAGCACCACCGCGTCGTCGCGGTAGAGCTGTCGGCGGTACCCGGCCATCGGACCATTCTCCCTCGGGGTGTGAAATCAGGGTTGGTTCGGGGTGGACGCGCGGACGAACCCCGATGCGCCCGGCTCGTCACCGGCCGTAGCGTGCTCGCCATGGCACTGCACGAGACCACCGCCGCCCGTCGTCGCCACGCCACCGCGCCCGTCGCGTTGGGGCTGGCCACCGCCCTCATCCTGCTCGCCGGGTGCGACAACCTGTCCTTCCGCCGGCTCGACTACGACAACACCGAGGCGGTGAAGATCAGCACCATCCGGGTGCAGGGGGGCTCCGGAGACGTGATCGTCCGAGGCGGCGGCACGGCGGGCGAGGCACGGATCAAGCGGGTCGTGCGCTATCAGGGCGGCGAACCCAAGGCCCGGTACGAGATCAAGGACAGCGAGTTGGTGCTGGACACCGACTGCGGCGACCGGTGCAGCGTCTCGTACGAGGTGACCGTCCCCGAGGGCGTGACCGTGCAGGGCGAGAGCGGCTCGGGTGACGTCGAGCTGACCAGGGTTGGCGCGGTGAAGCTGCGACTGGGCTCGGGCGACGTGCGGATCAGCGACGTCGCCGGTGCGATCGACGTGGAGACCGGCTCCGGCAACATCGAGCTGAGCGAGGCCCGTTCGGCCGTACGACTGCGCGCCGGCTCCGGCGACATCACGGCTCGCCGCGTGGGCGGAACGACGGACGCCGAGGCCGGCTCCGGCAACGTCGTCGTCGAGCTGGAGACCGCCGCCTCGGCGCGTCTGCACGCCTCCAGCGGGGACGTCTCGCTGGTGGTGCCGGCCGGCAGTTACCGGGTCCGCTCCAACACCGGCTCCGGCGACGCCCGGATCACCGTCGCCGACGACCCGGCCGCCTCCCTGGTGCTCGACGGCTCGGCCGGCAGCGGCGACGTGTCGATCAGCCAGCGTTGATCTCGACGGTCGCCGCCGCACCGGACACCCGCTGCGCCGGTACGGCCGCCCGTCCGACGGTCTCGCCGACTCCGAGACGACCCGCCGGGCCACCGTCGGAGGGGGCCGGCGGGACGGTCGGGCGGGGCGGCCCGCCCGGGATCAGCTCCGGGCGGCGACGGGCGGCGACGTCCTCGACCCAGCCGACGGCCAGGGTGACCAGACCGACAAGCGCGAAGACCAGCAGCACCCGGACAGCCAGCCCCACCGGGTCCTGGTGCGACCAGCCGACCACGTCGACCAGCGGGGTGAGCGCCACCACGAACGGCATGTGCCAGAGATAGATGGTGAGCGCCCGCCGGTTGAACACGGTCACCACCCGTTCGGCCAGCCGGCTGCGCTCCAGCCAGGCCACCCCGGCCGGCGCCCGACCCAGCACGACCAGGATGAACGCGGCCGACCAGAGCGCGTTGCCGAGGTGGTTGTCGTTGAGGTCGTACCCGCGCGGGCCGGGATGCGTGACGATCCAGGCCCCACCGACGACCGCGAGGCCCAGCGACAGCGGGTACAGCACCCGGCCGGTGAGTCGACGCAGCATCCCGGCGTGGTGGGCGAAGCCGAGCAGCCACGCGCCGAAGTACAGGCCGAACTCGCGCACCACCGGCGGCGCCGGGTAGATCCCCACCTCGATCGTCACCAGCACCACGTACGGGGCGAGCAGGGTGGGCAGCGGGGCCCGCCGGAACAGCCAGAGCGCGACCGGCGAGGCGAGCACGAACCACAGGTAGTCCCGCAGGTACCAGATGATGCTCAGCGCCAGGGCGCCCCAGTTGTTCGCCGGCGGGTCGGTGATCGGGAACAGCCACAGCAGCACCCGGGGCGACAGCGCCAGCCCGGTGAGCAGCATGGCCGGCACGAAGACGGCCGCCAGCACCCACAGCGACGGCAACAGCCGGCGCAACCGGCGGCCGACCGCCACCGGGCCGGACCGCGCGAGCGAGGCGGCCATCAACGAGCCGGCCAGCGCGAACATCACCGACATGGCGGGGAAGACGAGGGTGAGGGTCGCCCAGCCGGTGACGTGGTAGACGACCACCCGGACGATGGCGAGGAAACGGAGCAGATCGAGGTATCTGTTGCGCATCAGCCTGCATCTGGATCGGGGACGCGGTGCTTTCTCCCCTACCCTTCGCGGCCCGCGCGCCAAACGACGCCGACCCCGGCCGATCGTGAGGCTGCCCATGGGGCCGACCGGAAACGATCAGGCCGACCGGCACCCGCCCCTCAGCAGGGCCGCCGGATGACGCTCAGAAGCCCAGCTTGCGCAACTGCCTCGGGTCGCGCTGCCAGTCCTTCGCGACCCGCACGTGCAGGTCGAGATAGACCCGGCTGCCCAGCAGCTCCTCGATCTGCCGGCGGGCGTTCGTGCCGACCTCCTTGAGCCGGCTCGCCTTGTGACCGAGGACGATGGCCTTCTGGCTGGGCCGTTCCACGTACAGGTCGGCGTAGATCTTCATGACCTGACCCTCGGGGATCATCTCCTCGACCACCACGGCGATGGAGTGTGGCAGCTCGTCGCGGACGCCCTCCAGGGCCGCCTCCCGGATCAGCTCGGCGACCATCACCTGCTCCGGGTCGTCGGTCAGCATGTCGTCCGGGTAGAGCTGGGGCGACGGCGGCAGGTATTTGGTCATCACGTCGACGAGCGTGTCCACCTGGTGCCCCGAGACGGCGCTCACCGGCACGATCTCGGCGAACTCGCCCAGCTCGCTGACCGCGAGCAACTGCTCGGCCAGCCGGCGCTTGTCCACCAGGTCGGTCTTGGTGACCACCGCCAGCACGGTCGCCTTCAGCTCGGCCAGCTCGCCGGTGATGAACCGGTCGCCGCGCCCCACCGGCTCGTCCGCCGGGATGCACAGGCCGATCACGTCGACCTCGGTCCAGGTCGAGCGGACCAGGTCGTTGAGGCGCTCACCGAGCAGCGTACGGGGGCGGTGCAGACCCGGCGTGTCCACCAGAACCAGCTGCGACTCCGGACGGTGCAGCACCGCCCGGATGACGTGCCGGGTGGTCTGCGGCTTGTTCGAGGTGATCGCGATCTTGGTGCCGACGATGGCGTTCGTCAGGGTGGACTTGCCGGCGTTGGGCCGGCCCACGAAGCAGCCGAACCCGGCCCGGTACGGACGCGGCTCCGGATCCCGGACGGGGCTCACTGGGTCACCGTGCCGAGCACGGTGCCGTCCGGGGCGGCCACGTGGATCGGCGCGTCCACGGCGAGGTCGCGTACCGCGGCGTGCCCGGCGCCGTCAAGCGTCGACGCCTCGGTCACCACCACCGCCGCCTCCAACCGGCCCGCACCGGCGGCCACGGCAGAGGCCACCGCCAACTGCAGGGCCGTGAGAGTCAGCGAGGGCAGCGCGACGCTGGCCGCCGCGTACGTCCGGCCGTCGGAGTCCCGGACCGCGGCCCCCTCCACGGCACCGACCCGCCCGCGGGCGCCCCGGGCCAGGACGACGAGCTTGCCGTCCTCGGCGCTCAGCGGTCCCGGTGCGGTGGGGGTGGGCCGGGCGGCGGGCGCGGCGGGTGTCTCAGGCATCGGCGGCTTGCCTCTCCTCGTCTCGGTAATGATCCGGGTCGTCCCCGGGGCCGGCATGGTCGCCGCGCCCGGTGCTGTCCTGCTCGTCGCCCGACTCCACCCTGCTGACCAGGACGGTGTCGATCCGGTTGCGCCGGCCCGTGGTGCCCTCGGCGACCAGCCGGAGGCCGGCCACCTCGGCCTGCGCTCCGGGGATCGGCACCCGTCCCAGCGACTGGGCGAGCAGGCCACCGACCGTCTCCACCTCGTCGGTGGGCAGATCGGCGCCGAACATCTCGCCCAGGTTCTCCACCGGCAGGCGGGCGGTCACCCGCACCGAGGAGTCCGCGAGGCGTTCGACCGGCGGGCGTTCGACATCGTACTCGTCGGTGATCTCACCGACGATCTCCTCCAGGATGTCCTCGATGGTGACCAGACCACCGGTGCCGCCGTACTCGTCGACCACGATGACCAGGTGGTTGCGGGCCGCCTGCATCTCCGACAGCAGATCGTCGACCGGCTTGGACTCCGGGACGAAGGTGGCCGGGCGCATCAGCTCGGCCACCGGCAACTGCTCGGCGTCCGGGTCGCCGCCCCGCGACCGCCGGATCAGGTCCTTGAGGTAGAGCACCCCGAGCACGTCGTCGACGCTCTCCCCGATCACCGGAATGCGGGAGAAACCCGACCGCAGGAAGAGCACCAACGCCTGGGCGAGGGTCTTGCCCTCCTCGATCCACACCATCTCGGTACGCGGGACCATCACCTCGCGGGCGATGGTGTCGCCGAGCGCGAAGACCGAATGGATCATCTGACGCTCGCCGTGCTCCACGACGCCGCGCTGCTCGGCCAGGTCCACCAGCTCACGCAGCTCCACCTGGCTGGCGAACGGCCCCTCCCGGAAGCCGCGCCCCGGGGTGACCGCGTTGCCGATCAGGATGAGCAGCGACGCGAGGGGGTTGAGCGCGCGGCCCAGCCAGCGGACCAGCGGCGCGACCGCCCGGCCCACCGCGTACGCGTGCTGCCGGCCGATGGTGCGCGGCGCGACACCGACCACCACGAAGCTGACCACGGTCATCGCGCCGGCGGTGACCAGCGCGGCACGCCAGCCGGCGCCGAAGCTGTCCACCGCGACCAACGCCACCAGCGTGGTGGCGGTCAGCTCGGCGAGCAGCCGCAGCAACAGCAGCAGATTGAGGTGCCGGACGACGTCCGAGGCCACGACCTGGAGGGTCCGGGCGCCGCGCACACCGTCCCGGGCCAGCTCGGCGGCCCGGGCCGGCGAGACCGCGGCGAGCGCCGCCTCGGTCATGGCGATCACACCGCCCAGCACCACCAGGCCCGCCGCGAAGACGATCAGTTGCAGGTCGGGAAGGCCGGCCGTGGGGCCGACCGCGAGTAACGAAGGAGTGGACATCACTGGGTGCGGGTCGACCGCCAGCTCGCCAGCAGTCGAGCCTGCAGAGCGAACATCTCGCGCTCCTCCTCCGGCTCGGCGTGGTCGTAGCCGAGCAGGTGCAGCACCCCGTGAACGGTGAGCAGGTGCAGCTCGTCGGCTGAGGCGTGCCCGGCGGTCGCCGCCTGCTTGGCCGCGACCTCGGGGCAGAGCACGATGTCACCGAGCAGGGCCGGCTCGCCGCCGGCGGGGGCGCTCTCGCCCGGACCGTGGTCGACGCTTCCCTCGTCCATCGGGAAGGCGAGCACGTCGGTCGGGCCGTCCCCACCCATCCAGCGGTGGTTCAGCTCGGTCATGTAGTCGATGTCGACCAGCAGCACGGAGAGCTCGGCGAGGGGGTTGACCCCCATCTCGTCGAGGGCGTGCCGGGCGACGGCGAGCACGGCGTCGGTGTCGACCTCGACACCGGACTCGTTGGCGATCTCGATGGACAACTGCTTTCCTCTGCTTTAGCGGCGGCGGCCGGACCGGCCGCCCTGGGCGGGTCGCCCGGGAACGGCGTGGACGCCCTGCGCCTGCTGGGTCTCCCGCTCGGCGTCCCAGCGGGCGTACGCGTCGACGATTTCCCCGACCAGCCGGTGGCGAACCACGTCGGAGCTGGACAACTGGGAGAAGTGCACGTCGTCGACGTTCTCCAGGATCTCCCGGACCACCCGCAGGCCGCTGCTCGTCCCGCCGGGAAGGTCCACCTGGGTGATGTCACCCGTCACGACGATCTTGGAGTTGAAGCCGAGTCGGGTGAGGAACATCTTCATCTGCTCGGGCGTCGTGTTCTGCGCCTCGTCCAAGATGATGAACGCGTCATTCAACGTCCTGCCCCGCATGTACGCCAGGGGCGCGACCTCGATCGTCCCGGCGGCCATCAGCTTCGGGATCGACTCCGGGTCGAGCATGTCGTGCAGCGCGTCGTAGAGCGGGCGCAGGTACGGGTCGATCTTCTCGTTGAGCGTGCCGGGCAGGAAGCCCAGCCGCTCCCCCGCCTCGACCGCCGGTCGGGTCAGGATGATGCGGTTGACCTGCTTGGCCTGGAGCGCCTGGACGGCCTTCGCCATCGCCAGGTAGGTCTTGCCGGTGCCGGCCGGGCCGATGCCGAAGACGATGGTGTTCGAGTCGATCGCGTCGACGTACCGCTTCTGCCCGAGCGTCTTGGGGCGGATGGTGCGCCCGCGACGGGAGAGGATGTCGAGGGTCAGGACCTCGGCGGGCCGCTCGGCGCTGCCCTGCTCGAGCATGCCGACGGTACGCCGGACGGCGTCAGTGGTCAGGGTCTCGCCTTTCTCGATGAGTTCGAGCAGCTCACTGAAGACCCGCTCGGCGAGGGCGTTGTCCGCGGGGGCGCCGGTGATCGTGATCTCGTTGCCCCGGACGTGCACGTCACTGGCGACCGAGCGTTCGACGAGTCGCAGGATCTCGTCGCCCGCGCCGAGCAGATTGACCATGATCTTGGAGTCGGGCACGGTGATCCTGGTCTGCACCCGGGGCGGGCCGGGAGGTGGGGTGCCGGTCATAGGTCGGGCCGAAGGGCCCTGCGCACCTGCTCTCGATCTCGGCGCCGGCCCTGCTGGCACGGCGTGCGGACGTTACACCCATCGTATCGGGTCAACGCGGGCCGCATCGCGCCCATTTCCGCTGGCCGCGATCAACTCCCGGCCCGGAAGTCGTACCGGTCGAAGGTCTCCTGGTGGCGGGTGAACCGGTAGGTCGCCCAGTGCATCCGGACCACCGTCTGAGCTTCGTCCCGGGTCAGCCGCAGCAGCTCGCCGACCTCCCGGCCGGAGACGGTCCGGAACACGTCCGGCCGGTCCGGCAGCGGTGCGAAGACCGCCGGGGGGCGGCCGGCCGCATCCCCGGCCCCGCGCGCCCGCAGGGCGCCGTCGTGCCAGGAGAAGACGTACTCGAAACCCTCGCCCCACCAGCGGCCGAGCACCCCCCGCAGGGCCGCCGGAGCGGGTGCGCCGGGCGTCCACGGCTCGATGTCGGCGGGATCGTGCTCGACCGCCTCGGTGAGCAGCCGGTGCGGCAGTTCGAGCAACTCGGCCGCTGTGCCGGACGAGCCGAGCACCGCGGCGCCCATCGCGCCGGCCGTGCCGTCGCCACCCCGCCGGCCGTACACGCCGGCCAGGAAGCCGGGCATCGCCCCGTCGTGCCCCACGTGCACCACCCGCTCGCCCTGCGGGACGAGGATCAGGCCGAGCCCGAAGCCGGCGCCCCAGAGCGTCTCGTCGGTCGTGGTCAACGGCCAGCGCATCTCGTCCAGGGTGCCCGGGGCGAGCACCGCGCCGGCCGGGTCGAGCGCCGCCGGGTCGGCGAGGAACGCCGCCCAGCGGGCCATGTCGGTCGCGGTGCTCCAGAGCTGGGCGGCCGGGCCCACCGCGCCGAAGTCGGTCGGCGGCTCCGGGTGCGCCTCGTCGGAGTACGCGTCGACCAGGTAGCCGGTGGCCGCCGAGGGCCGAGGGGTCACGGTCGTGTCGGTCAGCCCCAGCGGCGTCAGCACCCGCTCGGCGAGCACCTCCGCCCAGCTGCCCCCGCGCAGCCGACCGACCAGCAGGCCGAGCACGGCGAGGCCCAGGTTGGAGTAGTGGAAACGCCGGCCGGTGGGCAACACCCGCTCGGCGCGGTCCAGCCCGGCCACCAACTGCTCGGCGTCCGGCGCGTTCAGGGTGTCCCAGACGTCACCGAACGGCTCGCGTTGCAGGCCGCCGGTGTGCGACAGCAGCCGGCGCACGGTCAGCTCGCCGTGTGCGGGAAGGTCCAGGTGCCGGCCCACCGGGTCATCCAGGTCCAGCAGCCCGTCGTCGCGGCACTGGAGGGTGAGCACCGCCGTGAAGGTCTTGGTGACCGAGCCGATCCGGAACTGGGTGCCCGGACCCAACGGGCTGTCGGTGCCGGTGCCCCCGACAGTGCAGCTCCACAGCGGTCGGTCGGCCCGGTGCAGCGCCGCCGACACCGCCGGCACCCGGGCGTCGGCCTGCACCCGGCGGACCAGCCGGCCCAACCGGTCGTGCGCGTACGGGCCGGCCGTCACGCCAGGTCCCGGGCGAGCATCGGGCCGAGCGGCGCGCCACCGAGCAGGTGCGCGTGCGCGTGGAACACCTCCTGCCCGCCGTACACCCCGGTGTTGAACATCAGCCGGAACCCGTCGCCGAGCAGCCCCTCGTCATCGGCCACCGCGGCGGCCGTGGCGAGCACCGCACCGGCCAGCGCCGGGTCACCCTCGGCGAGCGTGGCGACGTCGGCGTAGTGCTCCTTCGGAATGACCAGGACGTGCACCGGGGCCTTCGGGTCGATGTCGCGGAAGGCGAGCGTGGTGGCGGTCTCCCGGACCACGGTGGCCGGAATCTCCCCGGCGACGATGCGGCAGAACAGGCAGTCGGATCCCATCGGGGCAGTGTAAGGACGCGGGGCACGGCTGAGGCAGGATGGCCGGCATGACGGATCGGGCGGTACTGGTGACTGGTTCCTCGCGTGGCATCGGCCGCGCGGTGGTGGAGGCGTTCGCCGCCAGCGGCGACCGGGTGGCCATCCACCACCGCGACTCCGGCGACGCGGCCGAGGAGCTGCGCGCGGGGCTGCCCGGCTCGGGGCACGTGGTGGTCCGCGCCGACCTCACCGACCCGGACGCCGTCCGGGCCATGGTCGACCGGGCCGCCGAACTGCTCGGCGGGCTGGACGTGCTGGTCAACAACGCCGGGACGTACGGCGACCGGGACGACCCGCACCCGATCTTCGGCGCCTCCTACGAGCAGTGGCAGCAACGCTGGCGGCAGGTGCTCGAGACCAACCTGACCGGCGCCGGCAACGTCATCTGGTGCGCCGCCCAGCACATGCGTGAACGCGGCGGGCGGATCGTCAACGTCTCGTCCCGGGGCGCGTTCCGCGGCGAGCCGCACCAGCCGGCGTACGGGGCCAGCAAGGCGGGGCTCAACGCGCTGGGCCAGTCCCTCGCCGTGGCCCTCGCGCCGTACGGCATCACGGTGGCCACCGTCGCGCCGGGCTTCGTGGCGACCGACATGGTCACCGAGTACCTGAGCGGTGCGGAGGGCGCGGCGATCCGGGCGCAGAGCCCGTTCGACCGGGTGGCCCGGCCGGAGGAGATCGCCGCCGCGGTGCACTGGCTGGCGTCCCCCGAGGCCGAGTGGGCCTCCGGCACGATCGTCGACCTCAACGGCGCCTCCTACCTGCGCACCTGACCACCCGCCAGCCCGCGCCGCCACCGGCCAGGGCCTCCCGCCTGCTCATCACGTCCTTTGCTCTGCTTCAACCACGGCAACACTCAACGGCCGAAACTGTTGCGTCGGTTGAAGCAGAGCAAAGGACGCGGACAAGGTGGGATGCCTGGGTCGGGGCACGAGTCACCACAGCTACACGAGTCACCACAGCTAGCGGTGGGACTACCAGCGGCCGAGGCGGGTGGCGAGCACGCTGAGCGCGGCCACGCCGGCCGTGGAGGTCCGCAGCACCTCCGGCCCGAGGCGTACCGGCCGGCCGCCGGCCTCGCGGAAGGCGGTCAACTCGGCCGGAGCGATGCCGCCCTCGGGGCCGACGACCAGGACGATCTCACCGATGGAGGGCAGGTCGGCGGTGGTGAGCCGCTCCTCGGCCTCCTCGTGCAGGACGAACCCGGCGGCGGCGCCGGCGATGCGGCGGGCGACCGTCGCGGTGGACTCGTCGGGCGCGCCGGCCACCACCGGCAGCCAGGGCCGGCGGGCCTGCTTCGCCGCCTCGCGGGCGGTGGCGACCCACTTCTCGCGGGCCCGTACGCCCCGGTCGCCGCGCCACTGGGCCACCGAGCGCGACGCCGCCCAGGGCACGATCTCGTCCACCCCGACCTCGGTCATCGCCTGCACGGCCAGCTCGCCCCGGTCACCCTTGGCGATGCCCTGCACGGTGACGATCCGGGGTACGGGCGCGTCCGCGTACCCCCGGGAGGTGACGGCGACCTCCAGGCTGCCCCGGCCGACGGCGGTGACCACGGCGGCGGCCGTGCCGCCCCGCCCGTCGGCGAGCAGCAGCTCCTCGCCGACGCGCAGCCGCTGCACGGTGGCGGCGTGGTGCCCCTCGGGCCCGTCGAGGGTCAGCGCGTCGCCGGTGGGCAGCGCGTCGACCAAAAAGAGCGGCGCGGACACGTCAGGCGTGGCCGTTGAACGCGTCGCGCATCCGGGAGAAGAAGCCGCCCTGCTTGGTCAGCTCGGCGACCTCCTCACCCCGGGTCTTGGCGAAGTCGCGCAGCATCTTCTCCTGGTCGGGGTCGAGCTTGGTGGGCGTCCGGACGTCGAGGTGCACGTAGAGGTCACCCCGGCCGGTGCCGCGCAGGTGCGGCACACCCCGGGCGCGCAGCCGCAGCGTGCTGGCCGGCTGGGTGCCGGCCTTGACGTCGACGGTCTCCTCGCTGTCCAGCGTCTTGATGGTGAGCCGGGTGCCCAGCGCGGCGGCGGTCATCGGCACGGTGACCCGGCAGTGCAGGTCGTCGCCCTTGCGGGAGTAGACGTCGTGTGGCCTCTCGTGGATCTCCACGTAGAGGTCACCGGCGGTGCCGCCGCCCGGGCCGACCTCGCCCTGCTGGGCCAGCCGGATCCGCATGCCGTCCTCGACACCGGCCGGGATCTTGACGGTGAGCGAACGGCGGGTGCGCACCCGGCCGTCGCCGGCACAGGTGGGGCAGGGGTGCGGGATGGTCGTGCCGTAGCCCTGGCAGACGGTGCACGGCCGGGCGGAGACCACCTGGCCGAGGAAGGTGCGCTGCACCGACTGCACCTCGCCCCGACCGCCGCACGCCTCGCAGGTGGCCAGGTGGGTGCCGGCCGCCGTGCCGGCGCCCGAGCAGGTGGTGCAGAGCACCGCGGTGTCGACGGTGATCGGGGCCTCGACGCCGAACGCCGTCTCGTGCAGGTCGAGTTCGAGCCGCAGGATCGCGTCGGCGCCCGGCCGGGTCCGCGGCCGTGGGCCACGGGCGCCACCTGCCGCGCCGCCGAAGAACGCGTCCATGATGTCCTGGAAGCCGACGAACGGGCCGGCTCCGCCCGGGCCACCCGGGCCGCCCGCGCCGCCGCCTCCCGGGGCGAGCGGGTCGCCACCCAGGTCGACGATCTGCCGCTTGCGGTCGTCCGAGAGGACCTCGTACGCGGCGTTGATGTCCTTGAACTTCTCCTGGGCCTCCGGGTCCGGATTGACGTCCGGGTGGAACTGGCGTGCCAGCTTGCGGTAGGCGCGCTTGATCTCGTCATCGGAGGCTTCCCGGCTGACACCGAGGATGCCGTAGTAGTCCCTGGCCACTGCGTTCCGTGTCCTCATGTTCGTCTCGCGTTACGCCGACCGGCGGCCGCAGCCGGCCGTCGGCCCTGACTGGTCAGTTCTGGGCCAGCAGCTCGCCCACGTAGCGTGCCACGGCGCGCACCGTGGCGATGGTGCCGGGGTAGTCCATGCGGGTGGGCCCCAACACGCCGAGGCCGCCCACGATGGTGGCACCCGGGCCGTACCCGGTGCTGACCACCGAGGCGGCGCGCAGGTTGTCGAACTCGTTCTCGTCGCCGATCAGGACCCGGGTCGTGCTGGGCTCGGTCTCGCCGATGAGCTTGAGCAGCACGACCTCCTCCTCCAGCGCCTCCAGGATGGGTCGCAGCGAGCCCTGGAAGTCGAGCAGGCCGCCCCGGGTGAGGTTGGCGGTGCCGGCCAGGGCGATGCGTTCCTCGTGCCGCTCGACAAGCGTCTCCAGCAGGACGGTGGAGAGGGTGGTCATCGCCGGACGCAGCTCGGCCGGCGCCTCCTCGACCAGCGCCTGCACCAGCGGCGGGGTCTCGGACAGCCGGGCGCCGGCGAGCTTCTCGTTGACGAGCCGGCGCAGGTCGGTGACGTCGTCGGCGGGGACCGGGCCGGGCAGCTCCACCAGCCGCTGCTCGACCCGCCCGGTGTCGGCGATCATGACGAGCATCAGCCGGGTGGTGGAGATCGGCACCAGCTCCAGGTGCCGCACCGAGGAGCGGGCCAGGCTCGGGTACTGCACGACGGCCACCTGCCGGGTGAGCTGGGCGAGCAGGCGTACGGTGCGGTGCACCACGTCGTCGAGATCGACCGCGCCGACGAGGAAGCGCTCGATGGCCCGACGTTCGGCGGGACTGAGCGGCTTGACCCGGGACAGCCGGTCGACGAAGAGGCGGTAGCCGCGGTCGGTGGGCACCCGGCCGGCACTGGTGTGCGGCTGCCGGATGTAGCCCTCCTCCTCCAGCACGGCCATGTCGTTGCGGACCGTCGCCGGGGAGACCCCGAGCTGGTGGCGCTCGACCAGCGCCTTGCTGCCGACCGGCTCCTGGGTGGAGACGTAGTCCTCGACGATGGCGCGGAGCACGGCGAGCTTGCGGTCGTCCAGACCCATCCTCCGCACCTCCTGTCGCACGTCGGCCGGCGGCCCACCCGGGGCCGACGGCCGTCCTGGCACTCGACTGTAACGAGTGCCAGTCTACGTCGGCACCCCCACCGACGCGATGATCAACGACAGGCCGTGGGTGCGGCCCGCGCCACCTTGCGCGGGCCGATCGGCCCGCGCGGCCGGGCGGTATCGCTCTGGTGCGACGTTGCCGCCGACACCTACCGTGACAGTCATGACTGAACCACCTCGCCCTCCCGGCGCGGGAGACCCCGGCAGTTACCCGCCGGAGCCGACTCTCCCGGGCTCGCCCTCCGCGGCCGAGCCGCCCACCGCACCACTGTCCGGGGCACCCGGCCCGGCCGGCTATCCCCCGGCCGGTGGCTATCCGCCGCCCACCGGTGACCAACCGCCGTCGGGCGGCTACCCTCCGCCAGGTGGTTACCCCCCGCCGGGCGGTTACCCCCCGGGCAGCCCGACTGGCGGCTATCCGACCGGCGGCGCCTTCGGCGGCCCCGGCGGCGGCTACGCCAACAACGAGGACAAGACCTGGGCGCTGGTCGCGCACTTCGGCGGCGCGGCCGGCATGATCATCAGTGGGGGCGTGCTCGGCTGGGTCGCCCCGCTGGTGGCGATGCTGGCCCGGGGCAACCAGTCCCCGACGGTCCGGGCGCACGCCGTCGCCGCGCTCAACTTCCAGCTCATCTGGTCGATCGTCGGCCTGGTCGGCTGGGTGCTCTCGTGCATCCTGATCGGCTTCATCGGCGTCGGGGCGGCCATCATCCTCGGTGCCGTGTTCGGCATCCTCGCCGGCATCAAGGCCAACGAGGGCAGCCTCTACCGCTACCCCCTCTCGGCCAACCTCGTCAAGTGATCCGGGCCGGCCGCTCCCCCGGCCGGTCCGGCGCACCGCCCGCACGGCCGGCCGGGGCGCGGGCTGACCGGCGACGGTCGGTCGCACCTGCCGGCCGGGGCGGCGCGTCCGGGTCAGGGCAGCAGGTCGCGGACGACCGCGTCGGCGAGCAGCCGGCCGCGCAGCGTGAGCACCGCTCGGCCGGCGGCGTAGTCCCCGGCGGCCAGCAGGCCGTCGGCGAGGGCCCGCTCGGCGCCGGCCCGGCCGGCCGCGTCGAGCACCGCCAGCGGCAGCCCGCTGGCGAGCCGCAGCCGGAGCATCACGTCCTCCATGTGGGCCTCGTCGACGGTGAGCACCTCGCGGGCCAGGCCGGGTGACGCGCCGGAGGCCAGCCGCTGGGCGTACGTCGTGGGGTGCTTGACGTTCCACCAGCGCACCCCGCCGACGTGGCTGTGCGCCCCCGGGCCGAGCCCCCACCAGTCCGCGCCGGTCCAGTAGAGCAGGTTGTGCCGGCACCGGGCCGCGTCGGTGCGCGCCCAGTTGGACACCTCGTACCAGGACAGGCCGGCCGCGTCGAGGGCGGCCTCCGCGGCCAGGTAGCGGTCCGCGGCGACGTCGTCGCTGGGGTACGCCAGCTCGCCGCGCCGCATCCGGGCGGCGAGCCGGGTGCCGTCCTCGACGATGAGGGCGTACGCGCTGACGTGATCGACCCCGGCGGCGACGACCTGCTCCAGGGTTGCGGCGAAGTCCTCGACCCGCTCCCCCGGCGTGCCGTAGATCAGGTCCAGGTTGACGTGCTCGAACCCGGCGTCGCGTGCCTCAAGGGCGGCGGCGGTGGCCCGACCGGCGCTGTGTTTGCGGTCCAGGATCGCCAGCACCCCCGGGGAGGCGGACTGCATGCCCAGCGAGATCCGGGTGTAGCCGGCTGCCCGCAGCCGCCGCAACGACTCCGGGGTCACCGACTCCGGGTTGGCCTCGGTGGTCACCTCGACGTCGGCGGCGAGCCCCCAGGTGCGGTCGATGCCGTCGAGGATGCGGGCCAGGTCGTCGGCGGGGAGCAGGGTCGGGGTGCCGCCGCCGACGAAGACCGTGTCGACCCGGGGCGGCGGACTGTCGCCGAGCACCCGGGCGGCGAGCGACAGCTCGGCCAGCACGGTGTCGGCGTACGCCTCGCGGCTGGCGCCCCCGCCCAGCTCGGCGGCCGTGTAGGTGTTGAAGTCGCAGTAGCCGCAGCGACTGGCGCAGAACGGCACGTGGACGTACACGCCGAAGCCGCGCGCGCCGACCGCCGAGGTGGCGGTGGCGGGCAGCGATCCGTCGACGGGGACGGTCTCACCATCTGGAAGGACGCCGGGCATGGCCACTAGTGTGCCCGGCATGACCTCTCCCGACGTCCTCGTGCGGGTCGCCACGGCCCGTGGGGTGACCACCCTCACCCTGGACAGCCCACACAACCGCAATGCGCTCTCCACCGCCCTGATGACCCAGTTGCTGGCCGGACTGGCCGACGCGGTGGCCGACGACGCGGTCCGGGTGATCGTGCTGGACCACACGGGCCCGGTCTTCTGCGCGGGCGCGGACCTGAAGGAGACCGCTGCGGCGTACGCCAGCGGCACGGTGCCGGCCGGGATGCTGGGGGACGTGCTGGCGGCGCTCTGGGACTGCCCGAAGCCGGTGCTCGCGCGGGTCGCCGGGCCGGCTCGGGCCGGCGGGCTGGGCCTGATCGCGGCCGCCGACCTGGCGGTCTGCGCCGACGAGGCGACGTTCGCCTTCACCGAGGTGCGGATCGGGGTGATCCCGGCGGTGATCTCGGCAACCGTGCTGCCCCGCCTGCACCCGCGTGCCGCCGCCGAGCTGTACCTGACCGGCGACACCTTCGACGGCCGCCGGGCGGCCGAGATCGGCCTGGTCACGGCCGCCGTGCCGGCCGACGGGCTGGACGACGCGGTACGGCGCTACTGCGACTCGCTGGTGCGCGGCGCGCCCGGCGCGCTGGCCGGCGCGAAGGAGCTGCTGCGCCGACCGGGCACCACCGAGCTGCGGGCTGACCTGGCGCGGCTGTCCGCCCTCTCGACCGGTTACTTCCTCTCCGACGAGGGGCGCGAGGGGGTCCTGGCCTTCCGGGAAAAGAGATTGGCTCGATGGGTGGCCGCTCTGGACGGTGGTTCCGCTGATCATGCCGGGTAGGGGCGGGACGCGCCGCTGAACGTGCCGGGTAGGGCCGGGACGTGTCAATCGGTCAAGTCCTTGACCGGTCAATCGCTTCCCGGCGTCCAGGTCGGGTGACGTGGCAGACAACCCAGAGCCCGGTCGGCGCGGCAGGTGAGTTCGGCGCCGGAGCGGGAACGTCCCGATCGGTACGCGGCGGCAGCGCGGACCCCGAACCGGTCGGACGACCCGGACGACGCCACCGGGGACGTACGCTTGTCGAACTGTCGATCAGGGGGTGTGGGTGCGAACTCGGGCAACCGTGGCGGGTGGAGTGGTGCTCATCCTCGTCGCTGTGATCGCGATCTGGCTCGTCGTCCGGCAGGTCGGGGATCAACTGCGACTGCCGCGGGCGGGACGCACCTGCACGGTCCAGGCCGACGGCCGGGTCGCGCTGGACGTCGAGCAGATGGCCAACGCGGCGACCATCGCGGCGATCGGCGCCCAGCGCGGGATGCCGGAGCGGGCCGTGGTGATCGCGCTGGCCACCGCCTACCAGGAGTCGGGGCTGCGCAACCTCGCCGACGGCGACCGGGACTCGGTCGGCCTGTTCCAGCAGCGCCCGAGTCAGGGCTGGGGCACGTCGGCGCAGATCCGCGACTCCCGCTACGCGGCGAACAGGTTCTACGCCGCGCTGAAGAAGGTGCGCGGCTGGGAGAAGATGCGGGTCACCGATGCCGCCCAGCGGGTGCAGCGCTCGGCGTTCCCCGAGGCGTACGAGAAGTGGGCCGACGACTCCGAGGTGCTCAGCAAGGCACTGCTCGGCGACGTCACCGGCGCGGTGGCCTGCACGGTGGGGCGTACCCCGGTGATGCACGGCGCGGCGGCGACCGCCCAACTGACCCGCAACCTGGTGCTGGACTGGGGCGTGTCGAGCGCCGGCCCGGCCAGCCAGACCGGGCTGGCGGTGACGGCGGACGACCAGCGCGACGGTTGGCGGTACGCGCACTGGCTGGTCTCGCACGCCCAGGACCACGGGGTGAAGCGGGTCCGCTTCGGCGACCTGGAGTGGACCGCCCGCAACGGCACCTGGGGCCGGGTCACCGGCGAGCAGGGCCCCGCCGGTCAGGTGGTGGCCGAGGTCTTCGCCGAGGGCTGACGACCCGGATCTCTTAACCGGCAGTCACCGCACAATCGGGCACGGCACCACATGATGCCCAATTCACCACAGAAATCTCACTGTCCGCAGCAGTACCGCTGCACATGGTCTGGTCCGGGTCCGCCCGCGCCGCACGCCCTCCCCGATGTCTGGACAGTCGCGTTACGATCGGCGGCCTGTGCCAGAAATGGTTTCACCTCATGGGGAGGGGTACGACGCGGTGTTCGATTACGGCGACCGGACCGGCTACGAACCGATCAGCGACACTGACCGCAAGGAGTTCCACGAGCAGGGCTTCCTCCTGCTGCGCAACGTCCTGACGGAGGACCACCGGGCGGCGCTGGAGGCGGCTGTCGACCGCGTCTACGCGGAGGAGCAGGCCAAGGGCAACACCAAGAAGGACGGCACGCTGCACCTGCTGGGCTTCCTGGAGCGTGACGAGCTCTTCGGCGAGCTGCTCACCCACCCGATCGCCTTCCCGTACATGTGGGGGCTGGCCGGCTGGAACATCTACACCCACCACAACCACCTGGACGTCACCCCGCCGGCCGCCGAGCCGGAGAAGCCGTACTGGGGCTGGCACCAGGACGGGTACCGGCAGAACTCCGACCCGGAGACGATGGACCCGAACCTGCCCCGGCCGATGTTCTCGCTGAAGGTCGCGTACGTGCTGTCCGACCTGTCGCAGACCGGCCGTGGCGCCACCAAGGTCATCCCGGGCAGCCACCTGTGGAACTCGCTGGACCGGCCCAAGGACCTCAGCGTGCACAACCCGGACCCGGAGGGCACGGTGGAGATCACCGCGAACCCGGGCGACGCGTTCATCTTCGACCGTCGGCAGTGGCACTCCCGCTCGACGAACCTGTCGACCATCACCCGCAAGATGCTCTTCGTCGGCTACACCTACCGCTGGATCCGGCCGCTCGACGAGCTGCACCCGGACCTGAACGGCGAGTGGTACCGCAACCGCACCCCCGTGCAGCGCCAGCTGATCGGTGAGGGCACCCACACCGCCAACTACTGGGGCATCAACTGGGACGGGTACGTCGACGACGAGATCCCGCTGCGCAAGGAGCTCAAGGAGCGCGGGCTGCTGGACCGCAACATCCCCTGGCTGCGCTGATCACCTGCGTCTGCGAACGGCCCCCCGCCACCGTCGGCGGGGGGCCGTTCTCGTATCCGCTTCCGGGCCATCCGGTGCCGCGCTGTCGGTAGCGTGACGGCCGGCTACCCAACGCTGGCGTGTCGTCTCGGCACCGCGCTCAGCCGTGCGTTCCTCGCGGCGGCGCGGTCAGCCGCGCGAGGCCAGGCGGCGGCGGGCCTTCTCCCGGATCGGCTCCGGCAGGTCGTCCGCGTCGAGCAGGCGGGGCAGCAGCTCCGGCTCCAGGCTGGTCGCCCGGAACACCTCGCCGATGGTCACCCCGTGCGCGGGCCGCTCCACCACCTCGACCGGGTCGCCGGCACCCACCTCGCCCTCGCGCAGCACCCGCAGGTACGCCCCCGGGGAGGCCCGCACGGTGAAGCGCCGGATCAGGTCGGGCACACCCCAGAAGCCCGCGAACGTCGTGCAGGGAGTACGCGGCATCGTCACCTGGAGCACCGCTGTGCCCACCGCCCACTGTTCGCCGATGACCGCGCCGGTCACGTCGACGGCGTAGGTGGTCAGGTTCTCCCCGCAGCCGCCCGGGCGGACCGACCGGCCGATCTCGGCCGACCACCACGCGGCGTCCTCCTCGGCGTACGCGTAGACGGCCTTGTCCGGCCCGCCGTGCACGGCCCGCTCGCCGATGAAGTCACCGGCCAGGCCACCGGTGAGCACCGCCACGGGCCCGTCGACCGGTCGCTTGTCGATGCCGCTGCGACCGCTCGCGTCGCCCGCCCACGCCGCCTCGGTCACGATGCCGAGGTTCACCGCTGCCACCCTGCCCGTCATGACGGACAGCCTAGGTGAATCCGCGGTCCGGGCTTGACCTTGACGCTGCGTCAACCCCCCCGACTGACCGCCGGGGGTCGGGTCCGACCGGTCAGCCCTTGACGGCGCCGGCCACCAGGCCGGAGACCATCCGCCGCTGCACCAGCAGGAAGAAGATGATGACCGGCAGGGTGAACAGGGTGGAGGCGGCCATGACCGGCCCCCAGTTGGTGTCGTCGCGGCCGAAGAAGAACGTCATCGCCACCGGCAGCGTGTAGCGACCCTGGTCGTTGATGAACATCAACGCGAAGATCAGCTCGTTCCACGCGGTGATGAAGGAAAAGATGCTGGTGGCGACCAGGCCGGGCGCGACGAGCGGGAACAGCACCCGACGGAACGTCTGGGCCCGACTCGCGCCGTCGATGGCCGCCGCCTCCTCCAGCTCCTTGGGCACTGCGGCGACGAAACCGCGCAGCATCCAGACCGCGAACGGCAGCGAGAAGCCGAGGTACGTGAGGATCAGGCTGGGCAGGGTGTTGTAGAGCCCGAGCCGCTGGATCATCAGGAACAGCGGGATGACCAACGCCTCCAGCGGGATCATCTGCACCACGAGCAGCATGATCAGGAAGCTGGTCCGCAGCGTGAAGCGGAACCGGGCCACCGCCGTCGCGGCGAGCAGGGCGACCAGGCCGCTGAGCACCACAGTGGAGACGGCGACGATCGCGCTGTTGAGGAAGAAGTCCAGAAAACTGACGCCGGGGATCAGGTTGCCGGTCAGGATCTCCCGGTAGTGCGCCAGCGTCGGGTGGGCCGGCACCGGCTGCGGGGTGGACGAGAAGATCTCGCTGCTCGGCTTCAACGAGGTCGAGATCATCCAGTAGACCGGGAACGCCGCGAAGAGCGCGACCAGCAGCCCGGCGGCGTTGAGGGCCACCTTCTTCACGACTCGTCCTCCTGCCTGAGCACCATCCGTACGTAGAAGCCGGTCACCACGAGCAGGATCAGCGTGAGGATCACCGCGATGGCCGCGCCGAGGCCGTACTTCGGTGGCGGAGAGAAGGCTTCGGCGTACGAGTAGATGGAGAGCATGAACGTCGGCCGGTCCTGGGTGCCGCCGGCCAGGACGAACTGCTGGGTGAAGACCTTGAAGTCCCAGATGGTGGAGAGCACGATCAGGATCCCGAAGACCGGGCGCAGCAGCGGGAACGTGATCTTCCAAAAGACCCGCCACGGGCTGGCACCGTCCACCCGGGCCGCCTCGTGCAACTCACTCGGCACGCTCTTCAGGCCGGCGAGCACGCTCACCGCGATGAACGGGAACGAGTGCCACACGACCACCAGGGTGAGGATGGCGAAGAAGAGCAGCGGCGAGTTGAACCAGCCGTAGCCGGTCCAGTCGCTGCGGCCGAACAGGGCGTGGGAGAACCCGTCCGGCAGCGCGTTGAACAGCCAGGTGACCAGGCCGCTGGTGTCGTCGAAGATCCACTTCCAGACGATCGTGCCGGTGAGCGCCGGGGTGGCCCAGGCGAGCATCACGCAACTGGCGACGAAGGTGGCCATCTTGCGGCCGAGCCGGTTGAGCAGCAGCCCGACCAGGGTGCCGAGCACCATCGTGAGCAGCACGTTCGCCGCGGCGAACAGCACCGTGTTGCGCAGCACCGTCAGGAAGAACGGATCGGAGAGGATGTCGGTGTAGTTGCCGAGCCCCACCCACGGCCACTCCCGGTCGCCGCGCAACTGCCGGACGCTGTTGAGCCGGTAGAAGGACATCGCCACCACCTGGCCGAGCGGCCAGAGCAGCAGCACCCCGATGATGACGAGTGCGGGCAGGAGAAGCAGGTACGGCAGGCGGTCCACCGGGCGACGCCGCCGCGCGGGGGTCTCCCGCGCGGCGGACGTCTCGGCGCTCTTGGTCAGTGAGCTCACTTGCTGTTCAAGATGCCTTCCATCTCGGCGGCCGCGTCGGCGGTGGCCTTCTCGACCGTCTTCTGACCCTTCATGACCGAGCTGTTCATCGCCTGGGTCACCGTCTTCGTCCGGCTGACCTCCACCCACTTCGGGGTGAGCGGCGTGAGCTTGGTGTTCTGCATGGTGGTGGCGAACGCCGCCATCACCTTGTCGTTGGCGTACGTGTCACCGGCGACCAGATCCTGGTAGACCGGGAAGAAGCCGAGGCTGCTCGCGAAGCTCTGCGAGTTCTTCTTGTTCAGCAGCACCGTCAGGTAGTCCCAGGCCAGATCCTGGCGCTCGCTGTCCTTCCAGATCGCCACGTCCGAACCGCCCGCGAAGCCGGGCGCGGCCTTGCCGTCCGGGCCGGGGATCGGGAACGTACCCCAGACCTTTTCGATCTCGGGGTTGTCCTTCTTGATGGCGGCCTGCTGCCAGCTACCGGCGAACGCCATGGCGGCCTTGCCGGTGGCGAACTGGGTGCGCGCGTCGATCTCGTTCCACCCGGCGGCGGCCGGCGGGGCCACCTTGTGGACGGTCACGAGGTCGGTCCAGTACTTGACGGCCCGCTGCGCCTCCGGCGTCGTGTAGCCGGACTTCCAGGCGCCGCCCTGGTTGGTCGCGATCTCCGCGCCAGCGCCCCAGAGGAAGGAGTAGAAGGGCAGCTCGGAGTTGCCCGGCAGCGCGATGCCGTAGGTGCCCGGCTTCTTCGCCTGCACGGTCTTGGCCACCGTGACCAGGTCGTCCCAGGTCTTCGGCGGCTGGACGCCCGCCTCGGCGAACCAGTCGGTGCGGTAGTAGATCGCCCGCACGCCCGCGTACCAGGGGACGCCGTACTGCTTGCCGTCGAGCTGCGCGTTGCGGACCAGGTCGGGCAGCAGGTCCTTGCCGTCGGCCCAGCCGCCCATCCGGCCGCTGACGTCGGCGAGCGCCTCCTGCGCGGCCCAGCCCTGGGTCTCGGTGTTGCCCAGCTCGGTGATGTCCGGTCCCTCACCACCGGCGAGCGCGGCCTGGAACTTCTTGGGCGCCTCCAGCCAGGGGATGTACTGCACGACCACATCGGTGTCGGGGTGCTTCTGGCGGAACTCCGCCTCGACGCCGTCGAGGAACGTGTTCTGCGCGTCGCCGCCCTCGCCCATCATCCAGACCGTGAGCTTGCTGTCGTCGCCCGCCTTGTCGTCGGAGCCTCCGCAGCCGGTCAGCACCATCGCGGCCGAGGCCACCACGGCGGTGACCGGGGCCAGCCGCTTCCACCTGTTCACGCCACTTCTCCCCTCGCGCCGCCTGGAACTTACCTTCTCCGCCGCACCTTAGTACGAAGAAATCCTTTACGACAGTGGGCGGGCAGGCCGAAGCGTCGCGACCGTACCGCAGGGAACCGACCCGACGGGCCCGTGGCATCGGGCCGAATCCGGGCACTTCACCACGAAAGAGCGCCCGACCAGTGGTCGGGCGCTCTTTTCCGTGGTGCGGTGATGCCAGGTTGTTACCGGGTGACGCTGCGGCGGCGACCCACGCCGGCCACCAGCGCGACCGCGATCGCGGCCACCACGACCTGCACCAGCAGCTCCGTCCAGTCGATACCGGCCGTCTCGGTCGCGATACCCATCGCCCGCGCCAGCACCGTGCCCAGCAGAGCCGCACCAACACCGATCAGCAGGTGCAGCCACATCGGCATGTTCTGCCGACCCGGAACAACCAGGCGGCCGAGCGCCCCGACGATGAGACCAACAACGATGGCAGTGATGATGCCCCACACGGTGAGCTCCACGGTCGCCCTCCTTCTAAGAATGTCTGACACACAATGTGTGCTTCCTGTCGTGACGACTAAGTTCCCGACCCACCGAAAAACCAAACCGACTTCGCGGCTCAGAGGATCACGATTTGGTCAACAGCGGCACGTTCCACCGGGCCCCCGGGCGGCGCGGACCGGGACACCGCGATCGACTGAGCCTGGCCGGGAGGTGCGCTGGCTGCGCACGGGCATGATCGACTCCAGTGCCCCGATGTGGCGGTGTCTGGCGAACCGAATGCCGGCCACGTCGCCGCAGTGGAGAGCGGCCCCACCCACCGGCCCGGCGAACGCCGAGGGGCGCCCGGCCTGTCGGCCGGGCGCCCCTCGGAAGTGGTTCGGTGTTACGGGTGTGCTGGTGTTATCGGGTGACGCGGCGGCGGCCACCCACGCCGGCCACCAGCGCGACCGCGATCGCGGCCACCACGACCTGCACCAGCAGCTCCGTCCAGTCGATACCGGCCGTCTCGGTCGCGATACCCATCGCCCGCGCCAGCACCGTACCCAGCAGAGCCGCACCAACACCGATCAGCAGGTGCAGCCAGATCGGCATGTTCTGCCGACCCGGAACAACCAGGCGGCCGAGCGCCCCGACGATGAGACCAACAACGATGGCAGTGATGATGCCCCACACGGTGAGCTCCACGGTCGCCCTCCTTCTAAGAATGTCTGACACACAATGTGTGCTTCCTGTCGTGGCGACTAAGTTCCCGACCCACCGAAAATCCAAACCGACTCAACCGCAGAGAAGTTGTCGGCGTCGATGCCGAAGGGCTGCGTCGATTGAGCTGGGAGCGCGTCCACACAGGTCAGGCAACATGTTGCCCAGGGCGACGACCTCATCCACGCCCCCAAAAATTCCTCCAACCCCACCCCCCAACCACCCACCCGGGCGGGCTTGCGCCCCCACCCGACGCCGGTGATCAAGAGGTTTGCGTCAGAATCCGGGCTGCGGCCGACGCAAACCTCTTGATCACCGGGGCATGGGAGGCGGGCCGGGCGGGACCCGGGGGCGGGGGCCGGAGGGGGTTACTTCTTGGGGGCTTTGCTGTCGCCGGAGTCGGAGGACAGGGCGGCGATGAAGGCTTCCTGCGGCACCTCGACGCGGCCGACCATCTTCATCCGCTTCTTGCCTTCCTTCTGCTTCTCCAGCAGCTTGCGCTTACGGCTGATGTCACCGCCGTAGCACTTGGCGAGGACGTCCTTGCGGATCGCGCGGATGGTCTCCCGGGCGATGACCCGGCTGCCGATGGCCGCCTGGATCGGCACCTCGAACTGCTGGCGCGGAATGAGGGTGCGCAGCTTGGCGGCGATCGTGACGCCGTAGTTGTACGCCTTGTCCTTGTGCACGATGGCGCTGAACGCGTCCACCGGCTCGCCGTGCAGCAGGATGTCCACCTTCACCAGGTCGGACGCCTGCTCGCCGGACGGCTCGTAGTCGAGTGAGGCGTAGCCCTTGGTCCGGCTCTTCAACTGGTCGAAGAAGTCGTAGATGATCTCGGCGAGGGGCAGGGTGTAGCGCAGCTCCACCCGGTCGGCGGAGAGGTAGTCCATTCCGAGCAGGCTGCCGCGCCGGCCCTGGCAGAGCTCCATCACCGCGCCCACGTAGTCGTTGGGCGTCAGCACGGTGGCCCGCACCACCGGCTCGTACACCTCGGCGATCTTGCCGGTGGGGTACTCGCTGGGGTTGGTGACGACGATCTCGGCACCGTCGTCGGTGATCGCCCGGTACACCACGTTGGGTGCGGTGGAGATCAGGTCGAGGTTGTACTCGCGCTCCAGCCGCTCTCGGATGATCTCCAGGTGGAGCAGGCCGAGGAAGCCGCAGCGGAAGCCGAACCCGAGCGCGCCGGAGGTCTCCGGCTCGTAGTCCAGGGCGGCGTCGTTGAGCTTGAGCTTGTCCAGGGCCTCACGCAGGTTCGGGTAGTCGGACCCGTCGATCGGGTAGAGGCCGGAGTAGACCATCGGCTTCGGGTCCTTGTAGCCACCCAGCGCCTCGGCCGCCGGCCGGGCGTTGATGGTGACCGTGTCACCGACCCGGGACTGCCGGACGTCCTTCACACCGGTGATCAGGTAGCCGACCTCGCCGACGCCGAGCGCCTCGGCCTTCACCATCTCCGGTGAGATGACGCCGATCTCCAGCAGCTCGTGCACCGCCCCGGTGGACATCATCTTGATCCGGTCGCGGGCGCTGATCCGGCCGTCGATGACCCGGACGTACGTGACGACGCCGCGGTAGACGTCGTACACCGAGTCGAAGATCATCGCCCGGGCGGGCGCCTCGGCGTCGCCGACCGGCGGGATGAACTGCCGGACGATCTCGTCGAGCAGGTACGGCACGCCCTCGCCGGTCTTGCCGGAGACCCGGATGCAGTCGGCGGGGTCCCCGCCGATGAGGTGGGCCAACTCCTCGGCGTACTTCTCCGGCTGGGCGGCCGGCAGGTCGATCTTGTTGAGCACCGGAATGATGCGCAGGTCGTTCTCGAGCGCCAGGTAGAGGTTGGCCAGGGTCTGCGCCTCGATGCCCTGCGCGGCGTCGACCAGCAGCACGGCGCCCTCGCAGGCGGCCAGCGACCGGGACACCTCGTAGGTGAAGTCGACGTGCCCCGGGGTGTCGATCATGTTGAGCACCGCGTGCTCACCGGCCCGCTCGCCGTCGCGGATGGTCCACGGCATCCGGACGGCCTGGCTCTTGATGGTGATGCCGCGCTCGCGCTCGATGTCCATCCGGTCCAGGTACTGCGCGCGCATCTGCCGGGGGTCGACCACGCCGGTGAGCTGCAACATCCGGTCGGCCAGGGTCGACTTCCCGTGGTCGATGTGGGCGATGATGCCGAAGTTCCGGATGCGACCGGGGTCGGTGGCACCAGGGGCGTTCGCGCCGGGATCGAGCTTCGGTGGCACAGCGGTCCGTTCTGGTCGGCTGACGTGAACAGGCCGGCGCGCCGCCGACCCCCTCCATGTTCCCACGCCGCCGGGGTACGCCCGCTGCGCGGGCGACGGATCGGCCCCGGCGACCTCTCACTCCATGGGCGGCTCGACGAACAGCGCGGCCAGCCGGGGCAGGCGGCGGCGGGCCTCCTCCTCGTCGTCGAAGTCCCAGAAGTCGTTGAGGTCGGGCGTACGCACCGGCTCGCGGTCCTCCGGCAGCTCCGACGCGGTGGCCTTGCGGTACGCGTCCCAGGGCACCGTGAGCATCTGCTCGGCGGAGAACTCCTCTCCGCTGAGCGAGGCGGCCCGCACCTGGGGCAGTTCGGCCAGCGAGTCGGGGTCGCTGACCGCGCGGGCGAAGACCGCCCGCCCCTGGGTCATCAGCCAGCCCCGGAAGTGCTCGAAGCCGTCCGCGGAGGCTCCGCCGTTGATCAGGTACGCCGCGCCCCACAGGTCCGCCTTGTGCGAGGCCGCCAGCACCCTGCGCTGGTGGTGGGCGTACCCGACGATGTCCTCCGGGTCGCGCTCGGCGAGCAGGGCGACGGCCCGCGCGGCGACCGGCCCGGGCTCTCCCCCGCCCCCGGCGCGGGCCTGGTCGATCAGCTGCCAGAAGTCCTCGGTCCTCATGGCTTGGCAGTCTGGCAGTGTCGCCGCGCGCCGCGCACGTACCCCGGGGCAGCATGGTGGGGTGTCCTCCCCGCCGCTGCCCCCGGTGCCGTACCACGCGGGTGCGCTGCGCCCGTCGTGGCCGGCCCTGCCGGCGGCGCTGCGGGCCGCCATCGCCGGGCGCCTCGGCGCACCGGTGGTCACCGCCCGGATCGCCGCCGCCGGCTTCACCCGGGGGTTCGCCGCCGTGCTCGACACCGCCGACGGTGGTCGGGCCTTCGTCAAGGCGGCACCCGCCGTCGAGCAACCGCGCCTCGTGCAGGGGTACGCGCGGGAGGCCGCGATCCTCGACCGGCTGCCGGCCGGCCTGCCGGCGCCCCGCCTGCGGTGGACGCTGGACGAGGCCGGCTGGTTCGCGCTCTGCACCGACGCGGTCGACGGCCACACCCCGCGCCTGCCCTGGACGCGGACCGAGCTGGACGCCACGCTCGCCGCGTACGCCGAGGTCGCCGCCGCCCTGGCCGCCCCGCCGGCCGGGCTGACCGCGCTCGGCCTGCCACATCTCGCCGAGCTGGCCCGCTCGGACATCCTGTGGTGGGAGGAGGTCGCCGCCGGCCGGGAGCCGCTCCCGGCGCTGCCCGCCGCCGCCCGGGGCCGACTGCCCGAGCTGGTGGCGCTGGAGTCCCGCCTCCCCCGGTACGCGGACGGCGCGACCGGCATGATCCACGGCGACCTGCGGGTGGACAACGTGCTCATCGGCGGTGACGGTCGGGCCTGGTTCTGCGACTGGACCTGGGCCTGTTCCGGGCCGGCCTGGTTCGACCTCGTGAGCCTGCTGCTCACCGCGTACGCCAGCGGGCTGGACACCGACCGATTCTTCGCCGGACACCCGGCGTCGGCGGGCGCTCCCCCGGACGCGCTGGACGCCACCCTGGCCGCGCTGGCCGGCTACTACCTCACCGGGGCGGACGCGACACCGGCGACGGCCTCACCGCACCGGTCGGCGCACCAGCGGTGGAGCGGCGAACAGGCCCTCGACTGGCTCGCCCGCCGACAGGGCTGGCGGTGACACGGCTCCGGCCTGCCGGGGAGGCGGGGCCGGTCTGCCGGGGGCGTAGTCTGGTGGTCGTCGGGCCGGGATGGGCCGCACGTTGACCGAGCCGTTTTGGCTCGTCCCGGGCGACCTGGTAACCTGGCTCTTCGCGCAGCGATGACGCATGTTCGTCATCACGCGCATAAGCTGACCAACCCGAGCTATCAAGACGAGGCTGTCGCGTGGCGAACATCAAGTCCCAGATCAAGCGCAACCGGCAGAACGAGAAGGCCCGGCTGCGCAACAAGTCGGTCAAGTCGTCGCTGAAGACCGCCGTCCGGAAGTTCAACGAGGCTGCCGAGGCCGGTGACGTCGAGAAGGCCACCGCCCTCATGCTGGACGCCTCTCGCAAGCTGGACAAGGCCGTCAGCAAGGGCGTGATCCACTCCAACCAGGCCGCGAACCGCAAGTCCGCGATCGCGAAGCGCGTGGTGGCACTCTCCGCCTGACGACTCCGTCAGACTGATTCGGAAAGCCCCGGACCCCCGGTCCGGGGCTTCCGTGTGTCCACGGACGGGTCGACGTGCCGGCGTGGCGTCGGCAGGCCGATCGGCGTGCCCGTGTCGTGGCCTCGGCGGCGGTCAGTCCGACGGGTCGGTGCGGCGGGTCGGCCGCACCGGGTCGGTCGTGACCACCACCGCGGTCACGACGTTCGAGACCCGGGCCCGGCCGACGACCGGCTCCATCTGCCGACGGAAACGGTCCCGCTCCTGCTCGGGCACGAGCGCGGCGGAACGGACCACCACGGCGGCCACCATGTCGTTGAGCTTGACCATCGCCGCCACCACCACGGGCAGCACCAGCACCGCCCACCAGGTCACCAGCTCCGCGAGGGCGAGCAGCACCGCCAGGGCGATGGCGCCTTCGAAGAAGAGGAAGCAGAGCACCCCGCCGGGGTTGACGAACCGCAGGCCGAGGAGCCGGGCGTAGAGCGGCCGGTACCGCTCCTCGTCGGCGGGCATGGTGGCCCACGCCGTACGGTTCGGCCCCGTCACCGGCCGCTGCCCTGCCGGGCGGCCGCCACCGAGAAGACCGCGCGCTCCAGGGCGTACGCCCGGTCGTCCGAGCCGCCCTTGACGGCCGCGTTGCACTCGGCGGCGACCTGCATGGCCCGGACCAGCCCCTCCGGCGTCCAGCCGCGCCCCTGCCGCTGCGCCCGCTCGATCTTCCAGGCCGGCATTCCGAGACTGCTGGCGAGCTGGTACGGGTTGCCCCGCCCGGCCGACGCCACCCGGGCCACCGTACGCACCCCGTCGGCCAGGGCGTCGGCGATGGGCACCGGGTCGACACCGACGTGCAGGGCCCAGCGCAGCGCCTCCAGGGCGGCCGGCACATCGCCGACCATTGTGGCATCCGCCACCGTGAAGCCGGTCACCTCGACCCGGCCCCGGTAGTAGCGGGCCACCGTCTCGGCGCTGATCCGCCCGTCGGTGTCGGCGATGAGCTGGGAGCAGGCGGCGGCCAGCTCGCGCAGGTCGTTGCCGACCGCCGCGATCAGCGCCTCGGCGGCGTCGTCGGTGCACCTGCCGCCGGCCCGGCGGATCTCGTCGCGGACGAAGGCGACCCGCTCGCGGTGCCCCTTGAGCTTGGCCGCCGGGATCACCGTCGCGCCTGCCGACCGCAGCCCGTCGGCGAACGCCTTGCCCTTGGCCCCGCCCAGGTGCAGCACCAGCAACTGGACGTCCGGGTCGGGATTCTTCGCGTACGCCAGCAGCGCGGCGACCAGGTCCTTGCGGGCGTCCTGACCGGAGCGCAGGATGAGCAGCCGCCGCCCACCGAACAGCGATGGGCTGAGCATCTCGGCGATCTCACCGACGGTGAGCGCACCTGCCTGGTACTCGCGAACGTCCGCCTCGGTCTCGACGCTGCGGACCCGCTCGACAGCTTCGGTCACGGCGCGCGTGGCGAGCAGCTCCTCGTCGCCGAGGACGAGCAGAATGGGGGCGAGGCTGGCGGGGGTCACGTCGCCCATATTCGCACGGCCCATGGCGGGTACGGGCCTGCTCATTCGCCGACCGGTCGGTGCAGCCCGCACTAAGCGCAAATCCAGACATTTATCTCGGTTCGTCATCTAATCCGCAAGACGGTCACCATTTCCTCCATAACGCTGCAATTTCCACGGCAGAGCCGCCTTTCCCGCGACGGCAGAGCCGGGCCGCCCCGCGGTCGACTCTCACGGTGGTCGTCCGGGTTGCACCCCTCGGCGGGCCACCGCCAGTCCGTGGCCGGTCCGGATCGCTGCCAGGTCACCATCGGTGTCGGTCCGCAGGACCCGGGCGCCGCCCCTGCTGAGCCGGGCCAGAAGCGCCGGGCTCGGGTGCCCGTAGGTGTTGCCCGCGCCGACCGGCACCAACGCGATGGCCGGCCGTACGGCGGCCAGGAAGCCGTCGTCCTGATACGCCGAGCCGTGGTGGGCGACCTTCAGCACGTCCGCCCTCAGCTGTCCCGACGCCGTCCGGGCCAGCACGGCGTGCTGCTCCTCGGTCTCGGCGTCGCCGGGCAGCAGGATCTGCACGCCGGCGACCGTGGCGCGCAGCATCAACGAGTTGTTGTTCGGATCGGATCTGGTGCCGGCCAGCGGGTACGGCGGACCGAGCACGAGCAGGTCGACACCGCCGACCCGGTGCAGCGCCCCGGCGGTGGTGCCGAGCAGCGTGGCCCGTCCGCTCGTCGCCGCCGCGCGGACCGCGTCCCGGCCGCTCGCCGGATCCGTCGATGGCGGGGTCAGCACGGCGCCCACCCCCCGCCCCCGGAACACGCCGGCCACCCCGCCCACGTGGTCGGCGTGGAAGTGGCTGACCACGAACAGCGGCACCTCCCGGATGCCGAGCCGTCGCAGGCACGCGTCCACCGCGCCCGGGTCCGGGCCGGCGTCGACCACCACCGCCCGGCCGGGGGCGACGGGCAGCACCAGGGCGTCACCCTGCCCCACCGCACAGGCCACCACCACCCAACCGGGCGGCGGCCAGCCGGTGGCGATCAGCCGGACGCCGAGGGCGCCGAGCAGCGCGGCGACGGCGACGACCGCCACCACTCGGCGCACCAGCGGTCGACGCGCGGCGACCAGCAGCGCCACGGTCAGCCCGGCCAGCAGCAGTGCGCCCCACGCGCCGCCCGGCCAGGGCAGGGTGCCGGCGGGGAGGCGGGCGCCCTGGCGGGCGATGACGACCAGCCACCAGGCCGGCCAGCTCGCCAGCCACGCGACGAACCCGGCCCCGGCGGGCCAGACCGGCGACAGCACGGCGGCCGTCACGCCCAGCACCGTCGCGGGGGCGATGGCCGGCACCGCCAGCAGGTTGGCGGGCACGGCCACCAGGCTGACCGTGCCGGAAATGCCGGCGACGACCGGCCCGCAGGCCACCTGGGCGGCCGCCGGCACCGCCAACGCCTCGGCCAGTCCGGCCGGGACACCCCTGCGGCGCAGCCCGTCCCGCCAGCGCGGCGCGAGCAGCAGCAGACCCCCGGTGGCCAGCACGGACAGCGCGAACCCGGCGTCACCGGCCAGCTCGGGGTCGACCAGCACCAGCACCGTGACGGCGGCGGCCAGTGCGGGCAGCGCGGCCCGCGGTCGACCGGCGGCCAGCGCGACGAGCCCGATCGCCCCCATCGTGGCGGCCCGGACGACGCTCGGCGACGGGCGGACCAGGATGACGAACCCCACCAGCGCCACCCCGCAGAGCAGGCCGGCGAGCCACGGGCCGGCGCGCGCCCAGCGGGCCAACAGCAGCACCGCGCCCAACACGATCGCGACGTTGCTGCCCGAAACAGCGTTGAGGTGTGTCATTCCGGTCGCCCGGAAGTCTTCCTCGACGGCGGGCGGCAGGCGGCTCGTGTCCCCCACCACCAGCCCCGGCAGCAGGCCACCCGGATCGTCGGGGAGGGGCACACAGGCCCGTTGCAGGCCGGCACGCAGCGTGCCGGCTGCGCGCTGCGCCCAGGACGGCGCACCATGACGCTCGGGGGGCCCGGTGGCGCCGAGCACCGCAGCGGTGAGGTCGCCGCCGCGCGGAAGGCCGAGGCGACCCTCGGCGGTCACGCGCTGACCGGGCAGCAGACCTCGCCAGCCCGGGTCGGTGGCCAGGACCAGCAGCCGCGCCGACGCCCGAACCCGCTGGCCGTTCGGACCGGTCAGCCGGATCAGCTCGCTCGACACCAGCAGCATGCCGGGACGGCCGGCGGATCGGATCGGGCGCGGATCGTCCCGGACGACCAGCTCGGCGGTGACCGGAGCGCGCTGCTCGGCCAGGACGTGGATCGGCGGCGCGTCCCGGACAGCCAGGCGGCCAGCGGTTGCCGCCGCGCCACAGAGCACGCCGAGGCCGACCGCGACGGCGATCCAGCCGTGCCGACGGGCGGGAGCCCGGGGGTGGCCGAGTCGGCCGAGCAGGTGCAGGGCGCTGAACGCCGACAGCACGGCCGCTGTCCCGCCCACCAGCAGGAGCGGGCGGACGCCGACGTGCAGGCCGGTGAGCGCGGTGAGCCACGCGGCCACGGCCAGCCCGGCGAGCCGGAGATCCGGCGGCGGGGTCCGGGGTTGGGCGAGGTCCGGGTGGCTCGACGGCGCGGGATGAGCGCCGCTCACACCGTCACCAGATCCTTGAGCTGTTCGTAGCGCGCATCACCGATCCCGTCGACCTGGCGCAGGTCACCGACGCCCTTGAACCCGCCGTGCTGATCCCGGTAGGCGAGGATCCGCTGGGCGAGCACCGGCCCCACCCCGGGCAGCGCGTCGAGCTGGGCCAGCGTCGCGGTGTTGAGGTTCAGCGGCCCGCCGGCGGCCGGTGCCCCGCCGGCCGCCGGGTCGGCCCCACCCCCCGGCACCGGTGGTGGCGTCACCCCGACCACGATCAACTCGCCGTCGGTGACCTTGCGAGCGGGGTTGAGCAGCGCCACGTCGACACCGGGCAGCGGGCCGCCGGCCGCCTGCACGGCGTCGGCGAGCCGGGCCCCGGCCGGCAGGCGCACCAACCCGGGCCGGCGCACCTTGCCCGCGACCGCCACCACCAGCTCGCCGGCCGGCGACGCGCTCCCCTGCTCGGCCGAGATGGCCGGGGCCGCCGCGCCGGTCGACGGGGCGACCGGTTCCGCGTGTGGCCGGGACCGCCAGGCCCAACCAGCGGCGGCCAGCACCACCACGAGGGCGACCACCGCCAACGCCCGCACGCCGCGCCGCCCCGGATCGAACGCCCCCGGGCCGGGCAGCCGTGCGGCGCCGCCGTCGGAATCGGGGGGCCCGTGCGCCGCCGGGTCGGTCGACGGCGCACCGACCCGGGGCAGCGGCACGCCGAACGGAAGCGCCCCCGCGAGCGGCACGCCAGCTCGGGGTGGCGGCACGCCGAACGGGAGCGCCCCCGCGATCGGCACGCCGCCACCCGTCGGGGCCGTCAACCGGCGCAGACGCTGGCGTACCTCTGTCTCCTCGTCCTGCGACACACCGCGACGCTAGGGCCGACGGGCGGCACGCCGGGGCGCTCCGGCGTCGACCTGTGGACAACCGGCGCCACTGTGGACAACGCCCTGATCATGTCCCGATCTGCTATTGGGCCGCCCGGGGCGACGAGCAGTCGCGGCGCACCCGCGGCTGGGCACGGGAGGTAGCGCGCACGCATGGACGACTATTAATGTTACAGGTATGACGTGTGACGTCACGATGGGCCAGCGCCCGACGGACCGATCCCGCACCGCGCCCGTCCACCGAGGACGGGCCACGCGGCACGTCCCGTCCCGCTGAAGTGCGCCCACACGACGGACACCCGCCCTCCGTCGGCGTCCGTGGGATCCCTGACCGCCACCCATTCCCATCACCCTCCACCACCGAAGAGGAATCCATGGACGTGAAGAGAAGGCTGAGCCGTTCGCTGGCCGCCGCGGGGACCCTGCTGGTCCTCGTCGCCGGGGCCGGCGTCTACGTGGTCTCCGAGACGCCCGGCGTCGCCCGGGCCGCCGGCACCGGCCCGTGCGACATCTACGCCTCCGGCGGCACGCCGTGCGTGGCCGCGCACAGCACCACCCGAGCCCTGTACGGGGCGTACAACGGCCCGCTCTACCAGGTCCGCCGCTCGTCGGACAACACCACCCGCGACGTCGGCGTGCTCACTGCCGGCGGCGTCGCCAACGCCGCCACGCAGGACACGTTCTGCGCCAACACGAACTGCGTCATCACGGTCATCTACGACCAGTCCGGCCGCAACAACCGCCTGACCCAGGCGCCTCCGGGCGGCTTCACCGGCCCCGCCGCCGGCGGGTACGACAACCTCGCCGACGCGAAGGCGGCACCGGTCACCATCGGCGGTCAGAAGGCGTACGGCGTCTACATCGCCCCCGGCACCGGCTACCGCAACAACAACACCAACGGCGTCGCGACCGGCGACCAGCCCGAGGGCATCTACGCGGTCGTCGACGGCACGCACTACAACCAGTGGTGCTGTTTCGACTACGGCAACGCGCAGACCAACGTCCAGGCCGACGAACGCGCCATCATGGAGACCGTCTACTTCGGCGCCAACAAGCAGTGGGGCTACGGAGCAGGGGCGGGCCCCTGGATCATGGCCGACCTGGAGTGGGGGCTCTTCTCCGGGGTGAACGCGGGCTACAACAACATCGCGTCCATCAACCACCGCTTCGTCACCGCCATGGTCAAGGGCGAGCCGAACCACTGGGCGATCCGGGGTGGGAACGCGCAGTCGGGCGGCCTGACCACCTACTTCGACGGTCGACGCCCCAACGGCTACAACCCCATGAAGAAGGAGGGGGCCATCCTGCTCGGTATCGGCGGCGACAACAGCATCACCGGCCGGGGCACCTTCTTCGAGGGTGTGTTGACGTCCGGCTACCCGTCGGCCGCCACCGAGGACGCCGTGCAGGCCAACATCGCCGCTGCCGCCTACACCCCCGCCACCGGCGGCAACCCGCAGCAGAACGTCCAGGTCGTGGGCGCGCAGTCCGGCCGCTGCGTCGACGTACCGAACGGCACCACCACCAACGGCACCCAGGTGCAACTGTGGGACTGCATCAGCAACAGCACCGCCCAACGCTGGACCTACACCGCCGCAAAGCAGATCCAGGTGTACGGCAACAAGTGCCTCGACGCCAACGGCCAGGGCACCACCAACGGCACCCAGGTCATCATCTGGGACTGCCACGGCGGCACCAACCAGCAGTGGAACGTCAACGCGAACGGTTCCATCACCGGCGTCCAGTCCGGGCTCTGCCTCGACGCCAACGGCGCCGCCACCGCCAACGGCACGAAGGTCATCCTCTGGGCCTGCAACGGGCAGCAGAACCAGCAGTGGGCCCTGCGTAGCTGATCAGGCCGCCTGTCGGGCCGTCTCCGGGTCGTCACCACGACCCGGAGGCGGCACGCTCGCGCCGGGTCAGCGGGCCTCCGGGTCGAGGCCGAGTACGGCTCGTCCGCCGTCCACCGGCAGCGTCACCCCGTTGACGAAGCTCGCCGCCGGCGACAGCAGGTACGCGACCGCCTCCGCCACCTCGTCCGCGCGCCCGATCCGGCCCACCGGATGCAGCCGGGTCAGCTCGGCGTCGATCCACTCGGCCTGGGACGGCTCCTGCGCGGCGAGGAACTCGGCGTGCCGCTCGGTGGCGATCGAGCCGAGCGCGACGGCGTTGGCGCGGATACCGTGCCGCCCGTACTCGACGGCCAGCGCCCGGGTCAGCCCCTCCACGGCGGCCTTCGCCGTGGCGTACGGCAGGGCGCCCGACACCGGCCGGCGGGCCTGGTGCGACGAGACGTTCACGATGGCCCCGCCCGTGCCGGCGGCCAGGAACCGGCGGACCGCCACCGCCGCGCCCACCACGGCCGGGCGCAGGTTCAGCCCGATCAGGTCCAGGACGGTGTCGGCCGACGCCGAGTGCAGCGCCGCGTCCCGGAACACCGCCGCGTTGTTCACCCAGCCGGTGAGACGGCCGGCGCGCTCCGCCACCTCGGCGGCGTGCTCGGCCACCCGCTCGTCGCCGGCGTCGCCGACCACCGGCAGCAGGCGGTCGGCGGCCGGGTGCCCGGCCAGCCAGTCCACCGCCTCGGCGTCGCGCTCCACGACGACGACTGTGACGCCGGTCGTCACCAGCCGTTGCACCACGGCCCGGCCGACGCCACGGCCGCCACCGGTCACCACGCACGTGGTGGCCACCGGCTCAGCCGTCCGATCGGCGGTGCACGACCACGCACGCCAGCCCCGGCCCGGCGTGCGCGGCGACCACCGCGCCCGCCTCGGAGACGTACGTGTCGTGCAGCCGTGCACCGAGTCGCTCGGTGAGCGCGGCGAGCAGCGCCTCGGCACGTTCCGGCGCGGCCAGGTGGTGTACGCCGAGGTCCACGTCGTCGTCGCCGGCGGCCTCGACGGCCAGGTCGACGAGACGGGCCACTCCCCGGCTGGCGGTACGCACCTTCTCGCGCAGCACGATCGCCCCGTCCGGCATGTGCATGATCGGCTTGACCGACAGGGCGGTGCCGAACAGCGCTTCGGCCGCGTTGATCCGGCCACCCCGGCGGAGGAACTCCAACGTGTCGACGTAGAACCAGACGGTGGTCCGGGCGACGCAGGCGAGCGCCGCGTCGCGTACACCGGCGAGGTCTGCCCCGGCCTCGGCGGCCGCGGCGGCCGCGATGGCCGGGAAGCCGAGCCCCATGCCGGCGGATCGGCTGTCGACGACCTCGACCCGACCGTCGAAGTCGGCAGCGGCCAGCCGGGCCGCCTCGACGGTGCCGGACAGGCCGGCGGACAGGTGTACCGAGACGACGCCGTCGGCGCCGTCGTCCAAGAGGCGGCGGTACGTCCGTGCGAACTGCTCGGGGGCCGGGCGGGAGGTGCTGGCCGAGACCCGCCGCTCGCGCAGCGCCCTGGTGGCGTCGGCGGGCTGGGTCTCCACCCCCTCCAGACCCTCCGCGCCGTTGAGCACGACGGTCAGCGGAACGACGGTCAGCCGGTGCCGCCGCACCAGCTCGGGCGGAAGGTAGGCGGTGGAGTCGGTGACGACCGCGACGGGCATGCCCGGCACGCTAGCCGATCACGACGGGATACGCCGAGGCGCGAGCGCGCCGGCCGCGGGCGGGAACGGCGCTCAGACCGCGTCGACGACGGCCGGGGCGGTGACCAGGCCGACGTTGTGCCCCCGTAGCTGCCAGCCTCGAACGTCGTCGTGCCGCAGCTCGGACCAGTGGCAGTTGGCCAGCGAGCCGATGGTGCGCAGCACGCCGGAGGGCCAGCCGAGCAGGTGGCCGACGCCCTGGCGGGAGCCACCGCCGTGGGTCGCGATGACCACGGTCCCGCCGGGGGCCACGTCGGCCGCCGCCAGGAACGCCGCGGCGACCCGCTCGCCGAGGGCGTCCAGCGGCTCCAGGTCCGCCCCCGGGGCGGGGTCGCCAGCCCGCCAGCGGGCGTACTCGGCGGGGAAACGCTCGGCGACCTCGGTGAGGTGCAGGCCCTGCCACTGGCCGAAGTGCCGCTCGCGCAACCGGGCGTCGGTGCGGACCGGCAGCCCGGTCAGCGCGGCCAAGGCCGCCGCGGTCTCCGCGGCGCGGCTCAGGTCGCTGGACACGATGGCGTCGGGACGCAGCGACGCGAGCAGCGGGGCGGCGACGCGGGCCTGGTCGCGGCCCAGCTCGTTGAGGGGTACGTCGGTCTGCCCCTGGACGCGGTTGGCGGCGTTCCAGTCGGTGTTGCCGTGCCGCCAGACGATCAGCCGGGTCATTCGGCTGCGGCGGTCCCGCCGGCGTCGGCCTCGACCAGGTCGCGGTCGACGAACGGGATGGTGGGGCAGTCCTTCCAGAGGCGGTCGAGCCCGTAGAACTCGCGCTCCTCGGTGTGCTGGACGTGCACCACGATGTCGACGTAGTCGAGCAGCACCCAGCGGCCGCCCCGCTCACCCTCGCGCCGGATCGGCTTGGCCTTCTCCGGAAGCTCCAGCAGGCGCTCCTCGATGGCGTCGACGATGGCGAGCACCTGACGCTCGTTGGGGGCGGCGGCGAGCAGGAACGCGTCGGTGATGGCGAGCTGGTCGCCGACGTCGATGATCGCGATGTCCTGCGCCTTCTTGTCGGCGGCGGCCTGGGCGGCTGCCATTGCCAGCTCGTGCGCGCGTTCGGAAACTGTCACCGTTCTCCTTCGATCAGGCGTGCGATCCACCAAGCGTCTCACACCCGGCGAGGTCACGACCCGTCAGTTCTGGTCGATTAGACGTACGGAACGGTGCATACCGGACGTGATCAGGGCTGATAGAGGCGTCGCTTGGCGATGTACTGCACCACACCGTCGGGCACCAGATACCAGACCGGTTCGCCCCGGGCGACCCGGGCGCGGCAGTCGGTCGACGAGATGGACATCGCGGGCACCTGGATCAGGCTGACCGTGTCCGCCGGAAGGTGCTCGTCGGTAAGCGGGAAGCCGGGGCGGGTCACCCCGATGAAGTGGGCCAGCTCGAAGATCTCGTCCAGGTCCTTCCAGGACAGGATGCGTTGCAGCGCGTCCGCGCCGGTGATGAAGAACAGCTGCACCTTGGGGCCGTACTCGGCCTGAAGGTCGCGCAGGGTGTCGACGGTGTAGGTGGGCCCGCTGCGGTCGATGTCGACCCGGCTGACCTGGAACCGGGGGTTGGAGGCGGTGGCGATGACCGTCATGAGGTACCGGTCCTCGGCGGGGCTGACCGGTTCGTCAGCCTTCTGCCATGGCTGCCCGGTCGGGACGAACACCACCTCGTCCAGGCCGAACCGGTCCGCCACCTCACTGGCCGCGACGAGGTGCCCGTGGTGGATCGGGTCGAAGGTGCCGCCCATGATCCCGATCCGCCGGATATCTTCCTCCACCCCGTGATCGTAGGCCGGGCATCGTGGCCGGCCACTCCGGCCCGGTGCCGGCGCACGAGGGGGTCGCCCGGCGACCGATCCCATGCATATACTCGTCTACGAGTAATTGCGAGCGAGTAAGGGGACGTCATGCCCAAGCGGCGCAAGGTCGGCAACCTGCTGGCACTGGCCGTGCTCTCCGCCCTCGTCCAGCGGCCCATGCACCCCTACGAGATGGCAAGCACCCTGCGCGCCTGGGGCAAGGACCAGGACATGGAGATCAAGTGGGGCTCCTTCTACACGGTCATCCGCAACCTGGACAAACACCAGTTGATCGCCGCGGTGGAGAGCGTCCGCGAGGGCCGACGCCCGGAACGCACCGTCTACCGGATCACCGACGCGGGGCGGGCCGAGCTGGTCGACTGGGCGCGCGAGCTGGTCGCCACGCCGATGCCGGAGCATCCCCGCTTCCGGGCCGGCCTGTCCGTCCTCGCCGCCCTGCATCCCGACGAGGCCACCGACCTGCTCCGGCAGCGACTCGACCGGCTGGACGACGCGCTCCGCCGGGACCGCGAGACGCTCGACGCCCACCTGCGGGAGATCCCCCGGCTGTTCCTGGTGGAGTCGGAGTACGACCTGGCCATGCGAGCCGCTGAGGCGACCTGGCTGCGGGCCCTGCTCGCCGAGCTGACCTCGGGCAGCTACCCGGGGCTGGACACGTGGCGGGCCTTCCACGAGACCGGCGAGATGCCGGCCGAGCTGATCGAGCTGGCCGAGAGGACCAGCAGCGACCCCGACAACGCCGACTGAGAAGACAGCTCCGGCGGGGTGCGCCAACACCCCGCCGGAGCCCTACCTCGAACCGACACCTGAGCAGGCACCCGGCCCGAAGCGGCAGTCATGAGGATAACCGGGTTCCCTCCCAGGTCGGTTCGCACGCACGCACCCGACGACACCCAGGGAGAGAGCATGACAACGGCACGAACCGCGATCGTCATCGGCGGCGGCATCGCCGGCCCGGTGACGGCGCTCGCGCTACACCGCGCCGGCATCACCGCCACCGTTCACGAGGCGTACCCGGCGACCGCCGCCGGGGTGGGCGGCATCGGCGGCACCCTCGCGCTCGCGCCCAACGGCGTGGCGGCCCTGCGGGCGGTCGGCGCGGACGAGGCGGTGACGGCGATCGCCACCCCGATCGACCGCACCGTCATGGCCGTCGGCCGTCGGCGCATCGACCTGCCCACCTTGGCCGGAGTGCCGCCGCTGCGCGTGGTGCACCGGGCCGAGCTGCACCGGGTTCTGCACGACCGGGCGGTCGCCGAGGGCGTCGCCTTCGCGTACGGCCGGCGGCTGGTCGCCGTCGAGCAGACCGACAGCGGCGTGACCGCGCGCTTCGAGGACGGCAGCACGGCCACCGCCGACGTCCTGGTCGGCGCGGACGGCATCCGGTCCACGGTTCGTGGCCTCATCGACCCGGCCGCGCCCGGCCCCCGGTTCACCGGGCTGCTCGGCTTCGAGGCGGTCGCCCGGCACGAGGTGGGCGCCGAGGCGGGCACGATGACGTTCGCGTTCGGGCGACGTGGCTACTACCTGTACTGGCCGGAGCCCGGCGGCGGCACCCGCTGGGGGGCCAACCTGCCGCAGCAGCGGCCGATGAGCCTCGTCGAGGCCCGCACGGTGCCGGTGGAGCAGTGGCTGGACACGCTGCGCACCACCTACGGCGACGACGACCCGGGCGGTGAGCTGATGGCCACCAGCAGCGCCGACGAACTCCAGGTCGTCGGGTCGTTGCAGATCATGCCGCCCGTGCCGCACTGGCACCGGGGGCGGATGGTGCTGGTCGGCGACGCGGCGCACGCGCCGTCGAACAGCTCCGGGCAGGGCGCCTCGCTCGCCATCGAGAGCGGGGTGCAGCTCGCCCGCTGCCTGCGGGACCTGCCCGACGTGGCGTCGGCGTTCGACGCGTACGTGCGGCTGCGCCGTACCCGGGTCGAGAAGGTCGCCGCCCGCGCGGCGCGGATCAACCACACCAAGGCCCCGGGACCGGTCGCGCGGACGCTGATGCCGCTGCTGATGCCGCTGCTCGTGCGCACGGCGATGGACCCGGAACGGACCATCGCCCACGAGCAGCGCCACGTCATCGACTTCGACGCCCCGGTGACGGCGGAGCCCGCGCTGCGCTGACCGCAGGGCGCGGGGTGGCCGGGCCGCCCCGCGCCCTGCCGGCACCGGATCGTCTCGGCGGCCCGGCCTCAGGCTGCCGCCGTGACCCCGCCTCAGGCTGCGGCGGCGGCCACCGCCGTCCGGGCGACGAGCGCGCGCCGCAGGTCGTCGTCCGTGTCGGTGACCACCCGGCGCAGGCCCGGGGTCAGGTCGTCGCGGGCCAGCAGCGCCGCGGCCGCCTCCCGGGTCGGCTGCGCCACGGCGTAGTGGGGAAACGCCAGCTTCGCCACCCGGTCGGCCGTCCACGCGGTACGCCGACGCGCGGCGGCCGGCATCTCCGTGAAGTACCGCTCGACGTACGCGGCGGTCAGGTCGGCCTGCTCGGGCTGCCAGAACCCCTCGGCCGTCGCCTCCAGCAGCCGGTTGGACAGCTCGGTGTCGCGCACGATGATCTCCCATGCCGCCTGCTTGGCGGCCGGGTCGGGCAGAGCGGCCCGGCAGCGGGCGGCCCGTTCCGCGCCGGTGGAGCTGACGTCGGCGGCCGCCTCGGCGGCGATCTCCGCCTCCCCGGCCGCGCCCAGCACCACGAGCCGGCGCAGCACCGCCCACCGCAGCTCGGCGTCGACCTTCAGCCCCGGCGGTACGTCCCGGCCGGCGAGCCAACCGACGAGCAGGTCCGTGTCGGTGGTCGCGGCGATCCAGCCGCGCGCGGCGGCGAGCTGCAACGACTCCCCCGCCGTGGCGCCGTCCAGCAGCTGTCGGCAGGCCAGGGCGACCCGGGCCAGCGCCGCCGAACGGGCCAGCGGGTCGAGGTAGCGGTCCACCAGGGACCGGCTGAGGGTCAGCACGTCCTCCGCGATGATCACCTCGGTCTCGGCCGGCAGCGCCGCGACCATCAGGTCGACGAGGCCGCTGACCGGTCGCTCCCCGTCGGTCACCGCGTCCAGTGCCTCGCTCCAGAGCACCGCCCGGGTGAGCGGGTCGGCCAGGCCCGGCAGGACCAGCGCGACGGCGTCCGCCGACGCCGGGTCGAGGCGCACCTTGGCGAAGGTGAGGTCACCGTCGTTGAGCAGCAGCACCCGGGCCGCCGGCTCGCCGGTCAACGCGCCGAGCACGGTCCGACCACCGTCGACGGCCGGGTCGAGATCCACCTCGTCGCGCCGCACCGTGCCATCCGCCGCGTACCGGCCCACGCCGATGCGGTGCGGACGCAGCACCGGATGCGACTCGGGCGCGGTCTGCACCACGGCGACCTCGGTGTAGCGGCCGTCGGCGTCGACGGCGACCTCGGCGCGCAGCGTGTTGACCTGCGGCTGGCGCAGCCACAGCTCGGCCCATTCGGACAGGTCCCGGCCGCTGGCCGTGCTCAGGCTGGCCAGCAGGTCGGCGAGGGTGGCGTTGCCGAAGCGGTGCGCGGCGAAGTGCGCGTTCAGGCCGGCGAGGAACGCCTCGTCGCCGAGCCACGCCACGAGCTGCCGCAGCACGGAGGCGCCCTTGGCGTACGAGATGCCGTCGAAGTTGAGCAGGGCCTCGTCGGCGTCGGCCACCTCCGGCGGGGCGACCGGGTGGGTGGAGGGGCGCTGGTCCGCCGCGTACCCCCAGGCCTTGCGGCGCATGGCGAACGTGGTCCACGACTGGTCGAAGCGGGTCGCCCCGGCGGTGACCCGGGTGCCCAGGTACTCGGCGAACGACTCGTTGAGCCACAGGTCGTCCCACCAGCGCATGGTGACCAGGTCACCGAACCACATGTGCGCCATCTCGTGGGCGATGGTGGTGGCCCGCAGCTCGCGCTGGGTGTCGGTGACCGCCGAGCGGAACACGTAGTCGTCGCGGAAGGTGACGATGCCCGGATTTTCCATCGCCCCGGCGTTGAACTCGGGGACGAACGCCTGGTCGTACTTGCCGAACGGGTAGCGCTCGGTGAAGAGCTGGTGGAACCGGTCCAGGCACTGCCCGGTGACGGTGAAGATCTCCTCGGCGTCGGCGTCGAGGTGCTCGGCGAGCGACCGTCGACAGTAGAGGCCCAGCGGCACACCGTCGTGCTCGGCCCGCCGGACGTGGTACGGCCCGGCGATCAGCGAGAAGAAGTACGTCGCCAGCGGCGCGGTCGGGGCGAACTCCCAGCGCCCCGGGGCCGGGGTGGCGACCACCTCGGCGTTGCCGGAGACGGTCCACTGCGGCGGCGCGGTGACCGTGAGGGTGAACGGGGCCTTGAGGTCGGGCTGGTCGAACGCGGCGAAGATGCGCTGGGCGTTGTCGAGGAACGACATCGCGTAGAGATAGGTCTCGCCGTCGGCCGGATCGACGAAGCGGTGCAGCCCCTCCCCGGCGTTGGAGTACGCCATCTCCGCCTCGACGAACAGGGTGTTCGTCGTGTCGAGGTCGGCCAGCGGCAGCCGGTTGTCGGTCAACGTGCCGGGGTTGACGTCGCGGTCGTTGAGGCGTACCGCGAGGAGGTTGGCGGGCTTGACCTCGGCGAAGGTCGCGGTGCCGGGGGTCGCCCGGAACCGGATCTCGACGCGGGAACGGAACAGGTCCCCGTCGCCGGTCAGGTCGAGGTCCACCTGATAGGACTCGACAGTAATCGCCGCGCCACGCGCGGTCGCCTCTACACGGGTCAGGCTCGGCATCCGCTTATCCTGCCCGATGGGGATCGGCACGCGGTCCCCAGACGGCCCCCGCACTGGAGGAAAGAACCATGGCGCAGCACCCCAAGGGCGATTTCGACCTCTCCCGGGCCGTCTGGCAACGGGCCGAGGGGGACACCTCGGAGAGCGCCGTCGAGGTCGCGTTCGTCGACGATCTGATCGGGATGCGCAACTCCGCCGAGCCGGAGGGCCCCGTGCTCGTCTTCACCCAGGCCGAGTGGGACGCGTTCGTCGCGGGCGCGCAGGACGGCGAGTTCGACCTGGACTGATCGCCCGGCGGTCGCGGGTGGCGAGGAACGACCGCCACCCGCGACGCCAGGTCAGGCATCACCGTCGCCCCAGCCGAGACCGCCGGGACCCGGCGCGTGGTGGAAGCCGGGATGCTCGGCGACATCGACGCAACGCTCCCCGTCCGGGCCGACCGCGCCACAGAACAGCCGCTCGGCCCGGTGCCACGCGTCGGCCGGTGACAGGGCCGCCGCACCGAGGGCCACCTCCGGGCGAAGCAGGCTCAGCGCCTCCGCGTACGCCACCGCCTGCTCGCGGGCGTCGGCCGCGCCCGGCGCGGTGAAGCCCAGGTGCACGGTGAAGAACCGGCGCGGCCGCAACGGCCGACCGGGCGGGCCGATCAGTGGGCGCAGGGCACGACCCGCGCCCGTCGCCGCGACCGCCCGCCGTTGCCGCCAGTGCGGCGACCTGTTGTCGTGCATTCGCCCTCCCCGTGGTCGTGGCCATCGGCCCACCGAGGGCCGCACCGGCCGACCGGTGCTGCCGGCTCACGGTGGCCCCACCAGCTGAGCAAACCAGGTTCCGCCGCCCGTGGGAGGGGCCAGCCGACGCGCTGTCGCCGCGGGGATTCAGCGGCGGCAACACGGGTAGACGCAGCGCGACGGCGACGCCGGCCACCGCTCGCACCCGAGGAGACCCGATGGCGACCATGCCGGCCGACCGCACGCCGGACAGCACCCTCGCGCTGCTCCGCGCCGGCTACCGGTTCATCGGTGAGCGCTGCGAGCGGTACGGCAGCGACGTCTTCCAGGCCCGCATCCTGCTCGCACCGACCATCTGCCTGCGGGGCCGGCCGGCCGCGATGCTCTTCTACGACAACGAGCGCTTCCAGCGCGACAGCGCGATGCACCTGCGGGTGCAGCGGACGCTCACCGGCCGGGGTGGCGTGCAGGGGCTGGACGGATCGGAGCACTCCGACCGCAAGGCCATGCTCATGTCGATCATGACGCCGACGGCCATCCAGCGCCTCGGGCAGCTCTTCGACGACGAGTGGCGGGCGCGGATCCCCGCCTGGGAGGCGGCCGGGCCGGTGCCGCTCTACGACGAGTTGGGCCGCCTGCTGACCCGGGCGGTCTGCGCCTGGGCCGGGGTGCCGCTGGCCACGTCGCAGGTCACCCGCCGCGCCGTCGAACTGCACGCCATGATCGAGGGCCCGGCGGTCGTCGGCCCACGGCACTGGCGGGGCCTGCTCGCCCGCCGTCGCGCCGAACGCTGGCTCGGCGACCTCGTCGAACGGGCCCGGACCGGCATCCACCCGCCGCCGGCCGGCAGCCCGCTTGAGATCGTGGCCGAGCACCGCGACGCGCGCGGGGCGCTGCTCCCCCGCCGGGCCGCCGCCGTCGAACTGCTCAACCTGCTGCGCCCGGTGGTCGCCGTGGACCGGTACATCGTCTTCGCCGCGCTCGCCCTGCGCGACCATCCCGGCTGGCGGGAGAGGGTCCACGGTGACGACGAGGCCACCGAGCAGTTCGTCCAGGAGGTACGTCGCTACTACCCGTTCTTCCCGATGGCCGCCGCCCGGGTCCGGCGCTCGTTCGACTGGGAGGGCCACCACTTCCCCCGAGGACGGCGGGTGCTGCTCGACCTCTACGGCACCAACCACCACCCGGCGCTCTGGCCCGAACCGGAGCTGTTCCGTCCCGAGCGGTTCGCCGGCCGCCGTGTGGACCCGTTCGAGCTGGTCCCGCAGGGCGGCGGCGACCACACCACCGGGCACCGCTGCGCCGGCGAGTGGATCACCATCGACCTGATGAAGCGGGCGGTCACGAACCTGACCGGCGGTATGCGCTACGAGGTCCCGCCGCAGGACCTGACCCTGGACCTGCGGCGCATGCCCGCGCTGCCGCCCAGCGGCCTGACCCTCACCAACATCCGCCGCGCCTGACCCCGTCGCCGGTTTGGATCGAGGCAGGGCGGGCACGTGCAGCGGGCGGCCCGCCCACCGCCGGCCGCGGACCGCCTGCCCAGGAGGCGCCGATGCCCTTCCCGGCCGCCGGTGACGCCGCCCGGCGAGCCGGGCACGACAACACCGGCACACCGCCGACCACCCTGCCGCCGGCCGTCCTGCCGATGGCGTACGTGCTGCCGCTGCGCTGGCACACCGACAGCGGTCTGGACGAGCTGACCGGCTACCTGCGCCGGCTGAGCGGCCTCGTCGAGGTGCTCGTCGTCGACGGGTCACCGCCGGAGCTCTTCGCCCGGCACGCGGTGGCCTGGCAGGGGCTGGTCCGGCACCTGCCGCCCGATCCCGCCGGGCGAGGGCACAACGGCAAGGTGGTCGGGGTGCACACCGGCGTCGACGCGGCACACCACGAACACGTGGTCATCGCCGACGACGACGTCCGGTACGACGAGGCCGGGCTGCGCGCCGTGCACCGGCTGCTGGGCCGGGTCGACCTGGTCCGGCCGCAGAACTACTTCGACCCACTGCCCTGGCACGCCTGGTGGGACACCGGGCGGACGCTGCTCAACCGGGCGCTCGGAGACGACTATCCCGGCACCCTCGCGGTGCGCCGCAGCACGTTCCTCGCCATGGGCGGGTACGACCCGGACGTGCTCTTCGAGAACCTGGAGCTGATCCGCACCGTACGCGCGTACGGCGGTGTCCAGGTCGCGCCGCCCTGGCTGTACGTACGCCGGCTGCCGCCGGACGCGACGCACTTCCGGGGCCAGCGGGTCCGCCAGGCGTACGACGATCTGGCCCAGCCGGCCCGCCTGCTGACCGCGCTCGCGGTCCTGCCGGCGCTGGCCGCGGCGGTCGCGGCGCGGCGGCCCCGGCTGCTGCTCGGCACGGCGGCAACTGTCGTCGCCGTGGCCGAGGTGGGCCGCCGCCGCGCCGACGGCGGGACCGTCTTTCCACCGAGCACCTCGCTGGCCGCCCCACTCTGGCTGCTCGAACGTGGCATCTGCAGCTGGCTGGCGGTCGCCCAGCGCCTCCTGCTCGGCGGAGTCCGCTACGGCAACACCCGTATCCGCCAGGCCGCTCGCCGACCGGGCCGACGCGGGCGCTGATCAGGCGTCCGCGCCGCCGCTGCACCGCGACCGCGTCGGGGCGCGGGTGGACATGCGACAGCTCGCGGCCACCGGGGTGAACGCGAGCTGTCGCCGATTGCGGTGGGCTCAGGAACTGACCTGCTGGCGGGCCTGCTGGGCCTGGTCCTTGACGTCCTGGGCGGCCGACCGGCCGTCGTCCTTGACCGCGTGCACGGCGTCCTGGGCGGTGGACTTCACCGACTCGGCGGCGTGCTGGGCCGGCTCGCGCAGCTCGTTCTTGAGCTCGCTGGCCACCTCGCCCAGCTTCTCCTTCACGGCGCCGCTGTGCTCGCTGACCTTGTCCTTGACCTGAGCGGCGGCCTGCTGCTCCCGGCGGGAGGCCGGGATCAGCGAGGAGGCCAGCCAGCCGACCCCGAAGGCGATCAGGCCGGCGGCCAGCGGGTTGCCCTGCGACTTCTGCCGGATGACCCGGGGCGCGCTGTGGGCGGCGTCGCTGACCGAGGAGGCCGCCGAGTGCGCGGCGTCGCTGACGCTGGAAGCCGCCGAGGAGGCACGGTCACCCACCGAGTGGGCGGCGTGGCCGGTGCCGTGGCCGAGGTCAGACGCGGTTCCCATGACCTTGTCCCTCACATTCTGCAGCGCGGAACGGGCCCGCTGCTTGCGGTCGTCGACGATGCGGCTCGGGCTGACCTTGTACGCCAGCGCGTCCACATCGGAGCTGAGGCTGTTGCGGGTGGCTTCGATCTCCCGGCGGATCTGGTCGGGATCGGTGCTCATCGGGTGACTCCCTCCGGGTGGGGCTTGAGCGCGTCGGGGATCCGCTGCACGCTGTCGTTGGTCTGCTTGAGCCCGCGTACGTGCTGGGCGTTCTTCTTGGCCATCGAGTAGAGGACGGCGGCGACCACGGCCCAGATGACGGCCACGATCAGCGCGGCCAGGCCGGAGTCCATGACGTTGTCCAGGAACTGCCACACGGCGATGGAGACGAACAACGCCACCATGTAGCCGCCGAAGCCAGCGCCGCCGAAGAGGCCCGCGGCCTTGCCGGCCTTCTTGCCCTCCTGGCGGATCTCGGCCTTGGCCAGCTCGACCTCCTGGCGCATCAGCGTCGACAGGTCGGTGGTGACCTGACGCATCAGGTCACCGAGCGAGCTGCCCTTCACCTCCGCCGCGGTGTGCGGGGCACCCGCGTCGGGGTGGTAACCGGAGTCCAGGCCGGACCCCTGCGTCGGCATGGTCATGCCGTCGCCTCCCTTCGGATGACTCGGCGCCTCACGGGCGGGGGCTGCCGCTGGACGGCACGCCCGGCAGCGGGTCGGTCTGGGTCACCGGCGGCAGCGGCTGACCGGTGCTGGCCGGCTCGGTGTAGCCGTCCGGACGGGTCGGGTCGCTGTAGCCGCCGGGCGTCGGGTCGCTGTAGCCGCCGGGCGTCGGGTCGCTGTAGCCGCCGGGCGTCGGGTCGCTGTAGCCGCCGGAGGTCGGCTCGGTGTACGTCCCGGGGGTCGGGTCGAGGTAGCCGCCCGCCGGGGTGGTGTCCGCGGTCGTGCGGGGTGCCGGCGGCGGCGTGGGGATCACCGCGGTCTGCTCCGGGTCGTACGCCCCGTTGCCGCGGTAGCCCGCGGAGCCGTTGCCGGAGTGGTCGCCGGAGTCGGAGATGCCGCGGGTCAGGCGGCCGGCCAGCACGCCGAGCACCGCCGCGCCGACCAGGAAGGTGCCCGGGTTGCGCCGCGCGTAGTCGCGTACCTCGTTGATCAGGTCGCCCGGCTCGCGCTCCTCCAGCCAGCCGGCCACACCGTGCACCCGGTCGGCGGCCTGGCGGGCCAGCTCGCTCACCGGGCCGGCCTGGCCACCCTGCTCGGCCATGGTGCGCATCTCGTCGGCGATCGACCGCAGTCCGCCGGCGGCCCGGCGCTGCTGCTCACCGGTCTGGCTGGCGAGCTGAGTGCGGGCCTCGCCGTAGAGGTTGCGGGCCTGCCGGGCGGCCTCGCGGCCGACCTCGGTGCCCTGCTCCTTCGCGGTCTGGGCGACCGCGCCACCGGCGTGCGCCGCCTCGGACCCGACGTGCCGGGCCTGCTCGCGGACGCCGCCGCCGTTGGTGGACTCGTGCCCGTACGTGGAAGACGTGGGTGACACTTCGTAAGTCATGATTTCCCTTCCGCTCGGAAAGTCGTCGCGGTTGTGCTGGGGGGATGCGGCCGTGACGCAGTGGCCGCTGACAACTCACCTACCCTGCGTTTCGGCTTCCATACCTGTTCGTGCATTTCTCTGCGCGGCCGGTGGGATCGACTTCAAAATGGAGGATCGTCGGGCTGCGTCACGTCGGCGCTGCGGACAGCGAGGTTCGCGGGACCGGCAGATCCACAAAAAGGGGGCAGGGATGGCACGAGACGCGCGAGGTGGCCGACCTGCTGCCTCCCGACCCCGGGTGCAGGTGGTCGCGCTTGTCGTGGCCGGGGTCTTCCTGCTGATCGGAATCCTCGGCTACATCCCCGGCATCACCACCGACTACGGCGAGCTGACCTTCGCCGGGCACCACTCGGACGCCAAGCTGCTCGGGCTGTTCCAGGTGTCGATCCTGCACAACGCGGTGCACCTGCTGTTCGGGCTGGTGGGCCTGGTGCTGGCCCGCAGCGTCGCCGGCGCCCGGCTCTTCCTGGCCGGCGGCGGCGCGATCTACCTGGCCCTCTGGCTGTACGGCCTGGGGATCGAGGCGGTCGACCCCGAGGCCGGAGCGAACATCCTGCCGGTCAACGACGCCGACAACTGGCTGCACCTCGCCCTCGGCTTCGGCATGCTCGCGCTCGGGCTGCTGCTGTCCAACCAGGTGGGCACCGGTGGGCGCCTGGACACCCCGATCGACCGGCCTTGACCTGCCGATTCACGGCGCCTGACCGCCACCGCGGGCGAGCGACCCGTCGCCGTCAGGCCGCGACCGGGAGCCGCTTGGCGAAACAGACGCTGTACGGGTTGCCGACGTACTCCCCGTACACCGGGACCGGCTCGTAGCCGCACGAGGTGTACAGCCCGATGGCCGCCGGCAGGTACGTGCCGGTCTCCAGGCAGACCACCGTGTGCCCCTGCCGGAACGCGCACTCCTCCAACGCGGCGAGCAGTTGGCGGGCGATGCCCCGGCCCCGGTACGCGGGCCGGACGTACATCCGCTTGACCTCGCCGGTGACGGCGTCGAGCGACTGGAGCCCGCCGCAGGCGACCGCCCGACCGTGCACCACCACCGCCAGGTAGCGGATGTCGTCGTGGGCGACGGTCACCTGCCCGTCCAGCCCACCGTCGGCCTCGCGCAGCTCACGCTGCTGGGCGACGACCAGGGCGGCGATCTCGGGATCGGTGGCGGGCCGCGACTCGATCAGCATCACCCCACGCTAGGCGGGGTGGATTTCGCGCAGGTTTCCGGCAGTCGTCCCGATCACGGAGAGCAACGGGCTACTCGGCGTCGTCCTCGTCCTCGATGTCCTCGACGTCGTCGTCGGACGAGTCCGCGCCCACCTCGTCCGCCGAGCGCACCCGGCGGGCCTTGCGGGCGGCGAGCCGCTCCGCCGCCGAGGCCCGGTTCGACTTCTCCTCCAGGCGGACGTCGGTGCCCCGGTTGCCGGGCGCGAACTCCACACCCGCGTACAGCGTCGGCTGCCAGTCGAACTCGCGCTCACCGATCCGGACCAGGTCACCGGGCTGGGCGCCGGCCTTGGCGAGCTTGTCCTCCACGCCGAGCCGGGCCAGCCGGTCGGCGAGGTAGCCGACCGCCTCGTCGTTGTCGAAGTTGGTCTGCTTGACCCACCGCTCCGGGCGTACGCCGCGGACGGTGAACGAGCCGTCGGCCTCGGCCGTGATGGTGAAGCCGGCGTCGTCCACGGCCATCGGCCGGATCACGATCCGGGTCGGCTCGGCCGGCGGCGCCGCCTTGCGCTCCGCCTCGACCAGCTCGGCCATCGCGTACGTCAGCTCCTTGAGCCCCTCCCGGGTGGCCGCGGAGACCTCGAACACGCGGTAGCCGCGCTCCTCCAGATCCGGGCGGACGATCTCGGCGAGGTCCCGGCCGTCCGGCACGTCGACCTTGTTCACGGCCACCAGCCGTGGGCGGTCGGTCAGCCCGCCGTACTGGCTCAGCTCGGCCTCGATGGCGTCGATGTCGGCGACCGGGTCGCGGCCGGGCTCCAGGGTCGCCGAGTCGATGACGTGCACCAGCACCGCGCAGCGCTCGATGTGCCGCAGGAACTCCAGGCCCAGGCCCTTGCCGGTGGCCGCGCCCGGGATCAGGCCCGGCACGTCGGCGACGGTGAAGGTGTGGTTGTCCATCCGGACCACACCGAGGTTGGGCACCAGGGTGGTGAACGGGTAGTCGGCGATCTTCGGCTTCGCGGCGGAGATCACCGAGATCAGCGACGACTTACCGGCCGACGGGAAGCCCACCAGGCCCACGTCGGCGACGCTCTTCAGCTCCAGCACGATGTCCAGCTGGTCGCCGGGCTCGCCCAGCTCGGCGAAGCCGGGAGCCTTGCGCTTGGCGTTGGCCAGCGAGGCGTTGCCGCGCCCGCCGCGCCCGCCCCGGGCCACCTCGAAGGTGGTGTCGGCGCCGACCATGTCGGCCAGCACGGTGCCGTCGGTGGTCTGGACCACCGTGCCGTTGGGCACCTTCAGCACCAGGTTGTGGCCGTTGGCCCCGTCCCGGTTCGACCCGGCGCCGCCCTTGCCGTTGTCGGCCTTGACGTGCGGGTGGAAGTGGAAGTCGAGCAGCGTGGTCACCTGCGGGTCGACCACCAGCGACACGCTGCCGCCGTGCCCGCCGTTGCCGCCGTCCGGCCCGCCGAAGGGCTTGAACTTCTCGCGGTGGATCGAGACACAACCGTGCCCACCATCGCCGGCCTGCAGATGCAGGACGACCCGGTCAACGAACGTCGCCACGGCGTCAATCCTTCCAGCGAGGTCCACCTCGCACTTCGTGAAAAAGGCTAAGCGGGCCGGGACCCGGAGGTCCGCGGCCCGCTTAAGCCCGAGAGCTACTGCTGCGGAACGATGCTGACGGTCTTGCGACCGCGCTTGGTGCCGAACAGGACCGCACCGGCGGACAGCGCGAAAAGCGTGTCGTCGCCGCCACGGCCGACCAGGTCACCGGGGTGGAACTTGGTGCCACGCTGCCGGATGATGATCTCACCGGCGCTGACGACCTGACCACCGAAGCGCTTCACGCCGAGTCGCTGGGCCGCGGAGTCACGACCGTTACGCGAGCTGGACGCACCCTTTTTGTGAGCCATTGGAGGACGACCTACTTCCCGCTGGAGATGCCGGTCACCTTGACCTGGGTCAACGGCTGGCGGTGACCCTGGCGCTTGTGGTAGCCGGTCTTGTTCTTGAACTTGTGGATCCGGATCTTCGGGCCCTTGGTGTGCGCGGCGATCTCGCCGGACACCGCGACCTCGGCAAGCTTCGCCGCGTCGGTCACCAGGTCGTCACCGTCGACGAGGAGCACCGCGGTGAGCTTCACCGCGTCACCGGGGGCACCGGTGAGCTTCTCGACCTCGATCACGTCGCCCTCGGCGACCTTGTACTGCTTGCCGCCGGTCTTGACGATCGCGTACATCGGAGGCGGACTCCCTGTCGTTGAGGCTGCTGGCGGTCGTCCCCGCGGCGGCTCGCCGGGTAGCAGTGCACGGCGGCGCGGGCACACGGGAACTCGGCACACCAAAGGTGGGCCGCAGGCAAGAGTACGCCATTGCCGGCCCGGACCCCAAACCGGCCCGCCCTGGTCAGCGGGCGCAGAGCTGGTCGAGGCGCTGCTGGAGCCGGTCCAGCTCGGTCTCGTCGATCGACTCGACGTCCGCGCCGAGTGCGGCGACCTCCGTGCCGAGGTCACTGAGCAACGTCTTGAGCTGCGGATCGGTGGACCGCGCCGACTGCTCCCGCAGCGCGGCCCGCCAGCCGGCCAGCGCCGTCTGCGCCCTCGTGCGGGCCGCATCGGCGGTGGCGGTGTCCCCCGCACCCACCGCCGCGACCATCCGGCCCAGCTCCGCCACGTACTCCCGGACGGCGGTGGCGCCGGCCTGCTGCGCCTCGGCGCACACCTGCCGATTGTCGCCCGCGACACCGCCACCCACCGGCGTACCGGTCGACCCGCCGGGAGCGCCCCCGGACCCGGCGGCCGGGCCGGAAGCCCCGGCGGTCGCGCCGGTCGGGCCCGCATCGACCGACCGGTCGGCGGAGCAGCCGGCTCCGACGGCGAGCACGGCTACCAGCACGGTGACGGCGAGCAGGCGACGCATCTTCTACTCCTGACCGGGGCCGACCGCTCCCGGCCCGGGGTGACCGGAACGGCGAGGTCCCTCCCGGAGTCACATTGCCGGGAAAGGGACCTCGCCAAACACCGGGCCGGTCAGGCCGTCAGGGGCGGGTCCGCCGACGGGCGCCACCGCGACGGGAGCGGCGACGCCCCGCGCCACCGGCCTCCTCGTCGGTGTCGCCGTCGGCGAGCGCGTCCGGGTCGTCCGCCGCGGCCAGCCGGGCCGACTCGCCCTGCAGGCTGTCGGACACCGCCGGCGCCGCCTCGGTCTCCGCCTCGTAGCGGGACAGGTCGTACCCCATGGTGTCCTGGTAGTCGGCGTCCGGTTCGACGCTGGTGTCGGTGTCGACGACCTCGACCACCGCGCGCTCGGCCGGGGCGCTCTTGCGCGCCCGGCGGCGGGACGACGCGGTGCCGGCCTCGACGGCCGGAGCGGCCGGCGCCGACGAGGCGACCGCCTTGACCTTCTCCGCGGCCCCACCGGTATGCGGCTTCTCCGGCACCGGCTCGGTGTGGATGATGACGCCCCGGCCCTTGCAGCACTCGCAGGTCTCGCTGAACGCCTCCAGCAGGCCCGCGCCGATCCGCTTACGGGTCATCTGCACCAGACCGAGCGAGGTGATCTCGGTGACCTGGTGCTTGGTCCGGTCCCGGCCCAGGCACTCGGTGAGTCGGCGCAGCACCAGCTCCCGGTTCGACTCCAGCACCATGTCGATGAAGTCGATCACCACGATGCCGCCGATGTCGCGCAACCGGAGCTGGCGGACGATCTCCTCCGCCGCCTCCAGGTTGTTGCGGGTGACGGTCTCCTCCAGGTTGCCCCCGGAGCCGGTGTACTTACCGGTGTTGACGTCGACGACCGTCATGGCCTCGGTCTTGTCGATCACCAGCGAGCCGCCGGAGGGCAGGAAGACCTTGCGGTCCAGGCCCTTGATGATCTGCTCGTCGATCCGGTACTCGGCGAAGACGTCGCTCGTCCCGACGTGCCGGCGCACCCGGTCGACCAGGTCCGGAGAGACGTGCGACAGGTACGACTCGACGATGTCGTACGACTGCTCGCCCTCGATCACCAGCTCGCGGAAGTCCTCGTTGAACAGGTCCCGGACCACGCGGATGACCAGGTCCGGCTCCCCGTAGAGCAGCGCCGGGGCGCCACCCTCGGCGGCCTTGGCCTGGATGTCCTCCCACTGCGCCTGGAGCCGCTTGACGTCGCGGGCCAGCTCGTCCTCGCTGGCGCCCTCGGCGGCGGTGCGGACGATCACGCCCGCGCCGTCCGGGACCAGCTTCTTGAGCACGTCGCGCAGCCGCTTGCGCTCGGTGTCCGGCAGCTTGCGGCTGATCCCGGACGCGTTGCCGTTGGGCACGTAGACCAGGTGCCGGCCGGAGAGGGCGATGTGGCTGGTCAGCCGGGCGCCCTTGTGCCCGATCGGGTCCTTGGTGACCTGGACCAGCACCGAGTCGCCGGAGCGCAGCGCCTGCTCGATCGAGCGGGCACGCCCCTCCAGGCCGGAGGTGTCCCAGTTGACCTCGCCGGCGTACAGCACCGCGTTGCGGCCCCGGCCGACGTCGACGAACGCCGCCTCCATGCTGGGCAGCACGTTCTGCACCTTGCCCAGGTAGACGTTGCCGGCCATGGTGCCCGAGGAGTTTCGGGTGACGTAGTGCTCGACCAGCACACCGTCCTCCAGGACGGCGATCTGGGTGCGGTCACCGCGCTGCCGGACCGCCATCACCCGGTCGACCGCCTCCCGGCGGGCCAGGAACTCCGACTCGCTGAGGATCGGCGGCCGCGTACGCCGCTGCTCCCGCCCGTCCCGGCGACGCTGGCGCTTGGCCTCCAGCCGGGTCGAGCCGGACACGCCCTGGACCTCGTCGACCGTGCGCCGCGGCTCGCGGATCTTGACCACGGTGGGCACACCGTCGTCGGCGGCTCCCTCGGTGTCACCGGCGCCGCGACGGCGGCGACGACGGCGACGACGGGTCAACCCGTCCCCGCCCTCGGACTCCTCGTCCTCGTCCCCCTCGGCCTCGGCCTCGGCGGTCTCCTCCTCGTCGGCCTGCGCCGCCTCGTCGGACTCCTCGTCCTCGGCGTCGTCGGCACCGCCCTTGCCCCGGCCCCGACCCCGGCGGCCACGCCGACGGCGGCGACGCGCGGCGGCGCTGTCCTCGTCGTCCTCGTCCGCCTCGATGGCCTCGTCGGCCTCCTCGGTCGGCTCCTCCTCGGCCTCGACCGGCTCCACCGGCTCGAGGTCGCGGCGACCGCGCCGCCGTCGACGGGACGGCTCGGCCTCGACGGCCGGCTCCTCGGCCACCGGAGCGGGCTCCGCCGGCCGGGTCACCGGCACGGCGTCCGGCTGGGGTGCCATGAACAGCACTGTGGGTGCGGAGAGCGCGGCCCGCCGACGGCGGGTGCGCGGCTGCTCGGCCTCGACGACCTCGGCAGGCTCGATCGGCTCATCGGCCACGTTCGCCACGGCGACACCGGGCGCCACCTCGCCGGAGCGCTCCCGCGCGTCACCGAACGCCTGCTCGGCGCCGGTTCCGTCCGGCGGGGTCTGCGCCTCGTTCAGCTCGGCTTCCGCCTGACGCAGGTCGGACTCCGCCGACGTCTCAGCGGCGTCCCCCTCGGCGGAGGGCTCCTCGACGGCGGGCTCCTCGGCGGCGGCGGGCTCCACGACGGCCGGCGGCTCCTCGACGGCGGGCGTTGCCTTCTTGCGCCGGGTGCGGGTCACCTTGACCGGAGGAACGACCTCGGGGGAGGCCAGCTCCGCGCTGGCGGCGACCAGCGGCTCCTCGGCGGTCGTCTCGACGGGGGCCGCCTTGCGCCGGCGTCGGGGGGTCTTCGGGGCGACGTCCAGGTCACCGGAGACCGGGGCGAAGACCTCCGCCTGCGGCGACTCGACGGCGCCGGACCCGCCGGCGGACGCCTCGACGGGCGCCTCGGCCTGCTCCGGCTGGTTGAGCGGGGCGGCCCGACGCCGGGTGGCCCGCGCCCGCCGTGGCGGTGCGGCAGCCTCGGCGCTCTCCGCGCCCGCCTGCTGGGCGCCGGCGGCGCCGTCGGTGGTGGTGCTCTGGTCAGCGGTGTCGCCGGCCGGCTGTGAACCGGTCCGTTCGCCGCCCTCGGGCTCGTTCTCGAGCATGGACGTTCTCCAGTTCTGGCTGCCCCGGGCGCGGGTGAGCGCTGCCACGCAGGGTCGCCGCAAAAGTGTTTCCGCCGGGCGCGCGTGGTGCGCGACCGCCGAAGTCTGCCTGCAAGAGCGCTGACCGTCGGTCAGTGCCCAACGATGGCTGCCCCGCCGCGATCCGCATCCAACGGATCCACGATCGCACCCTGCGCGGTCAGCGTGCCCTGAGCCAGCCGGGTCACCCTCGGCGAGACCGGCGGCTCCAGGTCGGCCACCACGCGGAGGCCGGAAAGGACGTCATCGGGCCGTACGGACGGGGTGACCTGCCGCACGACCAGTTCGAGTATCGCACACGGTACGGCCGGCGCCCCGGAAGGCGTCTGCGTCGGGGAGAGGACATCGATCGACATAACCGCTGCACGGGCATCGAAGGTGCGTCGCCCCTGCTTGGTCATCCGCTCGACCAGCACCTCGTCGGCAGCGGTGAAGGCGTCCACGGCGGCGCGCAGCGTCTCCGTGTCGACCTCGGGCAGCTCGATGTGCCAGTGCGACGCCTCGATGCGGTCCGCCAGGCTGCCGCCCTCGGCGATCACCACCTCCAGCACGTCCAGCCCGGGTGAGAGCGCGGCGTCGAGCGCGGCGCGCAGCGCCTCCGGCTCGACCGGCGCCTGAAGGCCGATCTCCAGGTACTCCGCCTCGCTCGCCACCCCGGTGGGCGCGGCGCTGGCGTAGGAGATCTTCGGGTGCGGGGTGAAGCCCTGGGAAAACGCGATCGGTACGGCGGCACGGCGCAGCGCACGCTCGAACGCCCGGGCGAAGTCCCGGTGCGAGGTGAACCGCAGCGGCCCGCGCTTGGCGTACCGGATGCGGGCGCGCTGAACGACCGGCGCCTGCCCACCCTCCGGCTGGTTTTTCTTACTGATCGTCTCGCTCCTCGGAACTCAGCACCGGTTGATCATGAAGTTATTGTCGGCGACACGCGGTGTTCCGGGCAACAACTTCATGATCGACGCGGGCGACGGGCGGGGCCGGGAGGGCCGGGGGTCAGGGCGTGGGGGTTTTCAGGCCCTTGATCGGCGTCAGGGGCAGGAGCTTCTTGCCGGTGGGGCCGATCTGGATCTCGGTGTCCATCGAGGGACAGACGCCGCAGTCGAAGCACGGGGTCCACCGGCAGTCGTCCTGCTCGAACTCGCTCAGCGAATCCTGCCAGTCCTGCCAGAGCCAGTCCTTGTCCAGGCCCGAGTCCAGGTGGTCCCAGGGAAGGACCTCCAGCTCGTCGCGCTGGCGGGTGGTGTACCAGTCGAGATCCACCCCGAACGCCGGCAGCGTCTCGGCCGCCGCGTCCACCCAGCGCTGGTAGGAGAAGTGCTCGCTCCACCCGTCGAACCGGCCGCCGTCCTCCCACACCTTCCGGATCACCGAGCCGACCCGGCGGTCACCCCGGGAGAGCAGGCCCTCGATCAGCGACGGCTCGCCGTCGTGGTAGCGGTAGCCGATGGCCCGGCCCAGCGAGCGGTCCGAGTTGATGGCCTGCTTGAGGATCTTGAGCCGGTGGTCGATGACCTCCGGGCGCTCCATGGCGGCCCACTGGAACGGGGTGTGCGGCTTCGGCACGAACCCGCCGATGGAGACCGTGCAGCGGATGTCCTTCGAGCCGGTCGCGGCCCGACCGGCCTTGATCACCTCGTGGGCCATGTCGGCGATCTCGAGGACGTCCTCGTCGGTCTCGGTGGGCAGGCCGCACATGAAGTAGAGCTTCACCTGCCGCCAACCGTTGCTGTACGCGGTGACGACCGTCCGGATCAGGTCTTCCTTCGACACCATCTTGTTGATGACCTTGCGGATCCGCTCCGACCCGCCCTCCGGGGCGAAGGTCAGGCCGGTACGCCGCCCGTTGCGGGACAACTCCTGCGCGAGGTCGATGTTGAACGCGTCGACCCGGGTCGACGGCAGCGACAGCGACACGTTGGTGCCCGCGTACTGCTCGGCCAGGCCGGAGCACATGTCGCCGATCTCGGAGTGGTCGGCCGAGGAGAGCGACAGCAGGCCCACCTCGGAGAAGCCGGAGAACTCCAGGCCCTCGCGCACCATCTGCCCGACGGTGGTGATCGACCGCTCCCGCACCGGACGGGTGATCATGCCCGCCTGGCAGAACCGGCAGCCCCGGGTGCAGCCCCGGAAGATTTCCACCGCGTACCGCTCGTGCACCGTCTCGGCGAGCGGGACGAGGGGCTTCTTCGGGTACGGCCACGCGTCCAGGTCCATCGTTGTGCGCTTGTGCACCCGGAACGGCACGTCTGCCCGGTTCGGCACGACCCGCTGGATCCGCCCGTCCGGGAGGTAGTCCACGTCGTAGAAACGCGGGACGTACACGCTCTCGGTGCGGGCCAGCCGCAGCAGCAGCTCGTCGCGGCCACCCGGGGAGCCCTCGGCCTTCCACTCCCGGACGATCGCGGTGATCTCCAGGACCGCCTCCTCGCCGTCGCCGAGAACGGCGGCGTCGATGAAGTCGGCGATCGGCTCCGGGTTGAAGGCGGCATGCCCACCGGCCACGATCACCGGGTCGGCGTCGGTGCGGTCGGCGGCCAGCATCGGGATGCCGGCCAGGTCGATCGCGGTGAGCATGTTGGTGTAGCCCAGCTCGGTGGAGAAGGAGATGCCGAAGACGTCGAAATCGCGTACCGGCCGGTGCGCGTCGACGGTGAACTGCGGCACGCCGTGCGTGCGCATCAGGTTCTCCAGGTCGGGCCAGACCGCGTACGTCCGCTCGGCGAGGGTGTCGGGCAGCTCGTTGAGCACCTCGTAGAGGATCTGCACACCCTGGTTGGGCAGGCCCACCTCGTACGCGTCGGGATACATGAGCGCCCAGCGCACCGTCGCGGCGTCCCAGTCCTTGACCACCGCGCCCAGCTCACCGCCGACGTACTGGATGGGCTTGGAGACCTGAGGGAGCAGCGGCTCGAGCCGGGGCCAGACGGAATTGGTCGCGGCCGCGCGCGGCGTCGTGGACGGGGCACTCATGATGCCCAAGGGTACGCGCCCGCCCGCCGGTGACCGCGCGCACGCCACGATGCCGCCCGACCAACCACCTGTGCACGCACTCCGCCTGGATGCCCGGGCGGCGGCGGTGGCGACGCGGTACTAACCTCGGACCGGCGCGAGAGGAGATTGCCGCGATGCCGGAGCCCCAGCCGGGAGCACGGCCGGCCGACGGGCGCACCCCGGGCCCGGAGCCGGACGACGCTCCGGCGGTCGCCGACGAGTCGACCTCCCCACCCGTACCACCGGACCACCCCACCGCCCCCGACCAGCCGGAACCCACGGTCCAGAAGCCCGCGGCCCAGGAAGCCGCGGCCCAGCCGGAACCGACGGCCCAGGAGCCCGCGGCCCAGCCGGAGCCAACGGCCCAGGAGCCCGCGGCCCAGCCGGAGCCAACGGCCCAGGAAGCCGCGGCCCAGCCGGCCGCGTCCGCGGACTCCCCCGCGCCGCGGTGGAGTGGGTCCGCGCCGGTCCCTCCCCCGCTGCCGCGCAGGCGTGCCTGGGGTGAGTCGGCCGAGCCGACCCCGCCGCCGCCCCTGCCCGAGCAGCCGCCCGAGCACCGCACCCCGGTCGACCCGTGGGCCGGGGTGGACACCGGCGGCTGGGACCTGCCCTCCGCCGAACTGCCCCCGCTGCCCCCGACGTTGGACTACCCAGCGCCCCCGTCGACCCGGCAGTGGTCCGGGCCGCCGATCGGGATGCACCCGGTGTCGCCGCCACCCGCCCACCCGACGTCGCCCGCATACCCGACGTCGCCCGCCTACCCGGCGCCACCGGCCCACCCGGCGCCGCCCGCCCGGCCGCCCACCCTGCCGGCTCAGTCCGGCCGACCCACCGCGCCGGTGCGGCCGGCGCCGCCCGCCCGGGTGCCGAAGCAGCGGCGGGGCCGGCGCTCGGCCACGCCACCGCCTGTGACGCCACCGCCGGGCTGGGAGGCCCCGAAGGGGTACGTGCCGGTCCCGGTCCGCCGTCGGCGTCGCTGGCCGTGGCTTCTGCTGCTCACCCTGGCCTGCTGCTGCGGATGCCCCGCCTACTACGGCCTGCCGATCTCGTCGCAGTACCCGGCCCGCGCCGCGCTGCCCGAGCAGGTCGCCGATCTGAGCCTGCGTCAGGACGACGGCAGCGCCGCGGCGGCCCGACAGCTGGAGAACGAGGTACGCCAGGAGAACTGGCTGGCCGAGGACACCTTCGCCGGCGTGTACGCCACGGCGGACGGCAAGCGGGTGACGGTCTTCGGCGGGACCGGCTTCCGGCTGAACCCGGAGGCGGACGCGAACGCGGAAATCACGCGGCTCAAGGAGCGCTACGCGCTGGAGTCGCCCGAGACGGTGCAGACCGGCGTACGGGGTCGGCACGAGCGTTGCGCGATCGGCCGGCCGGCCGACGGCGACGTGGTGGTGTGCACCTCGGTCGACCACGGCAGCATCGCCACCGGAGTGTTCACCCGACTCTCCGTCGTCGACAGCGCCGACCTGCTGAAAACCTTGCGCGGCCAGATCGTTCAGCCCGAGCGGGGCTGAGCCGCGCCCCGGCCACAGGAGCGACGCCGCACCGTCGACGGCGGGGCGGGCCGGGCCGCCGGCGGATCGCGGGGCCGGGCCGGGCCGGGCGGCGGATCGCGGACCCGAGTGGGTCAGCGGAACCGCGACCACCGGCGGCCCCGTTACGCCCCGTGACGTCACGCGGACGAAGCGGGCCGGAGACCGGCATTCCTGTGAGTCATCTTTATGACTCACAGGAATGCCGCTTCGAGGAGCGAGTGCCCCGGACGAAGGGTCCGCCGTGGGCGGCCAGACGCGCGGGAAGGAACCGAGGCCCCGGCCCGGCGCGGTTCAGACGCCGCAGTCCCGGCGCCGCGCCACACATCGCGTGGTCAGCGCGGGCCAAGCGCCGCAGATCCCGGGGCAACACGACCCCGGCCCGCGGATCAGGCGTCGCCGGTCAGACGTCGCCGGTCGGGTCCGGGTGGGCGCGCGGCGGGGCGTAGCGCGGGACGTACTCCTGGCCGGTGAGCTTCTGGATCTCGCTCATCAGCTCGTCGGTCATCTGGCGCAGCGAGGCGCGGTCGTCCGGGCGACCGGTGAAGTCCAGCGGCTTGCCGAACCGGACGGTGATCTTGGCGCTGCCGGGGCGGGGCACCCGGGCGCCGATCGGCTGAGCCTTGTCCGTGCCGATCGTGCCGACCGGGATGATCGGCACACCGGCGGAGATGGCCAGCCGGGCCGCCCCGGTCCGCCCCCGGTAGAGCTTGCCGTCCGGGGAGCGGGTGCCCTCCGGGTAGACCACCACCAGGTCACCACCCTGCAACGCCGGGATGGCGGCGTCGAACGCGGACAGCGCGGCCCGCCCACCGGCCCGCTCGACCGGGATCGCGCCCAGACCCGTGAGGACGAACTTCGAGAACGCGCCCTTCACGCCGGTGCCCTTGAAGTACTCCGACTTGGCCCAGAACGCCAGGTGCCGGGGCACCACCGTGCCGAGGAACAGCTCGTCGGCCACCGAGAGATGGTTGCCGGCGAAGATCGCGCCGCCGGTCTCCGGCACGTGTTCCAGACCCTCCACGGTCGGGCGGAACGCCAACCGCAGCGTGGGCGCCACGGTGAGCTTGCCGATGGTGTAGAGCAGGGGCACTGGTCCTCCGGCAGATGAGGTGCGAGCAGGCGGTGTCACGGTAGCGGACGCCTCCACACCTCCCGGACGGAGGTGGGGAGGCGTCCGCTACCCGCGCGTTACACCCGGCGGACGACGACCGTAACCCGCTCGCCCTCGCCCACCTCGCCGGCGAAACCGTCGAGGCCCTCGGCGAAGTCGATCGAGTCGGCCAGCACCTCACCGGCGACGAAATCGACGTACGCGCTCACCGCCGCGCGCACCTCCTCGGACGCCGACACCGACACCACGATCCGGTCGGAGACGTCCAGGTCGGCGTCGCGGCGGGCCTGCTGCACCACCCGCACCACGTCGCGGGCCAGGCCCTCGGCGGCCAACTCCGGGGTGACCTCGGTGTCCAGCACGACCACGCCCTCGCCGCCGGGCAGCGGCGCGGAGTGCTCGGCGTCGGCGGCGACCAGGCGCAGCTCGTACTCGCCCTCGGCCAGGGTGATGCCGGCGGCCACCGGGGCGCCGTCGACCAGCTCCCACTCGCCCGCCTTGACCGCCTTGATCACCTGCTGGACCTGCTTGCCGACGCGCGGGCCGAGCGCCCGGGGCACCACGGTCAACACCTGCTCGCAGTACGCGGCCAGCTCGGCGCTGAACTCCACCGCCTTCACGTTGACCTCGTCGGCGATCAGATCGGCGAACGGTCGCAGCTGCTCCGCCGCCGGCGAGGCCACGGTCAGCTTCGACAGCGGCAGCCGTACCCGCAGACCCTTGGCCTTGCGCAGGGACAGCGCCGCCGAGGCCACGGCCCGCACGTTGTCCATGGCGGCGACCAGGTCGTGGTCGGCCGGGAACTCGCTCGCCTCCGGCCAGTCGGTCAGGTGCACCGAGCGCTCCCCGGTCAGCCCGCGCCAGATCTCCTCCGCGGTCAGCGGCGCCAGCGGCGCCACCACCCGGCAGAGCGTCTCCAGCACGGTCGACAGGGTGTCGAACGCGTTGGCGTCGCCGGACCAGAACCGGTCCCGCGAGCGGCGCACGTACCAGTTGGTCAGCGCGTCCAGGTAGGACCGCACGGTGGCGCAGGCGCCGGAGATGTCGTACGCGTCCATCTGCGCGCTGACGGTCGACACCAGCTCGTTGGTCTTCGCCAGCACGTACCTGTCGAGCAGGTGCGTCGAGTCGGTGCGCCGCCGCGCCTGGTACCCGTCCGCGTTGGCGTAGAGCGAGAAGAAGTACCAGACGTTCCACAACGGCAGCAGCACCTGCCGGACGGCGTCACGGATGCCCGCCTCGGTGACCGCCATGTCACCGCCGCGCAGCACCGGCGAGGACATCAGCATCCACCGCATCGCGTCCGAGCCGTACGCGTCGAAGACGTGGTAGACGTCCGGGTAGTTGCGCAGGCTCTTGGACATCTTGCGCCCGTCCGAGCCCAGCAGGATGCCGTGGCTCAGGCAGTTGCGGAACGCCGGCCGGTCGAACAGCGCGGTGGCCAGCACGTGCATCGTGTAGAACCAGCCGCGGGTCTGCCCGATGTACTCGACGATGAAGTCACCCGGGTAGTGGTGCTCGAACCAGTCCGCGTTCTCGAACGGGTAGTGCACCTGGGCGAACGGCATCGACCCGGACTCGAACCAGCAGTCCAGCACCTCCGGCACCCGACGCATCATCGACTGACCGGTCGGGTCGTCCGGGTTGGGGCGGACCAGGTCGTCCACCGCCGGCCGGTGCAGGTCGCTCAGGCGTACGCCGAAGTCCCGCTCGATGTCCGCGAGGGAGCCGTAGACGTCCAGGCGCGGGTAGTTCGGGTCGTCGGACTTCCACACCGGGATCGGGGAGCCCCAGAACCGGTTCCGGCTGATCGACCAGTCCCGTGCGTTGGCCAGCCACTTGCCGAACGAGCCGTCCTTGATGTGGCCGGGCGTCCAGTTGATCTCCTGGTTCAGCTCGACCATCCGGTCCCGGAACTGCGTCACCGCGACGAACCAGGACGACACCGCCTTGTAGACCAGCGGGGTGTCGCAGCGCCAGCAGTGCGGGTACGAGTGGGTGTAGGTGTCCTGCTTGAGCACCACCCCCCGGTCCTTCAGCTCGCGGATCACCGGCTTGTTGACGTCGAAGACCTGCTCACCCTGGTACGGCGGGACCAGCGCGGTGAACCGGGTGTGGTCGTCCACCGTGACGATGGTGGGGATGCCGGCGGCGTTGCAGACGTTCTGGTCGTCCTCGCCGAACGCCGGGGCGAGGTGCACGATCCCGGTGCCGTCCTCGGTGGTGACGAACTCCGCGCCGAGCACCTGGTAGGCGTTCTCGCCCGCCTGCTCGACGAGGAAGTCGAACAGCGGTGTGTAGCGGCGCCCGACCAGGTCCCGGCCGTACACCGTGCCGACCTGCTCGTACCCCTCCAGCTCCTTGGCGTACGCCCCGAGCCGCGCGGCACCCACCACGAACCGCTCGCCGTCGCGTTCCAGCACCGCGTACTCGATGTCGGGGCCGACGGCGAGCGCCAGGTTCGACGGCAGGGTCCACGGCGTGGTGGTCCAGACGCCCAGCTTGACCGGCCCGCGCACCAGTTCCGGCGCGGACTCGTCGGCGGTCAGCCCGAACCACACCGACAGGGTGGGGTCGTGCCGGTCCCGGTAGACGTCGTCCATCCGGGTCTCGGTGTTCGACAGCGGCGTCTCGCAGCGCCAGCAGTACGCCAGCACCCGGAAACCCTCGTAGATCAGACCCTTGTCGTGCAGGGTCTTGAAGGCCCACATGACGCTTTCCATGTAGTCCAGGTCGAGGGTCTTGTAGTCGTTGGCGAAGTCGACCCAGCGGGCCTGCCGGTTGATGTACCGCTCCCAGTCCTGGGTGAACTCCAGCACCGAGGTGCGGCAGGCCTCGTTGAACCGGGCCACGCCCAGGTCGATGATCTCCGCCTTGCTGGTGATGCCGAGCTGCTTCTCGGCCACCACCTCGGCGGGCAGGCCGTGGCAGTCCCAGCCGAAGCGGCGCTCGACGTGCCGGCCGCGCATGGTCTGGTAGCGCGGCACCACGTCCTTGACGTAGCCGGTGAAGAGGTGGCCGTAGTGCGGCAGGCCGTTGGCGAACGGCGGGCCGTCGTAGAAGACGTACTCGTTCTTGCCGTCGGTGCCGGCGGGGCGGGCCTCGACCGACGCCTCGAAGGTCTTGTCGGCCGTCCAGTGCTCCAGCACCCGGCGCTCGACCGCGGGCAGGTCCGGGCTCGCCGGCACACCGGCGGCGGTCGGGTCGTGCAACGGATAGGCCATCGCCTGTCGCTCTCCTCGCAGCTCACTCAACGTGGGTCTGCGAGGACGAACCTTCCGGGTACGCCGACGACGGCGCTCCCGGGTGGCCCGCGGTACCACCCCGCTTGGCGGTCAGGATCGACCGCCCGCTCATTTGCCGGCTGTGACGGGCCGCACCCGTCCGGTTCTACTGGGCCGGTTGCCCGGCTGTTCTTCCGGAGGCTCACCGGTGATGGCCGGGTCATCGCCTTACGGTGCTCAACGATACAAGACCCGCCCATCACTCCGCCGCCGAGTAATCCCGCGTGCACCCCACCCCGGCGGATGCTTCCGTTGATCAAGAGGTTTGCGTCAACGTCGCGCCAAATCCTGACGCAAACCTCTTGATCAACAGGGGACGGCGGGGAGGGTGGGTTAGGGGGCGGGGAGGGTGGTGTTCCAGAGGGAGGCGCCGTCGCGGTCGCGCAGGTGAACTGTCAGGGCCGCCGACTCGCCGTCGATCGACACCTCGCCGAAGTGCTGGAAGCCCTCGGCCGGCGAGGTGTTGGCGCGCGGCGGGGCGTGCACGAAGACCGCCTGCGGGCCGAACGTGCCGTCCAGGGCGTTCGGGCCGAACGCGCCGGCGTGCGCCGGACCGGAGACGAACTCCCAGAACGGCGTGAAGTCACCGACCGCCGCCCGGGACGGGTCGTAGTGGTGCGCGGCGGAGTAGTGCACGTCGGCGGTGAGGAAGACCATGCCGGTCACCTGAGCCCGGTGGGTGGCCCGCAGCACCTCGGCGAACTCCAGCTCACGACCGAGCGGCGCACCGGGGTCGCCCTGCGCGACGCCCTCCTGCGCGCCCGGACCGTCCGGCACCACGACCCCGATCGGCAGGTCGTTGGCGATCACCTTCCAGGTCGCCGTGGAGCGCTTCAGCTCCCGGATCAGCCACTCCCGCTGCTCGCGGCCGAGCAGGCCACGCTTCGGGTCGGCGTACGTGTTGCCGTCGTTGGGGTCCTTGTGGGTACGCATGTCGAGCACGAACACGTCCAGCAGCGGCCCGTACGAGATCCGCCGGTACAGCGGCCCGTCGTCCGGCACGGGCAGCCACTCGTGGAACGCCTGACTGGCCCGCGCGGCGAGCACGTCGACCCGCTGCTCGGTGTAGCGCGGGTCGTCCAGGATCTCCCCCGGGTACCAGTTGTTGAGGACCTCGTGGTCGTCCCACTGGTTGATCTGCGGCACCGCCGCGGCGAACTCCCGCAGGTGCGCGTCGAGCAGGTTGTAGGCGAACTGTCCCCGGTACTCGGTAAGCGTCTCGGCGACCTTGCTCTTCTCGGGGGTCACCAGGTTGCGCCAGATCCGCCCGTCGGGCAGCGTCACCGACTCGACCAGCGGGCCGTCGGCGTACACGGTGTCGCCGCTGCACAGGTAGAAGTCCGGACGGGCCTCCCGCATCGCGCGGAAGATCGACAGTCCGCCGTAGTTGGGGTCGATCCCCCAGCCCTGCCCGACGATGTCCCCGGTCCAGACGAACGTCACGTCGCGCCGCCGGTGCCGGCCCGGCGCGGTCGTCAGCGACCCGGTCAGCGGCTCGCTGACCACCCCGTGCCGCTCCAGACTCTCCACCCGGACCCGGTAGTGCAGCCGCTCGGCGTCCGGCAGGCCGCGCAGCCGCACCTTGCCGGTGAAGTCTCCGCTCGGGCCGAGCACCGGGCCACGCAACTGCCGCGCGCCCCGGAAGTCGGGCCGCCGGCTCACCTCGACCAGCATCCGGCCCGGGCGGTCGGCCCGCGCCCAGACCAGCGCCGAGTCGGCGGTCACGTCGCCGCTCTGCACGCCGTGGGTGAGCACGGGGCGTCCCGCCGGGCGCCAGGCCGGGGCGGCGTTCGCGCCAGCGCCGCCCAGCAGCGCGCCGCCGGCGACTCCGGCCCCGGCCACCAAGCCGGCCCGCAGCAGGGTACGTCGATCAAGCTCGGTCATGCTTCCTCCCGGTCATGGGTTGACCCCGTCGGTCTACCGGGCGGAGATGACCGCGATCGGCGGCCCGGATGACCGGGGTCCGAACGCCGGTTGTCCGGCCGGAACGGCCGCACGCTCCGCTCTGGACGACAGTCGCCGCTTGACCCCGTTGGCGGGCTCGCGCAAACTTCGCCGGTGCGTCCGCTCGATTACGACGAGTTCCAGGCCATGCGACGCTTTCCCGCCCTGGACGGCCTGCGGGCCGTGGCGGCCGTCATGGTCTTCGCCTTCCACTTCGGTGGCCCGTCCTGGGCCTGGCTGACGGGCTGGATCGGCGTCCACCTGTTCTTCGTGCTCTCCGGTTTCCTGATCACCACGCTGCTGCTGCGGGAGGAGCACCGGTACGGGCGGGTCTCACTGCGCGCGTTCTACCTGCGGCGGTTCTTCCGGATCATGCCGGTGTACCTGCTGGTGCTCTTCCTGACCTGGGCACTGGCCCGGCTCAGCGGCACGGCCGACGCGCTGGAACGCTCGCTGGCGTACTACCTGCTCCTGCTCAACGACTTCCTGCCGGCCGGCGCCCCGTACCTGCACTCCTGGACGATCGGGATCGAGCAGAAGTTCTACCTGTTCTGGCCGGCCATCGCGTTCGTGCTGGTGACCACCGTCTTCCGCCGCCGACTGGCCGTCACTCTCGGCCTGCTCGTGCTCCTCGTCGCGTTGATCCCGCCGGAGATCGCGTGGCTGAGCTGGCCGATCCACTACGTGGCGATCCTGCTCGGCTGCCTCATCGCCGTGATCATGCAGCACCCCCGGGGCTTCGCCCTGCTCCGGCCGCTGACCCACCCGATCACGGCCAGCGCGGTGATCATGGCCTTCGTCGCGGTCCAGGTGGCCGTGCGGTACTGGCCGGCCCGGCTCGGCCCGGAGGCGCTGATCGGCAGCTACGCCGCGGCGGCCGCCCTGCTGCTGCCGGCCCTGCTGTCACGCAGCCTCCTCGCGCGCGTACTGGCGCTCCGTCCACTGGTCTTCGTCGGCGAACGGTCGTACTCGATGTACCTGGTCCAGTCCATCGCGGCAGGGGTGGCGATCGGGTTGCTGCCCACGAGGGGGCGCCACGGCACCGTCATCTTCGTGGGCGCCGTGGTGGTGGGGCTGATCCTCGCGGACGTGCTCTACCGGTGGGTCGAGCTACCCGCGATCGGGGTGGGGCGGCGGCTCGCCGCCCGCGTCGCGCGGCCCGCGTCGCGCGACGACGACCGACCGGTGGACACCGTCGATGACAGCCCCCGGATCCCCCGCCCGCGCGAGGTGCTGGCCGACACCGTTCCGACGGCCTCCGGCCGGGCCCACCGCCACGCGTGACCGGGGTCACCACCGCGGTTGTCACGGCACGCCCCGGTCGAACCGTCGTTGCGGTGTCGGATCGAACAGGGAGTTGGTCATGCAACGAATGAGGCTCTTCGAGGTCGCGCCGCAGGGATACCAGGCCGTGTCGGGCCTGGAGAAGTACGTCCAGGCGAACGTCGACCACACCGTGCTGGAGCTGGTCAAGCTGCGGGCGTCGATGCTGAACGGCTGCGCGTTCTGCGTGGACATGCACAGCCGCGACGCCCTCGCCGCCGGCGAGTCGAGCCGGCGGCTGTTCGCGGTGGCCGCCTGGCGGGAGGCGCTGTCGTTCTTCGACGAGCGGGAGCAGACCGCGCTGGCGCTCACCGACGCGGTGACCCGGCTCGGCGAGCACGGGGTGTCGGACGAGGTGTGGGACGCCGCAGCGAAGGTCTGGCCGGAGAAGGAACTGGCCGATCTGGTCCTCGCGATCGCCACAATCAACGTGTGGAATCGTATCGCCGTGACCACGCACACGGAGCCCCCGGCGCAGGTGTGACGACCGAGGCGGCAGAGGCGGCCGGTGCGCTCCAGACGCACCGGCCGATGCTGCTCGGGCTCGCCTACCGCCTGCTCGGCAGCCGGCACGACGCGGAGGACGTGCTCCAGGAGGCGTACCTGCGGTGGCTGGGCGTGGACCGCGCCACCGTGGCCGAGCCGCGCCGCTACCTGTCCCGGGTGGTCACCCGGCTGGCGATGGACCGGCTCCGGGCCCGGCAGGCGGCCCGCGAGACCTACGTCGGGCCGTGGCTGCCCGAGCCGGTGCCGACCGAGCCCTCGCCGTTCGGCCCGCTGGACCGCGCGGAGCTGCGCGACTCGCTGTCCACCGCCCTGCTGCACGTGCTGGAGCGGCTCACCCCGCCGGAGCGCGCGGTGTACGTCCTGCACACCGCGTTCGACCTGCCGTACGCCGAGATCGCGGAGATCCTGGACCGGACCCCCGAGGACTGTCGACAGCTGCACCACCGGGCGGCCACGCGGGTACGCCAGGAGCGCCGCCGCTTCACCGCCAGCCGCTCGGAGCGTGAGCGGCTGCTGGAGGCGTTCCTCGCCGCCGCCCGGAACGGGGACCTGGCGACGCTCACCAGTCTGGTGGCCGCGGACGTCACGGCGTGGAACGACGGCGGCGGCCGGGTGCGTTCCGCCCGCAACCCGCTGCGGGGCGCGGACCGGGTCGCCCGGTTCTACGCCGGGATCTACGGCCCACGCCGCGAGTGGGCGGCGCGTCGGCTGGAGTTGAACGGCGAACCCGCCATCCTGCTCACCCGCTCCGACGGCGGCCGGTACACGCTGACGGTCACCGCCGCAGCCGGCCGGATCACCGGGATCTACGTCGTGGGCAACCCGGAGAAGCTGCCGCCGGTCGACTGAACCCCCGGCGCCGTCAGCTCAGCTCAGCTCGGGGAACCAGAGCCCGATCTCGCGCTTGGCGCTGTCCGTCGAGTCGGAGGCGTGTACCAGGTTCTCCCGGTTGGACAGCGACAGGTCGCCCCGGATCGTGCCGGCGGCGGCCCTGCGGCCGTCGGTCGCGCCGACCAGCCCACGGACCACGTCGATGACCTGGTCGCCGGAGAGCACCAGGGCGACCAGCGGGCCACCGGTCATGAAGTCCTTCAGCGGCGGGTAGAACGCCTTGTCGACGTGCTCGGCGTAGTGCGCGTCGGCCAGCGCGGCGTCCATCGTCCGGTGCACCATCGCGTCGATCCGCAGCCCCTTGCGCTCGAAGCGGGAGAGGACCTCGCCGACCAGGCCGCGGCGGACCGCGTCGGGCTTGATCAGCACGAGGCTGCGCTCATCCGGGCTGTTGCTGGACACGCTGGGTTCCTCCTGTACGCGCGGAACGCTTGGGATCGGTACGGTCAGCCTATCGACCCGGTCCCGGCGCCGGCGCGGCGGCCGGTCTTTCCCCCGGTGGCCGATCCGGCCTAGCCTGGCCCTGACCCCCGGGAGGTCCACTGTGGCGAATGGCGGGAACCGGCCCATCGCGCCGGTACGCAAGCTCATCGGCACGGTGCTCGGCACCGTGGCCACCTTCGTCGTCCTCTTCGGGCTGGGCATGACCAGCTGGGCCATCGTGGCCCTCGGGGTCGCCCTGCTGGTGCTGGCGATCGCGCTGGCTACCGTACGCGGCGGCGGGCGCACCTGGGTGGTCGGCGTGGCGCACGTGCACAGCGCCTCCGAACCACCCACCCAGTACGCGTTCGGCCGGTGCGAGCTGCAACTGGTCATCGACGCGCCCGGTCTGCCGCCCCGATCCAAGAAGATCATCGAGCCGCGGGTGCCGGTCTCGAAGTGGCCGTCGCTGGGTCAGACCCTGCCGATCCGGGTCGCGTTGGACGACCAGCGGCACGTCAAGGTTCTCTGGGACGAGGTGCCCACCCACGCCGAGACCGCGGCGGCCGTCGCCGACCTCCCACCGGAGTTCGGCGACATCGACGCCGTGGACGACGTGCTCATCCAGCAGGACGCCCCGCCGTGGGCCGACCGCGCGACGGACGACGACTTCCGGGACGCGCGCGACAGCGAGGGGTTCCTCGACCCGCGTGGCCGCGACGGCGACCCCTTCCGCGACGCCCGCGACGGTGACCCGTTCCGTGACCCACGCGGCCCCGAGGTGTTCCGTGACCCGCGCGGCCCCGACCCGCTGCGCGACGACCCGGCGGTCGCGCCCGACGAGCGCGAGCCGGTGGTGATGAGCCAGAGCCCGGGCGGCCCGGTGGTGCTCGAAGGCGTCGTCGTCGAGCCGCAGCCCGGCGCGGGGCTGCCCCGACGGGCCACCCCCGCACCGCGCCCACCGGCGGAGGAGCACTTCGACCAGCCCGGCGCGGACCCGCTCGCCCCGATCGACGACCGCGTCGACCAACCCGACGACCGCGTCGACCCGGCGCCCGACGACCGGCCCGCGACCGCCGAGGCCCGCCTCGACCCGCCCGCCGCGCCGCGCGTCGATCCACCTCCGGCGCAGCGCACCGGCCCGGTCGCCATGGATCCGCTGGACCCGCTGGACCTGCCGCTGGACGATCCGGCCCCGACCGGAAAGGCCCGCGAGACCGTCACCGCCGAGGACCTGGACGAGGCGATCTTCGGGTACGACGGCGCGTCCGCGACTGATCCGGCCGGCCCGATCAGCGGTGTCGGCCTGACCCTGCTGGTCACCGACCTGTCCCGGTCGCTCGGCTTCTACCGCGACATGCTCGGCTTCAGCGAGGTCGACCAGGGCGCCGGCAACGCCGTGCTCGCCTTCGGCACGACCCGGCTGGTGCTGCGCGAGGTGACCGGGGCGGCGCCGATCAGCCGCCGACTGGTGCACGTCAACCTCGAGGTGGACGACATCGAGGCGGCGTACGGCCGGCTGCGCGACTCCGGGGTCCGCTTCACGTACGCGCCCCGGGTGGTCAACCGGGGCAGCAGGCTGGAGGTGTGGGCGGCTGCCTTCCGGGACCCGGACGGCCACGGCATCGCCCTCACCCAGTGGCGCGAACGCGCCGACGCCTGACCCGGCCGGTCCTCCCGGAGCATCGCCGGACGAGTCGGCGTGTCAGCCGAGGATGACCCGGCGGACGTGCAGCGCGTACGCCCAGACCAGGGCGAAGATGATGCCCAGCACGAACAGCGACCAGTGCAGCAGACCGGCCAGCATCAGCAGGCCCTGCAGCACGGTGCCGGCGTGCCAGGCCCAGGGGCGGCGCATCATGCCGGCGAGCAGGACGGCGGCAACCGCCAGGGCCACCACCGCCGCGATCGCGGCCCCGCCGAGGTCGCCACCGACCACCCGGATCGGCTGGATGGCCAGCAGCAGCACCAGCGCCTCCAGGCTGAGCGTCCCAGCGCCCAGGCCGCGTACCGCCCGCTCCGGGTTGCGCAGCCCGGAGCGCCGCGGCTGCCCGGCCTCCGGCTCCCCCACTGACGATCCGGCCGCGCCCTGCTCGGTAACCGAGCCCGCCTCGCCGCGCGACGAGCCCGCCTGGCCGACCGACGGGCCGGCGGGGCCCTCGGTGGCGCGCGGGTCCTGTTCCGGGCCGGTCATCGCTTCAACAGCCGGCGGGCGTCGGCCACCGTGACCACCGAACCGGTCACCAGGACCCCGACGCCGCTGAGCTCTCCGGGGACGTCCTCCTCGGCCAGTGCGACCGCCAGCTCGATGGCGTCCGGCATCTCCTCGGCCGACTCCACCCGCTCCTCGCCGAAGACCTCCTCGGCCAGCGCGGCGAGCTCCGCCGTCGGCATCGCCCGCGGCGAGCTGTTACGGGTGACCACCACCTGGTCGACCACCGGCTCCAGCAACTCCAACAGGGCTTCCGCGTCCTTGTCGGCGAGTACGCCGACCACCGCCACCAGCTTGCTGAACGCGAACTCCTCCTGGAGTGCGGTCACGGTGGCGGCCATGCCGTGCGGATTGTGCGCGCCGTCCAGCAGGATGGTCGGCGCGTTGCGTACCCGCTCCAGCCGCCCGGGGGAACTGGTCGAGGCGAAGGCCTCCCGGACCGCGTCGACGTCCAACTGCCGTCGGCTCCCGGCGCCCAGGAACGCCTCCACGGCGGCGAGCGCCACCGCGGCGTTCTGCGCCTGGTGCGCGCCGTGCAGCGGAATGAAGATGTCGTCGTAGATGCCGCCCAGGCCTTGGAGGCTGAGCACCTGCCCGCCGACCGCGACAGCCCGGCCCAGCACGCCGAACTCGGCGCCCTCCCGGGCGATGGTGGCGCCCACCTCGGCACAGCGGTCGAGGAGTGGCCGCGCGGCCTCCTCCTCCTGCGCCGCCGCGATCACCGTGGCGCCCGGGTGGATGATGCCGGCCTTCGCCAGCGCGATGTCCTGGAGGGTGTCGCCGAGCCACTCGGTGTGGTCCAGGCCGATCGGGGTGATCACGCACACCCCGGCCTGGATGACGTTCGTGGCGTCCTCGGCGCCGCCGAGTCCCACCTCGACCACGGCGATGTCGACAGGCGCGTCGGCGAACGTGGCGAACGCCAGCGCGGTGGTCATGTCGAAGTACGTCAGCGGCTCGTCCGACCGGGCGTCGACCAGCTCCGCCAGCGGCTTGATCTCCCGGTACACCGCGGCGAACCGCTCCTCGCTGACCGGCTCGCCGTCCAGGCTGATCCGCTCCCGCACGGTCTCCAGGTGCGGGCTCGTGTACCGGCCGGTGTGCAGCCCGAACGCCCGCAGCAGCGAGTCGATCATCCGCGCGGTGGACGTCTTGCCGTTGGTGCCGGTCAGGTGGATCGCCGGGTACGCCCGCTGCGGGCTGCCGAGCAGGTCGAGCAGCGACTCGATGCGGTCCAGCTCGAAGACCATGCGGGTGAAGCCGCGGGCGTTCAGCTCGGCTTCGGCGGCGGCGAAATCGGTACGGTCGGTCACGAGGGCAGTGTCTCCAGAGCAGCGTCGATCCGGACCAGGTCGGCCTCGGCGGTGGCGAGCCGGTCGCGGATCTTCGCGACGACCGGCTCGGGGGCCTTGCCGATGAAGGCAGGGTTGTCGAGCTTCGCTCGGGCCTGCGCGACCTCCTTCTCGGCGGCCGCGCGGTCCTTGGTCAGCCGGGCCCGCTCGGCGGCCACGTCGATCGACCCCCGGGTGTCCAACGCGACACCGACCGCGCCGGGCATGGCCAGCGTCGCGCTGGCCTGGAAGTCGTCACCAGCCGCGTCCAGCCGGACCAGCGACCTGATCAGCGGCTCGTGGGCCGCGATGCCAGCTCCGGCCAGCCCGTCCAGGCGGGCGGCCACCCGCTGCGTCGGGCGCAGCCCCTGGTCGGAACGGAACCGGCGGATCTCGGTGACCACCCGCTGCACGGCGGCCAGCTCAGCCTCGGCGGCGTCGTCGACCAGCGACCGGTCGGCCACCGGCCAGGCGGCGGCCTGCACCGTCTCGCCGCCGGTCAGCGCGAGCCACAGCTCCTCGGTGACGAACGGGATGACCGGGTGCAGCAGCCGCAGCAGCTGGTCGAGCACGTGCCCGAGCACCCGCCGGGTGGCGTCGGCCCGCTCGCCGCCCTCGGCGAGCACCGGCTTGCTCAGCTCGACGTACCAGTCGCAGACGTCGTCCCAGGCGAAGTGGTAGAGCAGGTCGCACACCTTGGCAAACTCGTACGCCTCGAACTGCTCGTCGACCTCGGCGGTGACGTGCGCCAGCCGGGACAGGATCCACCTGTCGACGGTGGAGAGCTGCTCGACCGGCGGCAGGTCGCCCGTGGTGTGCGCGCCGTTCATCAGGGCGAACCGGGTGGCGTTCCAGAGCTTGTTGCAGAAGTTGCGCGAACCCTGGCACCACTCCTCGCTGACCGGCACGTCCTGGCCGGGGTTCGCGCCCCGCGCCAGGGTGAACCGGGTGGCGTCAGCGCCGTACCTGTCGATCCAGTCCAGCGGGTCGACCACGTTGCCGAACGACTTCGACATCTTCTTGCCGAACTGGTCACGCACCATGCCGTGCAGCGCGACCACGTCGAAGGGCGGCCGGCCGTCCATCGCGTACAGGCCGAACATCATCATCCGGGCGACCCAGAAGAACAGGATGTCGTACCCGGTGACCAGCACGCTGGTCGGGTAGAACTTCGCCAGGTCCGGGGTCTCTTCGGGCCAGCCCAGGGTGGAGAACGGCCACAGGCCGCTGGAGAACCAGGTGTCCAGGACGTCCTCGTCCTGGTGCCAGCCCTCCCCGGTCGGGGCCTCCTCGTCGGGGCCGACGCAGACGATCTCGCCCGCCGGGCCGTACCAGACCGGGATGCGGTGCCCCCACCACAGCTGGCGGGAGATGCACCAGTCGTGCATGTTGTCGACCCAGGCGAAGTAGCGCTTGGCCAGCTCGGCCGGCTCGATGCGCACCCGGCCGTCGCGGACCGCGTCGCCGGCGGCCTGCGCGAGCGGGGCGGTGTTGACGAACCACTGCAGCGACAGCCGCGGCTCGACAGTCGTCTTGCAGCGCGAGCAGTGCCCGACCGCGTGCACGTACGGCCGCTTCTCGGCGACGATCCGGCCCTGCTCCCGCAGCGCGGCCACGATCGCCGGCCGCGCCTCGAACCGGTCCAGCCCCTCGAACGGGCCGGGCACGGTGATCACACCGCGCTCGTCCATCACGGTCAGCGCGGGCAGGTCGTGGCGCTGGCCGATCTCGAAGTCGTTCGGGTCGTGCGCGGGCGTCACCTTCACCATGCCGGTGCCGAAGCTCGGGTCGACGTGCGCGTCGGCGACGATCGGGATCCGCCGGCCGGTGAGCGGCAGCTCGACCTCGGTGCCGATCAGGTGCTGGTAGCGCTCGTCGTCGGGGTGCACCGCGACGGCGGTGTCGCCGAGCATCGTCTCGGCCCGGGTGGTGGCCACCACGACCTCGTCGCTGTAGCGGATGGAGATCAGCTCACCGTCGTCGTCGGTGTGCTCGACCTCGATGTCGGAGAGCGCGGTGAGGCAGCGCGGGCACCAGTTGATGATCCGGTTGGCTCGGTAGATGAGGCCGTCGTCGAAGAGCTTCTTGAAGATCGTCTGGACGGCGCGGCTCAGCCCCGCGTCCATGGTGAAGCGCTCACGGTCCCAGTCCACGGAGTCGCCGAGGCGGCGCATCTGGCCGAGGATGGCGCCGCCGGACTCGGCCTTCCACTGCCAGACCCGCTCGACGAACTTCTCCCGGCCGAGGTCGTGTCGGGAAAGGCCCTCGGCGGCGAGCTGACGCTCGACCAGGTTCTGGGTGGCGATGCCGGCATGGTCCATGCCGGGCAGCCACAGCGCCTCGAAGCCCTGCATCCGCTTTCGCCGGGTCAACGCGTCCATGAGCGTGTGCTCGAACGCGTGGCCCATGTGCAGCGAGCCGGTGACGTTCGGCGGCGGGATGACGATGGTGAAGGGGGGCTTGTCGCTGTCGGCGGAGGCCCGGAAGTGCCCAGCGGCTACCCACTGCTCGTACCGTCGCTGCTCTACCTCGCCGGGCTGGTACTGGCCGGCGAGGGTCGGGGCGTCGGGGCGTCGGGCATCCAGTCTCTCGGTCACCTGACAAGTCTACGGAGGGCTTCCGCGGACCTGACGTGCGCCACCTGCCGTTCGCGTACGGTGTCGGCTATGTCCGACGCACATCTCACCGAACGTTCGCTCGACGACAGTCGCGAGCCGGTCGAACTGACCGAGGAGCCCATCCAGCTGAGCACCCGGGACACCGGGGGCGACCCCGACGAGCGCTCCGACGGCTGGTCCCGGCGCCGCAAGATCGGTTGGGCGGTCGCGCTGGTCGTGGGTCTCGCGGGTGCCGGCGTGCTGGGGGTCGGCGGGTGGCGCGTGGCGCAGCAGAAGGACACCCGGCTGAGTTCACCCGATCAGGTGGCGGGGTTGACCCGGGACGACAGCGAGCGGGCCAAGAGCACGGCGGACTATCTGCGCAGCGGCCTGGCCGCCGACATCGAGCTGGACCGCAGTTTCGGCACCGTCTACCGCGACCCCGCCGACGACAAGCGCTCGGTGCTGATCTTCGGCGGCACCACGCTGCTGTGGCAGCCCGAGCGCGACCTGGACAGCCTCTTCGGCCTGATGTCCGACGAGACCGGCGCGGTGACCGGCCTGCGCGAGGTGCCCGCGGGCGACCTGGGTGGCGTGATGAAGTGCGGCAGCACCAGTGGCGACGGCGGCGACTTCGCGGTGTGCGGCTGGGCGGACCACGGCAGCGTCGTGATGGCGATGTTCCCCGGTAGGTCGGTGACCGACGCCGGCGCCCTGTTCCGCGACCTTCGCGGGGACATGCAGACCCGCGACTGATCCGGGCCCGTCCGGCGGTGTGACCTCGTTGAGCGACGTGCTCTCCGGGATATCGGGATGCCCACGACCGCGGAAGCGCCCGATACCAGCGGCGCGGAGTCGGGGAAACGCAGAAAAGGCCACCCCTGTTGGGGGTGGCCTTTTCTGGAAGATTGTCCGGCGGTGTCCTACTCTCCCACACCCTCACGAGTGCAGTAC
>NZ_JBEXIA010000023.1:0-111236 GCF_040608335.1 Micromonospora sp. NPDC005194 | reverse complement strand
CAGCCGCCTGACATCGTTGATCATGAAGTTACTGCCACGACACGCCGTGCGCGGTGGCAATAACTTCATGATCGACGCGGTGCTCCGACCGGCCGGCCCCGTTTGGCGCCGGAGTGGGGTGGGGGCTGGGCCGGGCAGGTGGATAGGGTTGGTGGGGAAGGGAGTCTGCTGGTGAGGGTTTTGGCGGCGATGTCGGGCGGGGTGGACTCGGCCGTGGCGGCGGCACGGGCGGTGGCGGCGGGGCATGACGTGACAGGCGTGCACCTGGCGCTGGCCCGAAACCCGCAGACGTACCGGACCGGGGCGCGCGGCTGCTGCACCCTGGAGGACTCCCGGGACGCCCGCCGGGCCGCCGACGTGATCGGCATCCCGTTCTACGTGTGGGACATGGCCGACCGTTTCCACGAGGACGTGGTCGACGACTTCGTGGCCGAGTACGCCGCGGGTCGTACGCCGAATCCGTGCCTGCGCTGCAACGAGAAGATCAAGTTCGCGGCGGTGCTGGACCGGGCGGTGGCCCTGGGCTTCGACGCGGTGGTCACCGGCCACCACGCCCGGCTCGGCCCGGACGGGCTGCTGCGCCGCAGCGTCGACGTGGCCAAGGACCAGTCGTACGTGCTGGCGGTCCTCACCCGCGAGCAGCTGGACCGGTCGATGTTCCCGCTCGGCGACTCGACGAAGGCGCAGGTCCGCGCGGAGGCCGCCGAGCGTGGCCTGGCGGTGGCCGACAAGCCGGACTCCCACGACATCTGCTTCATCGCCGACGGCGACACCCGCGGCTTCCTCGCCGGCCGGCTCGGCGAGGCGCCCGGCGACGTCGTCGACGCGAGCACCGGCGCGGTGGTCGGCAGTCACACCGGCGCGTACGCCTACACGGTGGGGCAGCGTCGCGGTCTGCACCTGGACCGACCCGCCCCGGACGGTCGGCCGCGCTATGTGCTCTCCATCACGCCCAAGACCAACACGGTGACGGTCGGTCCGGCCGAGGCGCTGGAGGTGTCGACGGTGCGGGCCACCCGCCCGGTGTGGACCGGTGGCCCCCGTCCGGCCGCGCCGGTCGAGTGCGAGGTGCAGTTGCGCGCGCACGGTGACGTGGTGCCGGCGACCGTCGACCTCGACGGCGACACGCTGCACGCCGAGCTGCGTCGGCCGGTCCGCGGTGTGGCCGCCGGTCAGGCCGTGGTGGCGTACCGGCCGGACCCGGCCGGCGACATCGTCCTCGGCTCCGCGACCATCACCGGCTGACCGGGCGATCTGCGCGTGGTCGCCGAGCGGCCGGCGCGGCCAGCGGGATAGCCTTCGGCCGTGACAGATCAGGCATGGCCCTGGCCGGCCGGCGCGGCGACCGGTATCGGCTCGCTGCCCGGCACCGACATCGCCGAGGCCCAGCGGGTCGTCCTCGGTGAGCTTCCCGAGCTGCCGCACCTGCCCGAGCTGCCGGCACGCGGCCCCGGGGCCGACCTGATCGGCCGCAGCGCCGGGCTGCTGGTGGAGCTGCCCGTCGAGCTGTACGCCGGGCGTTGGCGGGTCGCCCCCCGCCCCGGCCGTGACCTGCGCCGGGCCCGGGACCTGATGGAACGCGACCTGGACCAGCTCGCCGAGCAGGCCGAGGGGTACGCCGGCCCGATCAAGGTGCAGGCCGCTGGCCCCCTCACCCTGGCCGCTTCGCTGGAACTGCCGATCGGCGGCCGGCTGCTGCGTGACCCCGGCGCGGTCCTCGACCTCACCGGCTCCCTCGCCGAAGGGCTGCGCGGGCACGTCGCGGCGGTCGCCCGGCGGCTGCCCGGGGCCTCGGTCCTGCTGCAACTCGACGAGCCGTCGCTGCCGACCGTGCTGGCCGGGCGGGTGCCCACCGAGAGCGGGCTGGGCGCGTACCGGGCGGTGGAGTCCGCGGACGCGGCAGCTCTGCTGCGTACGGTCGTCGACGCGGTGGGCGTACCCACTGTGGTGCACTGCTGCGCCCCGCAGGTGCCGCTGGAGCTGATCCGTTCCACCGGCGCCGTCGCGGTCGCCCTCGACCTCGACCTGGTCACCGACCTGGACCCGCTGGGCGAGGCCATCGACGCGGGCCTCGGGCTGCTGGCCGGCGCCGCGCCGACCCGGCAGCCGTCGGCCGGTGGCGCACCGACCTCCGCGCAGATCGCCGATCGGGTACGCCAGATCTGGGACCGCCTCGGCTTTCCCCGTCGGCAGCTCGCCGAGCAGGTGGTCGTCACCCCGGCGTGCGGCCTGGCCGGAGCCACTCCCCAGTACGCCCGGGCGGTGCTCGCGGCCTGCCGGGACGCCGGTCGCCGGTTCACCGAGGAGTGACGTTTTTCTGTCGTACCCGGTGGGCAGGATGACGGTCATGATTGGACAGCTACGTTCAGTGGTGATCGACTGCCCCGATCCGCGGGCGCTGGCCGCGTTCTACTCCGAGCTGCTCGGCATCCCCCTGGTCGAGGGTGAGGGCGAGCCCGATGACGAGTGGGTGGTGCTGGGCGGCCCGCCCGGGCACCAGCCCCGCCTGGCGTTCCAGCGGGCGCTCAACCTGCGTCCGCCGGCCTGGCCGGACCCGGAGCGTCCGCAGCAGTTCCACCTGGACGTGACGGTGGACGACATCGACAGCGCGGAGAAGGCGGCGCTCGCGCTCGGTGCCCGGCGGCTGCCCGGCGAGGGCGAGGGTTTCCGGGTCTACGCCGACCCGGCCGGCCACCCGTTCTGCCTCTGCTGGGACTGAGCATGGCGTGGGTTGCGGCGGCCCGGCATCATGGCCGCCGTGATCCACTCCTCTCCGCTGCGCGCCTCCGGTTCGCTCTTCGGCCTCGCCTACGGTGACGCCCTGGGCAAGCCCACCGAGTTCCTGACCGTCGCCGAGATCCAGCGCCGCTACGGCCCGACCGGCCCGCGTGAGCTGACCGGCGAGCCGGCGCTGGTCACGGACGACACCCAGATGGCGCTGGCGGTGGGCTGGGCGCTGCACGAGGCGCCGTCGCTGACTCCGGAGGTGGTGGAGCCGCTGCTGCGACGGCGTTTCGTGGCCTGGTCGGTCAGTCCGGACAACAACCGCGCCCCCGGGATGACCTGCCTGCGCGCCTGCGCCGACCTGGCCCGAGGGCTGCCCTGGCAGGAGGCGACGATCGCCGACTCGAAGGGCTGCGGCGCCAACATGCGCGTGACGCCGGTGGGGTTGCTGGACGCCGACCTCGACACGCTGGCCGGGCTGGCCCAGTTGCAGGCCGGACTGACCCACGGCCACCCGACCGGGTTGGCCGCCAGCGAACTCACCGCGTACGCGGTCTTCGCCGTGCGTGGGGGCGTCCCGCTGGCGGAGCTTCCCGCGATTCTCACCGAGCGGGCGCGGTCCCAGCACCGCGTCTACCGCCGCGAGTGGCTGGGCGATCTCTGGCAGCGCCCGGGGGTCGACACGCCGGAGGAGTTCATCGCCCGCGGCTGGGACGAATGCCTGGTGGCGCTGCGCCGGCTGACCGTCGCCCTCGGCGAGCCGGACGACGGCGGCGACCCGTGCCGGGCCACGGGGGAGGGCTGGGTGGCCGAGGAGGCGCTGGCCACCGCTCTGTTCTGCGCCGTGCGCCACGCCGACGACCCGGTCGCGGCGCTGGCCCGGGGCGCGACCACCGCCGGCGACTCCGACTCGATCGCCGCCCTGGCCGGCGCCTTCGTGGGCGCGGCCACCGGGATGGCGGCCTGGCCGCCTGGCTGGGCCGACCGCATCGAGTACGCCGACCAGCTCGCCACCCTCGGCGCAGCCTGGGACTGACCGGCCGGGCGTGGCCTGGCCTGGCGTGGCGTGGCGTGGCCTGGCATGGCGTGGCCTGGCCCGGCGTGGCCTGGCGTGGCCCGGCGTGGCGTGGCCTGGCGTGGCGTGGCGTGGCGTGGCCTGGTCTGGTCTGGCCTGGCCTGGTCTGGCGTGGCGTGGCGTGGCGTGGCCGGGCCCGGTCCAGCCTGCCAGCATGGCCCGGCCTGTCTGCGGTGATCGACTCGGGTTCCTGGAAGGTGGGGTGTTGCGGCGGCTCGGACACCCCGGATTCCTGGAACCCGAGTGGATCATGGCCGGGGGGCCGGGGGGCCGGGGGGCCGGGGGCCGGGGGCCGGGGGCCGGGGTGGCCTGCGGCCTGTGGGCCGGTGTCAGCTGGTGGGCAGGTGGCGCAGGCTGCGGACCTTCCGCCACAGGTCGGCGTCACAGCGGCCGGCGCGGTCGGCGAAGTCGGCCGAGCTGATCCGGATCGGCTCGGTCAGGCTCAGGTAGCTGTCGTGCTCGGCGCCGGGGTCCCAGTCCCGGGTGGGAATCCGGACGTGGTCGTCGCGGTCGCTCTTGTCCTGACTGGTGATCTTCAGGACGTCGGCGCCCCGGGAGTCGGCGCGCAGCACCAGGCAGGGCCGCACCTTCGAGCCGCTGCCGTCGACGTACGGCACGTCGGCCCACCAGATCTCGCCGGCCGCCGGAGTGCCGGCCGCCCGATCGGTGTCGCGGGAGCGCGGCCTGGTGGCCGGTCGGTCGGTGCCGCGTGGCCGCGGCGGGGCGGGACGACGACCACCCGCGCGGGTCGGTGCGCCGCGACCAGGTCGGTCGGCCGAGCGTCGGCTGTTCGCCCGGTGCCGCCAGCTGTTCCACGCCCAGCCGGCGGCCACCGCCAGCAGGATCGCCGCCGCCCAGAGCAGCGCCTCGGTCATCGCCACCTCCGCGTCAGGGCGGCACGCCGGCCGCTTCGTTCGGCGATCCTCGCACGTCGCCGCCCCTGCCGCCCGACGACGACATCGCAACCCGACGACATCGCAGCCCGACGACATCCCAGCACGCAGCCGCACGGCCGCTCCCCGCGCGGCTGCGTCGACCGGTCGGCGGCCGGTACGGCGTGGGCGCTCCCGTGAGTTGGGCCGACGACCGGGCCCCTGCTCGGTGATCCACTCCAGATCGCCGGTGTGGGGGCATCCGGGTGCGCGGACACCCCCGTGTCGGCGACCTGGAGTCGATCAACGGCCCGCGAGTCCCGGCGTGCTCCCGGGCGACGCCGATCTGTTCGTTCGGCGGCCTTTGTGCCCGGGTCGGCAGCCTCTCCTCGGTGCCACCGACCGCGGGGTCGGCGAGTCCGGCGTTGGTTGCCACGTCATCGGCGTTCAGCGGCGTCGATCGTCGCCTCATCGCCGTCCGGGGCGACGCGCGGCACGGGAACGGGCTGCGTGGGGCGTCACCGGTGGCGCAGGTGGGCATCGGATTGTCACCCCGGACCGATACCGTGCCTTAGTAGCGTGATCAGGGAGGTCGCAGGCGTGTCCGAAGGTGGCGGGGTGTCCGAGGAGCAGATCGGTCAACAGGTCAGCCCGGCTCAGGAGGCGGCGGCCGGCGCGGAGCCGACGCCGCAGGCGCGGGAGCGGCACGCCACCCTCAGCCGTGAGCTGACCGAGCATCAATACCGCTACTACGTGCTCGACTCGCCGATCATCACCGACGCCGAGTTCGACAAGCAGTTGCGCGAGCTGGAGGCGTTGGAGGACGAGTTCCCGGCGCTGCGGACGCCGGATTCGCCGACCCAGCGGGTGGGTGGCACGTTCTCCACCGAATTCACCCCGGTCACGCACGCCGAGCGGATGCTCTCGCTCGACAACGCCTTCGCCGACGAGGAGTTGGCGGCCTGGGCCGAGCGGGTCGAGCGGGACGCGGGCGGGCCGGTGCCCTACCTCTGCGAGTTGAAGGTCGACGGTCTGGCGATCAACCTGACCTACGAGGCCGGCCGGCTGGTCCGGGCGGCCACCCGTGGTGACGGCCGCACCGGCGAGGACGTCACCGCCAACGTGCGCAGCATTCGGGACGTGCCCAGCCAGCTCGCGCCGTCCGCCGAGTTCCCGACGGTGCCCGAGCTGCTGGAGGTCCGGGGCGAGATCTACTTCCCGGTGGCCGCGTTCGCCGACCTCAACGCGAGCCTGGTTGAGCAGGGGCGGGCGCCGTTCGCCAACCCGCGCAACGCCGCCGCCGGCAGCCTGCGGCAGAAGGACCCTCGGGTCACCGCCTCCCGACCGCTGCGTCTCGTCGTGCACGGCATCGGCGCCCGCCGCGGGTTCCAGCCCACCGCGCAGTCGGAGTCGTACTCCGCGCTGAAGGCGTGGGGGCTGCCGACGAGCGACCGGTGGCGGGTCGTCCCGGATCTGTCCGGCGTGGCGGAGTGCATCGCCTACTACGCCGAGCACCGGCACGACGTCGAGCATGAGATCGACGGTGTGGTGGTCAAGGTCGACCCGGTCTCCATCCAGGGTCGCCTGGGCTCGACCAGCCGTGCCCCACGCTGGGCGATCGCCTTCAAGTACCCGCCGGAGGAGGTCACCACCAAGCTGCTCGACATCGACGTCAACGTGGGGCGCACGGGTCGGGTCACCCCGTTCGCCGTCCTCGAACCGGTGCGGGTGGCCGGCTCCACCGTCGCGCTCGCCACCCTGCACAACGCCCGCGAGGTCGAGCGCAAGGGTGTGCTGATCGGCGACACGGTGGTGGTGCGCAAGGCCGGCGACGTGATTCCCGAGGTGCTCGGCCCGGTGGTCGACCTGCGGCCCGCCGACGCCCGCCCGTTCGTCATGCCGACCACCTGCCCGGCCTGCGGCACCCCGCTCGCGCCGTCCAAGGAGGGCGACGTCGACATCCGGTGCCCCAACACCCGCAGTTGCCCGGCCCAGCTGCGCGAGCGGGTGTTCCACCTCGCCGGTCGTGGCGCGTTCGACATCGAGGTGCTGGGCTACAAGGGCGCGGCGGCACTGCTGGACGCGGAGATCATCGCCGACGAGGGTGACCTCTTCCAGCTCGACGCCGAGCAGCTGTCCCGGTCACCGTTCTTCGTCAACAAGGACGGCAGCCTCGGCAGCAACGCGGTCAAGCTGCTCGACAATCTGGCCGTCGCCCGGGAACGTGACCTGTGGCGGGTGCTGGTGGCGCTCTCCATCCGGCACGTCGGCCCCACCGCCGCCCAGGCGCTGGCCCGGCACTTCCGCTCGATGGAGGCCATCGACGCCGCCAGCGAGGAGGAGCTGTCCTCGGTCGACGGGGTCGGGCCGACCATCGCGGCCAGCATCCGGGAGTGGTTCGCCGTGGACTGGCACCGCGAGGTGGTCCGCAAGTGGGCCGAGGCGGGCGTACGGATGGCCGAGGAGGCCGTCGACGAGGGCCCGCGCCCGCTGGAGGGGTTGACCGTCGTGGTGACCGGCACCCTCGCCGGCTTCTCGCGGGACCAGGCCGCCGAGGCCGTGCAGACCAGGGGCGGCAAGGTCAGCGGGTCAGTCTCCAAGAAGACGAGCTTCGTCGTCGTGGGGGACAACCCGGGCTCCAAGGCCGACAAGGCGGCCACCCTCAAGGTGCCGGTGCTCGACGAGGACGGGTTCCGGGTGCTGTTGGAGGCGGGTCCGGACGCCGCACGGGACGTCGCCCGGGTGGAGGGCTGACCGCAGCGGCGTGCCGACGTGGCGGCCCGTCGCGTATACCAACTTAATTACGACTACGACCGATTCGTGACTGTCATACCGGGAAACCCGGGGCTGAGGGCGTTTCATTGGGTCACAGCGTGCTCATCGGCACGTCGACCGTTCCTCGGGAGGTGTGATGGAGGTCGCCGACCCGCGCAACTCCGTCCCACCTGGGCGGGTGACGCCGTTCACCGCCTTCGTCGTCGGCATCCTGGTGGTCGCGGCGCTGACCGCCACGGGTCCACTCACGACGCTCCCCGACGAGCTGCCCCGCCTGCCGGTGGCGTTCTGGACGATGGCCGCCCTCGCGGTGGTCTGCGACGCGCGCCCGTTCGTCCCGCCGGGGCGACGGCAGACCTCGGCGGTCTTCCCGTCCACCTGTTTCACCTTCGCGATCCTGCTCGGTTGGGGGCTCGGCCCGGCGGTGGCGGTGCAGGCCGTCGGGGTGATCGTCTCGGGTTGGCGGATGCGCCACGCCGCCTGGCGGACCGCGTTCAACGTCGGCCAGTACGCCTGCGCCCTCGCCGCCGCGTACGGCGTCATCCAACTCGGGCCGGGCACCGTCTTCGACGGCGGTCGCCTGCACGCCACCGACGTGGCCGCCGTCGGCGGGGCGACGCTGGCCTGGTTCGTCGTGAACTACGGCCTGGTGAGCTGGGCGGTGCGGCTGCGCTTCGGCGGCCGCTGGTGGCCCACCGTCCGCCAGGGCGTCGGTTTCGAACTGCTCTCCACCGGCTCGCTGCTGCTGCTCGCTCCGGTGCTGGTCGCCGCCGCCCGTCTCAGCGCGGCGCTGATCCCGCTGGTGCTGGTACCGCTCTTCGCCGTCTACCGGATGGCCCGGCTGACCGTCGAGCAGCAGCACCTCGCCGCCGCCGACCCGCTGACCGGGTTGCCCAACCGCAAGGCTCTGCTGGCCGAGGTGGCGGAGCAGGTGCACCTGCACGCCGAGCGGACCGCCCGCGGCGAGCCCGGCGGGCACCTGGCGCTGCTGCTCATCGACCTGGACCGCTTCAAGAACGTCAACGACGCGCTCGGGCACGCGGTGGGCGACCGGCTGCTGGTCGAGGTCAGCGCCCGGCTCACCGACGTGGAGCCTCGGCCGCAGATGATCGCCCGGCTGGGTGGGGACGAGTTCGCCATCGTGATGACCGGGCTGACCGACGTCAGCCAGGCGCGTGAGCTGGCCGACCAGGTGGTCGGGGTGTTGGCCGAGCCGGTGCCGTTGGACGGGCTGCCGTTGGACGTCGGCGGCTCGATCGGGATCGCCCTCTTTCCGGAGCACGGCGAGGACTTCGCCACCCTGATGCGGCACGCCGACGTGGCGATGTACGACGCCAAGCACCGCAACGACACGGTCGCCGTGTACGCCCCGGAGTCGGACCACAACTCGGCCGAGCGTCTCGGACTCCTCGCCGACCTCCGCCGGGTGCTGGAATCCGGCCCGTCGGCCGCCGAGCCGGGTGAGTCCGAGCGGACGGCAGACGTACCCCTCGCTGTGGAGGCCGAGGTGCGCGGCGGTGACGGTGCGGCGCTGCCCACTCCGGCGGCGGCCAAGGCCACGCCGCATCCGGGCGGTGCGCCGGTGATCGCGCCGGCGTCGTCGGCGGCCGGGCGGTGGTGGGGCCGCAGGCGGCGGGCCGGCGCCGAGCTGGTGGACGCCGATGAGCTGATCAACCGGATCGCCACCGGCGCCGACCCGATCCGGGGCCGCAACAGCCGCGCGGCGATCCCCGGCACCCGTTCCGGCCCGTTGCGGGACCGGCGTGCCGGCGGCCACGGGCGGTGGTCGCCGAACGGCGGTGCGGTGCCGCCGCCGGGCAGGGACCGTCCGGCGCGCGACGGCGGGTCGGTTCCCGAGGCCCAGGCGATCGGGTCGACCGGGTGGGTACGCGACGGCGGCGAGCCGGCCGACGACGCCGGTGAGATCACCATGTACTACCAACCGCAGATCGCCATCGCGACCGGCGAGGTCGTCGGCGTCGAGGCCCTGCTGCGCTGGCGGCACCCGCGCCGGGGCATGGTCGACCCGGAGGAGTTGATCCGGGTCGCCGAGCAGAGCGCGGTGATGCGGCTGCTCACCAGGCGAGTGGTGGACGACGTGGTGGAGCAGCTCGCCAAGTGGTCGGCGGCCGGCATCGGGCTGCGTGCGGCGCTGAACGTCAGCGTGCGCGATCTGCACACCGGCGAGATCGCCGACCAGATCGCCGACCGGCTGGCCCGCTACGGGGTGCCGGCCGAGCGGCTGCAACTGGAGATCACCGAGGGCGCCCTGATGGCCGACCCGCGCCGGGTGTTGGCCACCATCTCCCGGCTGCACCGCATCGGGGTGGCCATCGCGCTGGACGACTTCGGCACCGGCTACTCGTCCCTGCAACATCTGCGCCGACTTCCGCTGTCCGAGGTGAAGGTGGACCGGTCGTTCGTGCTCGGCATGGCCGAGGACGCCGACGACGCGGCGATCGTCCGGTCGATGATCGAGTTGGCGGGCGCGCTGGGGCTGCGGGTGGTCGCCGAGGGCGTGGAGGACGAGCGGACCTGGCGGATGTTGTACGCCGCCGGCTGCGACGCCGCCCAGGGCTGGTTCTACGCCCGTCCGATGCCCGCCGAGGAGCTGGTCACCTGGCTGGCCCGCTACCGGCCGGTCCGCCCGGCGGGTGGCCCGGAGCCGGAGGTCGGCCGCCGGTCGACCCGCTGACCCACCCGAGCAGCCGGCGGAGGGGGCGGAACAATAGACTCGCTCCGGTCACCGCGCGTCACGCCGCACGCGTCGCGCGGCCGGCACACCGCCCGACCAGCAGGACATCAGAAGGGGGCACGGATGGCCGCCATCTCCCGCGAGGAGGTCGCGCACCTGGCGCGCCTGTCGCGGCTCGCCGTCACCGAGGAGGAGCTGGACACCTTCGCCGGCCAGCTCGACGTGATCCTCCAGGCGGTCGCCCAGGTCGGCGAGGTCACCGCCGCGGACATCCCGCCGACCTCGCACTCGGTGCCGCTGACCAACATCTTCCGCGAGGACGTCGTCACGCCGTGCCTGACCCCGCAGGAGGCGCTGTCGGGCGCGCCGGACGCCGAGGACCAGCGGTTCCGCGTACCGCGGATCCTGACCGAGGACGTGGCCTCATGAGCGGACGTGCACGGGCGACTGGCGTCGCGAAGCGGAGCGGAGTGACGGCATGAGCGATCTGACCAGAATGACCGCGACGGAGATCGCCGCGCTGGTCGCCGGCGGCGAGACCTCCGCCGTCGAGGTGACCCGGGCACACCTGGACCGGATCGCCGCGGTCGACGAGCAGGTGCACGCCTTCCTGCACGTCGACACCGACGGCGCGCTCGCCGCGGCCCGCGCGGTGGACGAGCGCCGGGCCGCCGGCGAGGAGTTGGGCCCCCTGGCCGGGGTGCCGGTCGCGGTGAAGGACGTGCTCGCCACCCGTGGCGTGCCGACCACCGTCGGCTCGAAGATCCTCGAAGGCTGGCGCCCGCCGTACGACGCGACGATCGTGCAGCGGTTGCGCGAGGCCGGCACGGTGATGCTCGGCAAGACGAACATGGACGAGTTCGCCATGGGCTCCTCCACGGAATATTCGGCGTACGGCCCGACGCACAACCCGTGGGACCTGAGCCGGATCCCGGGCGGCTCGGGCGGTGGCAGCGCCGCCGCGCTGGCCGCGTACGAGGCGCCGCTGGCGATCGGCTCGGACACCGGCGGCTCGATCCGCCAGCCCGGCGCGGTCACCGGCACCGTGGGCGCGAAGCCCACCTACGGCGGCACCTCCCGCTACGGGCTGGTCGCCTTCTCGTCGTCGCTGGACACGCCCGGCCCGTGCGCCCGTACGGTGCTCGACGCGGCCCTGCTGCACCAGGTGATCGCCGGGCACGACCCGCGTGACTCCACCTCGATCCCGCAGCCGGTGCCGGACGTGGTGGCGGCGGCGAAGCTCGGCGCGACCGGCGACCTGACCGGCGTGCGGCTCGGCATCGTCAGCGAGTTCGTCGGCGAGGGCGCCGAGCCGGGCGTGATGGCCGCGTTCCGCGAGTCGGTGGACGCGCTGACCAAGATGGGCGCCGAGGTCGTCGAGATGTCCTGCCCGACGTTCGCGTACGCGCTGCCGGCGTACTACCTGATCGCCCCGAGCGAGTGCTCCTCCAACCTGGCCCGGTTCGACGGCGTCCGGTTCGGCCTGCGGGTCGGCGACGACGGAAACCGGTCGCTGGAGGAGGTCATGTCGCTGACCCGTGAGGCCGGCTTCGGCCCCGAGGTCAAGCGCCGCATCATGGTCGGCACGTACGCGTTGTCGTCGGGTTACTACGACGCGTACTACGGGCAGGCGCAGAAGGTCCGGACGCTGATCACGCGCGACTTCACGGCCGCGTTCGATCGGGTCGACGCGCTGATCTCGCCGACCACCCCGTTCACGGCCTTCCCGATCGGCGCCCGCACCGCCGACCCGTACCAGATGTACCTGGCCGACCTGTTCACCATCCCGACCAACCTGTACGGCGGGCCGGGCATCTCGGTGCCCTGCGGCCTCTCCGAGGGGCTGCCCGTCGGCCTGCAGGTGATGGCCCCGACGATGGCCGACGACCGGATGTACCGGGTCGCCGCCGCGCTGGAGTCCGCGGTCGGCACGTTCACCCCACCGGCACTGTGAGGCAGGAGCCCAGATGACGACGACGCTTCCCGCGTACGACGAGGTCGTCGCACGCTACGAACCGGTGATCGGCCTGGAGACCCACGTCGAGCTGGGCACGAACACCAAGATGTTCTGCGGCTGCCCGACGGACTTCGGCGGCGAGCCGAACACCCGGGTCTGCCCGGTGTGCCTGGGGCTGCCCGGCTCGCTGCCGGTGGCCAACAAGGCGGCCATCGAGGCGATCATCCGGATCGGCCTGGCGTTGAACTGCTCCATCGCGCAGTGGTGCCGGTTCGCCCGGAAGAACTACTTCTACCCGGACATGCCGAAGAACTTCCAGATCAGCCAGTACGACGAGCCGATCTGCGTCGACGGCTACCTGGACGTCGAGGTGGGCGGCGAGACGGTGCGCATCGAGATCGAGCGGGTGCACCTGGAGGAGGACACCGGCAAGACGCTGCACGTCGGTGGCGCGACCGGCCGCATCCACGGTGCGACCGAGTCGCTTGTCGACTACAACCGGGCCGGCATTCCGCTCGTCGAGATCGTCACCAAGCCGATCCCGGGCACCGGCGCGCTCGCCCCAGAGGTGGCCAAGGCGTACGTCACCGAGCTGCGCGACGTGATCCGCACGCTCGGGGTCTCGGACGTGCGGATGGAGGAGGGTTCGCTGCGCTGTGACGTGAACACCTCGCTCAACCTGCCGGGTCAGGAGTGGGGCACCCGCACCGAGACCAAGAACGTCAACTCGCTGCGCTCGGTGGAGCGGGCGGTCCGCTCGGAGATGCTGCGGCAGGCGTCGGTGCTGGACGCGGGCGGCCGGATCACCCAGGAGACCCGGCACTTCCACGAGGACACCGGCGACACCACCCCGGGGCGCTCGAAGGAGACGGCCACCGACTACCGGTACTTCCCGGAGCCGGACCTGGTGCCGATCGCACCGGACCCGGCCTGGGTCGCCGAGCTGAAGGCCGCCCTGCCGGAGCTGCCCCGGGTGCACCGGCGTCGGCTTCAGCAGCAGTGGGGCCTGTCCGACCTGGACATGCAGTCGGTGCTCAACGCCGGCGCGGTCGAGCTGATCGAGGCCACCGTGGCCGCCGGCACCACCCCGGCGGCGGCCCGCAAGTGGTGGCTCGGCGAGCTGTCCCGGCGGGCCAACGAGAGCGGCGTGGAGCTGGCCGACATCGGCGCCACCCCCGCGCAGGTCGCTGAGCTGCAGGGCCTGGTCGACGCGGGCAAGCTCAACGACAAGATGGCTCGTACGGTGCTGGAGGGCGTGGTCGACGGTGAGGGCTCGCCCACCGAGATCATGACCAGCCGTGGCCTGGAGGTCGTCTCGGACACCGGCGCGCTCACCGCCGCCGTGGACGAGGCGATCGCCGCCAACCCCGGCATCGCCGACAAGATCCGTAGCGGCAAGGTCGCGGCGGCCGGCGCCCTCGTCGGCGCGGTCATGAAGACCACCCGTGGTCAGGCCGACGCGAAGACCGTCCGTGAGCTGATCCTGGAGCGCCTCGGCGTCCAGGGCTGATCCGCCCGATCGAACACCGCTGGCGCGTGCTGTGCCAGCGGTGTTCGCCGTGCACACCGCATCCCCTCGCGAGGGCGTCAACGGCGACGCCCGGATGGAGCCACCGTGAACCAGCACGACCTCGATGTCCTCGACGAGATCCAGCGGCGGGTGCTCTGGCTCGCCACCCGGATCGTGGACGCCGCCAACCACGACCGGGCCACTGGCGACGGGGTGAAGGTCGGCGGCCACCAGGCGTCCAGCGCGTCCCTCGTCACGGCGATGACCGCGCTGTGGTTCGCGCACCTGGACGCCGAGGACCGCGTCGCCGTCAAGCCGCACGCCTCGCCGGTGTTCCACGCCATCCAGTACCTGCTGGGCAACCTGGACCGCTCCTACCTGCCCCGGCTGCGGGCCCGGGGCGGCCTCCAGTCGTACCCGTCGCGCACCAAGGACCCCGACGAGGTGGACTTCTCCACCGGCTCGGTGGGTCTCGGCGCGGCGGCGCCGCTCTTCGCCGCCGCCACCCGCCGCTACGTCGACGCGCACTTCGGCGCCCGGCCGCGCTCCCGGTTCGTGGCGCTGATCGGTGACGCCGAGCTGGACGAGGGCAACATCTGGGAGGCCGTCGCCGACCCGGCCACCACCGGGCTCGGCAACGTCATGTGGCTTGTCGACTTCAACCGGCAGTCGCTGGACCGGGTGGTGCCCGGCATCCGGATCAAGCAGTGGCGCGGTCAGTTCGAGGCGGCCGGCTGGCACGTCGTGGAGGTCAAGTACGGCCGCCGGCTCGCCGAGGCGTACGCCCGGCCGGGTGGCGAGGCGCTGCGCGACTGGATCGACGCGATGCCCAACGAGCAGTACCAGTCGCTGTTCGGGTTGGCCGGCCCGGCCCTGCGCAAGCAGTTCCTGGACGGTGCGCCGGCCGAGGTGGGCGCGTTCGTGGAGGGCATCGACGACGAGGAGCTGCGTCCGCTCGTCACCGACCTGGGTGGGCACGACCTGTCCGCGATGCTCGACGCGTACGCCCAGTGCGACGCGGTCACCGACCGGCCCAGCGTCGTCTTCGCGTACACCGTGAAGGGTTGGGGGTTGCCCATCGCCGGCAACCCGCGCAACCACTCGGCGCTGCTCAGCACCGAGCAGGTCGACACGCTGCGGGCCGCGCAGGGGTTGACCTCCGAGACCGAGTGGGACCGTCTCGACCCGGCGTCACCGGCCGGGATCCGGGCCGGCGCCCGCCGGGAGGCGCTGTCCCGCGCGCCGCGCGAGCGCGCGCTGGGGGTCACCGTTCCGGAGAGCACGGGAGTACGCGCCAACAAGCCGATCTCCACGCAGGAGGTCTTCGGTCGGGTGCTGGTGGATCTGGCGCGGGACCGGGAGGTCGGCCGTTACCTGGTGACCACCGCCCCGGACGTGGCCACCTCCACCAACCTGGCCGGGTTCATCAACAAGACCGGGGTGTTCGCCCCCACCGAGCAGCGTTCCTGGACCGAGGACCGGATGCTGCGCTGGACCGAGAGCCCCGCCGGGCAGCACATCGAGCTGGGCATCTCGGAGATGAACCTGTTCCTGCTGCTGGGCCAGCTCGGCCTGTCCTGGGACCTGTCGGGGCAGCCGCTGCTGCCGGTGGGCACCGTCTACGACCCGTTCGTGCTGCGCGGCCTCGACGCGTTCCTGTACGGCACGTACTCCGGTTCGCGGTTCGTGGTGGCCGGCACCCCGTCGGGCATCACCCTCGCTCCCGAGGGCGGCGCCCACCAGTCCACGATCACCGCGTCGGTCGGCCTGGAGCTGCCCGGGGTGACGTTCCTCGAACCGGCGTACGCGGGCAGCCTCGACTGGCTGCTCTGCGACGCCCTCGGGCAGATCGCGGGCGGGGCGACCCCGGCCGCGACGGCAGCGCCGACCGAGGACGGCGCGTACTACTTCCGGCTGAGCACCCGACCGCTGGACCAGGCGCCGTTCGAGGCGGCCCGGGCCCGGCTCGGCGACGCGGTGCTGCGCCGGCAGGTGGTCGCCGGGGCGTACCGGCTCGTCGACGCGCACCAGGCGTACCCGCATCTGGTCGACGCCCCGGTCGTGCAGCTCGCCGCGTCCGGCGCGGTGCTGCCGGAGGTGCTGGCCGCCGCGGCGGAGCTGGCCGAGGAGGGCGTCGCCGCGCACGTGGTGGACGTGACCTCGCTGGACCGGCTCTACCGGGCGTGGCAGCGCACCCTGCGGCAGGGCGTACGGACCGCGACCGTGCCCAGCGTGCCGGGCGCCCTGCGGTCCGCGTTCGCCGATCGGGTGCCGGTGGTGACCGTGCACGACGCGGCGTCGCACGCGATGGCCTGGCTCGGGTCGGCGCTCGGCGCCCCGGCGGTGCCGCTGGGGGTGGACGAGTTCGGCCAGTCCGGCAGTGTGGCCGACCTGTACGAGCTGCACGACCTGATGCCCGGCAGCATCGTCAACGCCGCCCTGGCCGCGCTCGCCCTCCGCTGACCTTGCCCTCCGCTGACCTTGCCCTCCGCTGACCCTCGCCCTTCGCTGACCTTGCCCTCGAGGGGTGCGCTCCGCTCGCTTGCCTGCGTGCGCCGGATCGCGTGCGCCAGCCTTCGTGTCTCACTGCCGCCGCCACTGAGAGTGAGGAGCGTCCGCCTGTCGATGGGGTTCTCTTCGCCCTTTGCTCTGCTTCAATATGCGCAACACCTTGCTGAGCTGCAGAAATTCGGGTGCGCGCAGCTGAGCGGAGTGACCCGACGTAACTGTTGCGTCCGTTGAAGCAGAGCAAAGGCTGCGCAGGCACCGTCGGGCTCGGCTCGGCTCGGCTCGGCTCGGGCTCGGGCTCGGCTCCGGCTCCGGCTCGGAGGGCTTGGCTCGGCTCGGGCCGGGCTCCGGCTCGGGCTCCACAGGCGGGTGGGCACCGCCGAGTCGGCGGGTGGGTAGGGGGCAGCTCGCGCTCAGCGGGTCGGGGTGGGGGTGACCGAGGCGGGCGCGCCGGCGCTCGGGTTCTGCACGATGTGGCGTTCCAGGTTGACCTGGGCCTGGCCGGTGCCGCCGACGGTGATGTCGTCGTACGCCTGGAGCATCTTCTGCTGGTCGAAGTAGAGCACTGTCATCGACAGCGGGGTCGGCTTCTCACCCTCCAGGCCGCGCAGCCCGGCCCCGCCGGTCGAGCCCTCCACGAACAGGGCGGTGGGCTGCTGACCGGGTGCCTGCGGCAGCTTGGAGACCTGCCGGGCGTGGGTGTGCCCGGCCAGCACCAGCGGGCAGGTGCCGGCCAGCGGCCCGGCCGACGCCGGGTCGTGCACCAGCGCGATGTTGACCGGCCGGGGTGAGCTGCGCACCGTCGCAGCGAGCTGCGTACCGACCCCGATCACCTGGTTGGCCACCTCCTGGGTCAGCCCGCTGCCGGCCGGTGAGGTGTTCTTGTCCGGGGTGAAGCGCGGGTCGCCGATGCCGGCGATGGTCAGCCCGGCGACCGTGGTGGTCGAGTTGTTCAGCACGATCGCGTTCGGCTGGCGGGCCACCGCCGCGGCGGTCTTGCCCGAGTCGTGGTTGCCGCGGATGAACACGTACGGCTTCTTGAGCAGGCTGATCGAGCCGACGAAGGAGGCCTCCGGCTCGCTGCCCCAGTCGGTGATGTCCCCGGTGTCGATGACCACGTCGATGCCGAACTGCTCCACCACCGTGCGGATCAGCTGCCAGCCGGTCGGGTTGAGGTGCATGTCGGAGACGTGCAGGACCCGGGTGGTGCCGGGTGCCGGCTCCAACACCGGCAGCGCCGACACCGTCGTGTAGAGCTGGCTGACGTTGCCGACGATGCGTTGCAGCTGCTCGGCGTACTTGGTGTAGTCGTTGGCGATGCGGCGGGCGTCGCCGACGATGGCGGGGGCGTTGACCAGCAGGCCCTCGTAGCGCGGCTCCTCGATCGCCTGGGGGCGCAGGGTCGCCGCGGCGGTGCCGAGGCTGCCGGCGGTGACCAGCAGCGCCAACCCGCCCGCCCAGGCGGTACGCCGCACATCGCGGAAGATCAACCCGGCCAGGATGAGAGTGACCAGCACCGCCGACGCGAGGGTCCGCAGGCCCAGCCGCATCACCCCGGAGCGGACGTCCTCCACTGCGCTCTGGCTGGCTCGGTTGATGCTCGCCGGGTCGTCGAGCAGCGCCTCGGTGCGCCCCTGGTCCAGCGCGCCCAGCCGCACGGTGAGGTGGGTCGGCCCGCTGTGGCTGTCGAGCAGCAGGGCGCCGAGCGGTGGCACGTCGATGGTCGTCCCGCCCTCGCGGGCCGGGGAGAGGGTGAGGTTGGCCCGGAACGGCCCGATGTCGGTGTCCACCCGACCACCGGCCAGCACCCCGAGCACCGCCCCGGCCAGGGCCACCACGAGCACGGCGAGGATCACGCCCGTACGCCGTACCGGTCCACCGGGCCGGCCGATCCGCCGGCGCGACGGCCGCGACGGCTCGCCGCCGGTCACCGGGTCGCCCCGGTCCTCGGCGTCGTCGTGCTGCTCGTCGCGTTGCCCGTCCATGCTGAGATTCTGACCTGCCCGCCCAAAGATCTTGGCAAACCTGCGCGGAAGGTGACGCAGGTCAGCTGCGACCGCCGTCGCCGCCGGCGAAGACCACCCGCAGGAGGCGGTCGTCGTCGGCCGCCGGATCACCCCGCCCGTCGTGGTTGGAGGTGCTCACCCAGAGCGAACCGTCCGGCGCGGCGGCCACCGCGCGCAGCCGGCCGTACCGGTTGGTGAGCAGATCGCTGGGCTGCCCGAGCAGCGTGCCGGTGTCGGTCAACTCCATCACCCAGAGCCGCTTGCCGCGCAGGCAGCCGGTGACCAGCAGCCGGTCCGTCGCGGCCAGCCCGGAGCAGGACGCGTCGGACGTCGCCCACTGCGTGATCGGGTCGGTGAACCGCTTGTCGCCGGCCCGCCCCTCGACCTCCGGCCAGCCGTAGTTGCCGCCCTTGGTGATCTGGTTGATCTCGTCCCAGGTGTTCTGGCCGAACTCGACGGCGTACATCCGCTTGGCGTCGTCCCAGGCGAAACCCTGCACGTTGCGGTGACCCAGCGACCAGACCGGGGAACCGGGGTACGGATTGCCCGGCGCGGGCTTGCCATCGGCGGTGATCCGCAGGATCTTGCCGCCGAGGCTCTTCGTGTCCTGCGCGTTGGGGCGCTCGCCCGCGTCGCCCGTGCTGACGTAGAGCTGGCCGTCCGGGCCGAAGCCCAACCCGCCACCGTTGTGCACGTTCGCCTTCGGGATGCCGGTGAGGATCGGGCTGGGTTGCCCGCCGAGTTGCAGGCGGGCGACCCGGTTGTCCTGCTCGGCCGTGTAGTAGACGAAGACCGTCCGGTCCCGGGCGTAGCCGGGGGAGACGGCGATGCCGAGCAGGCCACCCTCGCCCGCCGCCGCCACGTCGCTGATCGTCTGCACGACCCGGACCCGCAGCCCGTCCGGGCCGGAGTCCGGGCCGACCTGGAGAATCCGGCCGCTGTCCCGTTCGGTGACCAGCGCGCCGCCGTCGGGCAGGAACGCGATGGCCCACGGCACCCGCAGCCCCTTGGCCAGGACGGTTGCCACCGCCTGCTGGCCCGCGCCGCCAGGGCTCGCCGGCGCCGACGGGGTCGGCAGGTTGGGCGGCTCACCGGCCGGGTCGGGCTCCGGCTCGCCGAAGCTGCAACCCGTGGCGAGCAGCAGCGTCGCGCAGGACGCCGCGAGGACCACCCGGAGGCGGCGGACGCGAGGGTACGGGAGACGGGCTCTCACCCGGCCCAGGGTAGCCCGCCGGACTGCCCGGCCGGGCCCGCGACACGTGGGCCTCGGCTCGTGCCGCAACCGCTCAGCGGGCCCGGACGGCCAGCAGCGCCGTGTCGTCCTCGCGGTGCTGGATCGAGGCGAGCAGCAGGTCACACAGGTCGTCGAGGGGGACGTTGTCGGTGCCGGTCAACCGGTGCACCAGCTCGGCGAGCCCGTCGTCGATGGACCGGTCCCGACGCTCGATCAGCCCGTCGGTGTAGAGCAGCAGCGTGTCGCCGGTGGCCAGGCTGGTCGAGTGGCTGGTCCGCGGCGTGGGCCGGGCCAGGCCGAGCAAGGGCTCCGGTGTCGCTTCGAGGACCTCCACCGCACCGCCGGCCCGCACCACCAGGGCCGGCGGGTGCCCGGCGTTGCACCAGGTCACCTCGCGGACGCCGGAGCGCCGGCCACAGATGCGCACCAGCGTCGCGGTGGCCGCGATGGGCAGCCGCAGGCCACGGATGGCGCTGTCCAGGTGGCTCATCAGCGCTCCGACCGCGTCCGGCCGGCCGAACGCGTTGCCACGCACCAGGTTGCGTAGCTGGCCCATGGTCGCCGCCGCCTCGATGTCGTGCCCGGCCACGTCCCCGATAGCCGCGATCAGGTCACCATCGGGTTGCACGAAGGCGTCGTACCAGTCGCCGCCCACCTCCACCCGGTCGGCCGCCGGCTGGTAGCGGGCCGTCAGCTCCAGCTCCGTCACGAGCGGCAGCCGCGGCAGCATGCTGTGTTGCAGCACCTCGGCGACGTGCCGCTGCTCCCCGTACATCGAGCTGTTGCCGACGGACTGCCCGGCCCGGCGGCCGATGTCCACGGCGGTGAGCAGGTCGCGGTCGTCGAACTGCTGACGGTCGGGGGCGTTGACCAGGGTGATCGCGCCCAGCACGGTGCCCCCGACGGCCCGCACCGGCACGCTGAGGTAGGAGGCGATGCCCAGCCGCTCGGCGATCGCCGACATCTCCGGATCGGTGGTGCCCCGGGCCACGTCGGTCAGCGACGCCACGCCGCCGAGCCGCGGTTGGCCGGTGCGCAGCACCGCCCGGATGATGGACTCCTGGCTCAGCCCCGTCCGCAGCAGCTCGGCGAAACGGTCGACGTCCGGCGTCCGGGCCGGGTCGCGGTGCACCGCGACCACCTCCCGGGGCTGTCCGGATGGCCCGACCAGCGTGAGCAGGCACCAGTCGGCGAGCAGCGGCACCATGGTGGCGGCGAGCCGGCGCAGCGACGTGCCCACGTCCAGCGTGCCGGCGAGCGTCTCGCTCACCCCGGCCAGCAGCTCCAGCCGTTCATGCGCCCGGACGACCCGCCGACGCGCCTCCTGCGCGCCGTCCAGCGCGATCCGCAGTCGCAGCTCCGACGAGCAGGCGGCGGCGAGGTCGGCAAGCGTCCGCAGCTGCCCGGCGGTCCACGCCCGGGGCTTGTTGTCGATGGCGCACAGCGAGCCGAGCACCCGGCCGGAGAGGTCGGTCAACGGCATCCCGGCGTACGCGACGACGCCGAGGTCGTCGATGGCCAGGTTGTCGCGTACGCGGGGGTAGAGCCGGGCGTCCGGCAACACCATCGGCACCTCGATGTCCACCACGTGCTGGCAGAACGAGTGGCTCAACGGGGTCTGCCGCCGCTGCGACCACGGCTCCGGCGGACCCACCGCGCCCGGGAAGAACTGCCGGTCGGCGGAGACCAGGGAGACCAGCGCGACCGGAACCTCCAGCAGGTCACTGACCAGCCGGGCGAACCGGTCGAACGCCTCGTCCGGTACGGCGTCCAGGCCCGTGTCGGCCAGCGCACGCAGCCGCGCCGCGTCGCCGAGCGCCGGGGGTGGGGCGGTCGAACGTCGCGGGCTGGCGGGGGAGCCGTCGGTCATCGAGCACCTGTCTGCCGGGGCGGGGGCCGACCGGCCCTCCGACCCTTGGTTATACCTCGTCATGGCCGGGACCGAACATCGGTGTGCCGAGTCTCGCCCGCCCCGCCGCCGCGCGCCATCCCCCGTGACGCCGGATCGCCGCCGTGCCCGCACCGGCCGTCGCGCCGGAGGCTATCGTCGGCGGACGTGAAGGTATGGATCCCGCATCCGGCCGGCCTGAACCTCGTCGGCGAGCTGCCCCCGGACGTGACGGTGGAGGTCGCCGAAACCGCCGACCGGTTGCCGTCCGCCCCGGCCGACGTCCGTTTCTGGGTACCGCCGTTCCTGAGCGGGTCGGACGCGACCGCGCTGCTGCACCAGCTCCCCGATCTGGAGGCGGTGCAGCTGCTCTCCGCCGGGGCGGACGCCTGGGTCGGCCGGATGCCGGAGGGGGTCACGCTCTGCGACGCCCGGGGGGTGCACGACCCGTCCACCGCCGAGTGGGTGGTCACCGCGATCCTCGCCCAGCTGCGGGCCTTCGGAGCCTTCGCCCGCGCGCAGGCCGAGCGGCGGTGGGCGTACGACGGCAACGCGCCGACCGACGAGCTGACCGGCAAGCGGGTGCTGATCGTCGGGGCCGGCTCGATCGGCACGGCGGTGCGGGACCGGCTCGCGCCGTTCGAGGTGAGCTTCACCCTGGTCGCCCGGACGGCCCGGCCCGAGCAGGGGGTGCACGCCGTCGCGGAGCTGCCCCGACTGCTGCCCGACGCCGACGTGGTGGTCGTGCTGGTGCCGCTCACCGACCAGACCCGCGGCCTGATCGACGAGGACTTCCTGGCCGCGATGCCCGACGGGGCGTTGCTCGTCAACGCGGCCCGCGGTCCGGTGGCCCGTACCGAGGCGCTCGTCGCCGAACTGGCCACCGGTCGGATCTCGGCCGCGCTGGACGTCACCGACCCGGAGCCGCTCCCCGCCGACTCCCCGCTGTGGACGATGCCGAACGTGCTGCTCACCCCGCACGTGGCCGGGTCGGTGCGAGGGCTGCTGCCGCGCGCGTACCGGCTGGTCGGCGACCAGGTGCGGCGGTTCGCCGCCGGTCAGCCGCTGATCAACACGGTGGTCGACGGCTACTGACCGGGCCGCGCGGTCCGGCCCGGGCTCACGGGCCGGGTGTTTCGGCGGCCTCGTCCCGCAGTGTCTGGCCGGTGGCCGAGACCAGTCGGGGCAGGTCGGTGCCGCGGACCGCCGGCAGACCGACCTGCTGGCCGTCGTCGAGGCGGGCGACGACCCGCCCGCGCGCGTCGGTGGCCAGCTCGACGACCCGGTCCCAGTCGATCCGACGTTGCCCGAACAGCGCCCGCAGGCGCAGTTCCCGGGAGTCGGCGTCGGTGCCGGCCCGCCAGGCCCACACCCCGACGGCGAGCGGGACGAGCAGCACCGGCAGCAGGTACGCCCGGGCGTTGGCCAGCGGCAGGGCGCCGATGAAGGCGATGACGGCGGCGGCCAGGATGGCTTGGTTGTACCGGAAGCGGACCGTGTCGGGCGTACTCACCCTGCGATGATCCCACCCCTGGTCGACGCGGGTCGCGGCGGGCGGCGCACGGAGCCCCGGACGCCGTACAGTGACACGGGTCACTGCTTCAGGCCGGTGACCGACGCGTAACCAATCTGGTCGCCGGTCGTTCCCCACTGTTGGGCAGCGGACCCGCAACGTCCGCCGCCCCGCACCGCCGCACCGCCCCGTGCCCCCTCACGAAGGCGACCGCCGTGCTCCTCGCGTACCCGTTCCATGTTCTCGTCTCCCGCCGGGCGACCCCGGAGGTCGCCGTGTCCACGGCCGTGGCGCTGCTCGTCCTCGTCGGGGCCGCCGATCTGGTCCCGACCCCGGTGGTGATCGCGTTGTCCGGCGGCGCGGGCGCCACCCTCGCCGGCGTACGACTCTCCCGGCTCGCCAGCCACCGATCCAGCGAGCCGCCGTCCACCGACCCCCCGTGGCGGGCGGCCGCCGTACTGCTCGACGCGGCGGTGGTGGCGGCCGGGTGCGTCGCCGCCGCGCTGCCGCTGGTCGACGCCGGGCACCGCGCTGCCGCGCTGCTCGGATCGCTGACCGTGGCGGTCCTGTCCGTGGCCGGGCTGCTTCGGCTTCCGGCTCGTCCGCCGGGGGCGGCGCGGCTGCGAGGGCTGGTCGAGGCGACCGGCCCGACGCTCGTTCTGACCCTCGCCGGCTGGTTGCTGCTCCCTTTCGACACCCTGCCGGCACCGGCCCGGCTGGTCGCGGCGCTGGCGCTCGGAGGGCTGGGCATGGCCGCGCTCAGCGCGTTCACCGGGTCCGGGCGGCGCTCGGGCGGCGCGGTCTGCCGGGGCGGAGTCCTGCTCACCCTGGTCGGGCTGGCGCTGCTGACGGTCCTGCCACCCGTCCCGACGGGCCGGGCGGCGCTGCTGGCGGTGCCGCCGCTGGTGCTCGGGATGCTGCTGACCGCACTCGGCGCGAAGTCCGCGGTGGCGACGGCCAGCGCGCAGCCGGTGACCGGCCCGCCCGCCGCGACCTGGCCACGGGTGGTGCTTCCGGCGTCGGTGCTGCTGCTGGCGGCGGGCCTGCAGGTTGTATCCGGCCGCACTCCGGACCGGACGAGTGTGCTGCTCGCCCTGGCGGCGGTGCCACCACTGGTCCTGCGGGAGCTGCTGCGCGGCGGCGACGCGGGCGCCGGGGAGCGACACGCCGCGCACCGCCGACGCGCCGACCACGCGGTCCGGCGCCGCCGGTCGGCGCAACCGCCCTTTCCCGGTACGACCGAGGGTGCGCCCGCGCACGACAGGTGCCCCGACGCCGCGCCGTGGCCGTCCGACGGGGGCGCGACCGCCATCTCCGGCGTCGACGAAGCCTGGCCCCCCGACGGTGGTGCCGCCGCGACGACCGGCCTCGACGCGGGTGTCGCCTGGTCGACGTTCGACCACCGGTCCGGATCGGCCGGGGAGCGGGCGGCGCTGCTGGACGCCCTCGCCGCCATCGGCGACGTGCCCGCGCCGGCCGGTGCGCTGCTGCTGGTGGAGCTGCACGGTGCGGACGGGCTCGGCCCGGTGGCGCGCGAGGACGTGCTGGCCGAGGCGGTCCTGCGGGCCCGCGCGGTCGTCGGGCCCGACGACCTGGTGACCGGCTGCACCGGCACCGGCTTCGCGGTGGTCACCGGCGCCGGGCCGGTGCTGGCGTACGCGCTGGGCACCCGGCTGCTGACCGCGCTCACGCCGCCGTACCAACCGGCCGGGTCGGTGCTGCGCGTGCAGGCGAGCATCGGGCTGGCCGAGGTGAGTGGATCCGGACCGGCCGACGTGCTCCGTCAGGCCGAGCTGGCCCGGCGGCGGGCGGTGCAGCTCGGCCGGGACCGGGTCGAGTGGTACGACGCGTTCCTGGAGGAGCAGTTGGTGCGCCGGCTCGACCTGGAACGTGAGCTGCCCGGCGCGGTGGCGCGGGGCGAGCTGGACCTGGTCTATCAGCCGGTGCTCGACCTGACCGACCGGCAGCCGGTGGGCGCCGAGGCGCTTCTGCGCTGGCGCAGCCCGGTGCTGGGCACTGTGCTTCCGGCCGAGTTGCTGCCGGTCGCCGAGGATCTGGATCTGGTCGGCGAGTTCGAGTGGTGGGTGCTGGACCGGGCCTGCCGGCAGTTGGCCGACTGGTCGGCGGGCCCCCGTGAGCTGTGGATGGCGGTCAACGTGACCACCCGGGAGCTGACCGTCCCCGACTTCGTGCAGCGCACCGCCGCGGTGCTGGCCGCGTACGGGGTGTCGCCGGAGCGGCTGGTGGTGGAGGTGGCCGAGCCGAGGATCGGCGCTGACCTGTCGACGGTGGTGGCCCGGCTGGCGGGGCTCCGGTCGCTGGGCGTCCGCACCGCGCTTGACGACTTCCGGGCCGAGCATGCGTCCCTGGCGCAGCTGCGCCGCCTGCCGATCGACCTGCTGAAGGTGGGCCCCGAGCTGGTGGGGGCGCAGCCGGCGGGGCAGCCGCCGCTGATCGACGTCGTGGTCAGCGTGGGCGAGCGGTTGGGTGTGGAGATCGTCGCCGAGGAGTTGGAGTCACCGACCCAGGTCGAGGGGGCGCGTCGGGCCGGCTGCCGCTACGGGCAGGGCTTCGCGCTGGCCCGTCCGGCCACCGCCGAACGGGTCGAGGCGTACTTCGAGGAGTTCCCCTCGGCGTCCCGCTGAGTCACTGAACCGGTTCACTTCCCGCGTGGCGGCGCCGTGCTGCCGCGCGGGGTCAGCTGGGGGCTCTCGTCCTGCACGCGCGTCGCCGGCTGCCCCCCGATGACGGCGAGCAGGTGGCGGGCGGCGTGCGCGCCGTACGCGGGGATGTCGCGGCCCAGCGCCGTCAGGGGCGGGTGCACCAGCCGGCACAGTGGCGAGTCGTCCCAGGCCACGATGGACAGGTCGTCCGGCACGGTGAGGCCCATCTCCTGGGCGACCGAGAGCCCGGCGACGGCCATCACGTCGTTGTCGTAGATGACCGCCGTGGGCCGCGCGGCGGAGCTGAGGAGTCGGCGGGTGACCCGCCCACCCTCCTCGCCGCTGTAGTCGGAGAAGACGGTGACCGCCTCGGCCAGGCCGAGGCGCTGGCACACCGCCGCGAAGGCGTCGGTACGGATCTCGGTGTGTCGCAGGTCGGGCAGGCCGCCGACGCGGGCGATGCGGCGGTGGCCGAGCGCCACCAGATACTCCACCGCCTCGGTCAGCGCGACCGCGTCATCGGACCAGAGGCTGGCCAGCTCGCCGGTGCCGCCCGGCCCGCCGATCACCACGGCCGGCAGTTGGAGCTGTTGCAGGGCGGCGATGCGGCGGTCGTCGGTGTGCAGGTCGCAGACGAGCACCCCGTCCACCCGGCGCTCGCCCCACCAGCGCCGGTACACCGCGATCTCGGCGTCGTGGTCGGCCACCACCTGCAGGGTCAGCGCGTACGAGCGGGCCGAGAGTTCGGCCTCCACGCCACTGATCAGCGCCATGAAGAACGGCTCGACGCCCAGCGTCCGGGCCGGCCGGCACAGGGCCAGACCGACGGCGCCGGCGGTGGCGGCGGAGAGCGCCCGCGCGGCGCTGCTCGGGCTGAATCCGATCTCGGTCGCGATGGCGAGGATGCGCTGCCGGGTGGCCTCCGACACCCCGGGCTGCCCGTTCAGCGCGTACGACACGGCACCCTTGGACACGCCCGCGCGACGGGCGACGTCGGCGATTGTCGGCCGCTTCACCGGCGTGCTCCTCCACTCTCGCCCCGGGTCGGGGGTCGGCTGACTGCCACGGCCGGGGCCGGCCCGTGGCCCCCGTTGGCGGCCTCAACCTAGCGCAGCCGGCGTCGGCGACCGACGGCGACCGCGCATCGTCCCGAAACGGCTGCGGCCGGCGGAAGCTTGCCCGGTTCAGCGTACCCGTGCGGGAGGGCGCTGGGCTGTCCCGAGCCCGCCGGAAACTGTGGGAGAACGCGCTCCACCACGCATGATCGCGCTCCCACACGCCGCATTGCGCATCCACGCTCGTCGCGGTTCACCACCCGTTGACACTCCTGGAACCGGACCGTACGGTGACGGAACTTATCCGGTTCAGTCAACGTCTCTCGATGTCGGGAGCGTTTCCATACCTTCGGAGGGATGACATGAAACGGTCCTGGACCCGGTGGGCCCGCACGGTCGCCGCAGGTGCCGTCGGCCTCGCCCTGGTCGCCGCGTGCAGCGGCAGGAGCGGGCAGGAATCCGACGCGGCCGACGGGCAGGTCACCCTGAAAATCAACTTCTGGGGTGACTTCGGCCTTCAGGACCTCAAGACGAAGTACGAGGCCGCCAACCCCAACGTCAAGATCCAGCTCAACTCCGGCGAGTACAACGCCCAGCACGAGGACCTGCAGAAGAAGCTCGTCGCCGGCTCCGGCGCACCGGACATCGCGGCCATCGACGAGGGCTTCATGGTCCAGTTCCGCGGCCAGTCGGACAAGTTCGTCAACCTGCTCGACAAGGGTGCCGGTTCGTACGAGAGCAAGTACCTGCCCTGGAAGTGGAAGCAGTCGCTGTCGGCCGACGGCAAGACCCAGATCGGCCTCGGCACCGATACCGGCGGCCTGGCCATGTGCTACCGCACCGACCTGTTCAAGGCCGCCGGCCTGCCCACCGACCGCGACCAGGTATCCGCCCTCTGGCCCACCTGGGACAGGTTCATCGAGGTCGGCCAGCAGTACACCGGAAAGACCAGGAAGAAGTTCATCGACGCCGGCACCAACCTGTTCAACCCGATCCTCGGCCAGCAGCCCGTCGGCTTCTACAACGAGCAGGACCAGCTCCAGATGGAGCAGGGCCCGAAGGTCGCGTTCGACTACACCACCAAGGCCATCGACGCCGGGCTCTCGGCCAACCTGGTCAGCTTCCAGGCCGACTGGGACAAGGGCTTCACCAGCGGCGCCTTCGCCGTCCTCGCCTGCCCCGCGTGGATGCTCGGCCACATCAAGGACACCGCTCCCGGCACCCAGGGCAAGTGGGACATCGCCGCGGTGCCCGGCGGTGGCGGCAACTGGGGCGGCTCGTTCCTGACCGTCCCCAAGCAGGGCAAGCACGTCGACGAGGCGTACAAGCTGGTGGAGTGGCTGGTCCAGCCGGAGCAGCAGATCGAGATCTTCAAGAAGGTCGGCAACCTGCCCTCGCAGCCGGCCCTCTACAGCGACCCGGCCATCGCCGAGTTCAAGAACCCGTTCTTCACCAACGCGCCGGTCGGGCAGATCTTCCCGAAGATGGCGCAGGGCCTGACCCCGCAGTACCTGGGCAGGAAGAACGGCCCGACCCGGGTCGCGGTGGAGAACGTGATCCGCCGGGTGGAGAACAAGTCCCTCAGGTCCGACGCCGCCTGGGCGGAGGCGGTCAAGGAGGCCGAGAAGGCCAGCAGCTCCTGAGCCCGCTGCGGAGGCGGGCCGGACACGGCCCGCCTCCGCCCAGTCGTACCCCTGTCTCTTCGGCCCTGGAGTGCCCCGATGTCCACGACCCGCGCCGCGCCCGAGCCGTCGGCCCGACCAGCCGCCGGGCGGCCCGGCCACGACACCGGCCCGGCCCGCCCCCGACTCGCCTGGCGCGACCGGCTGCACCGGTTCGACTCGCGCTACATGCCGTACGTGCTGATCGCGCCCTTCTTCCTGCTCTTCCTGGCGTTCGGGCTGTTCCCGCTGATCTTCAACGGCGTGGTGGCCCTCCGGAACTACCGGCTGGACGACCCCGACGCGACCGGCTGGGCGGGGCTGGGCAACTTCCAGCAGCTGCTCGGCGACGAGGACTTCTGGAACGCCCTCTACAACACCTTCGGCATCTTCCTGCTGTCCTCGGTGCCCCAGCTGCTGCTCGCGCTGATCGTGGCGTCCCTGCTCAACCGGCGGCTGCGGGCGCAGACCTGGTGGCGGGTGGGCGTGCTGCTGCCGTACGTCACACCGATCGTCGCCTCGACGATGGTGTTCAGCGTCTTCTTCTCCCGCGACTTCGGGATGGCCAACTGGGCGCTCGGCCTGTTCGGTGTCGGCGGTGACGACCCGATCGACTGGCGGGCCGACAAGGTGCACTCCTGGATCGCCATCGCCACGATGGTCAACTGGAAGTGGATCGGCTACAACGCGCTGCTCTACCTGGCCGCCATGCAGTCCATCCCGCGGGACGTCTACGAGGCCGCGGCGGTCGACGGCGCCGGCCCGTGGCGGCAGCTCTGGCGGATCACCGTGCCGATGATCCAGCCGGTCGTCGTGTTCACCGTCATCCTGTCCACCATCGGCGGGTTCCAGCTCTTCGTCGAGCCCATGCTGTTCGACCTCCAGGCGCAGGCCGCCACCGGCGGGCCGAACGGCGAGTGGCAGACCATCGCCCAGCTGATCTACAAGGTCGGCTGGAAGGACCTGAATCTCGGGTACGCGGCCGCGATGAGCTGGGCACTCTTCCTGATCATCCTGGTCGTGGCCGGGATCAACACCCTGCTGACCAACCGACTCTCCGGAGGGCGATCCAGGTGAGCGCCGTCGACACCGCACCGCCCCGCCCGACGGCCACGAAGAGCCGCCGGCGGGCCGCCCTGATGGGCCGCGCCCCGCAGGAGACCCCGGCCGGCCTCGGCACGTACCTGCTGCTCGCCACCACCATGCTGTTCGCGGCGTTCCCGCTGTACTGGATGTTCGTCATCGCCACCAGCGACGACGAGGCGCTGGCGCAGCTCCCGCCGACGGTGATCCCCGGTGACCGTTTCCTCGTCAACCTCGACGAGGTCTTCTCCCTGCAGGACGTGTACTTCGCCGCGTCGCTGGTCAACAGCGTCATCGTCGCGACCGTGGTGACCGCCTCGATGCTGTTCTTCTGCTCGCTCGCCGGGTTCGCGTTCGCCAAGCTGCGCTTCGCCGGGAGCCGGTGGCTGATGCTGTTCGTGGTGCTCACCCTCACCGTGCCCAATCAGCTCGGCGTCGTCGCGCTCTACATCGTCATGGGCAAGCTGGGCTGGAACGGCACCCTGCTGGCCGTGATCGCGCCGGGCCTGGTCACCGCCTTCGGCGTCTTCTACATGCGGCAGTTCATCCTCAACACCGTGCCCGACGAGCTGATCGAGTCGGCGCGGATGGACGGGGCCACCACCATGCGGGTCTACCGCTCCATCGTCCTGCCGGCGATCCGGCCGGCCCTCGCGGTGCTCGGCCTGCTCACCTTCGTGGCAACCTGGAACGACTTCCAGTGGCCGCTGATCACCCTGAGCGGCACCGACTTCCCGACCTCGATGGTGGCCATCTCCGACCTGGCCAGCGGCAACTACGTCATCTACCGTCGGGTGCTCGCCGGGGCGTTCGTGGCGACCATCCCCCTACTGATCATGCTGTTTCTCGGTGGACGACAGATCGTCCGCGGAATCATGGAAGGCGCGGTGAAGTCTTGAGTCGACAGGCACTCCACGACGGCTGGACCCTGCGGGCGGCACCCGGAGCGCAGGTGCCGGCCGCGATCGCCGGGCAGGCCGTGCCGGCGACCGTGCCCGGTTGCGTGCACACTGACCTGCTCGACGCCGGGCTGATCCCCGACCCGTACCTCGACGACAACGAGCTGTCCCTGGCCTGGATCGGGCGCACCGACTGGCACTACCGAACGACCTTCCGCCGCCCACCCGGCGACCACGACCGGGTCGACCTGGTCTGTGCCGGCCTGGACACGGTCGCCGCCATCAGCGTCAACGGGGTCGAGGTCGGCCGTACCGAGAACATGCACCGCGGCCACCGCTTCGACGTCTCCTCGCTGCTGCGCGACGGCGACAACGACCTGGCCGTCGCGTTCGACTCCGCCTACCGCTACGCCGAGGCGCAGCGTGACCGCCTCGGCGACCGCCCCAACGCGTATCCGGAGCCCTTCCAGTTCGTCCGCAAGATGGCCTGCAACTTCGGCTGGGACTGGGGGCCCACGCTGGTGACCGCCGGCATCTGGCAGGACATCGGCCTGCACGCCTGGTCCACCGCCCGGCTGGCCACCGTCCGCCCGCTGGTCACCCTCGCCGGCCGTGACGGCCGGGTCGACGTGCACGTCGAGGTCGAGCGGGTCGCGGCCGTCCCGCTGACCGTGCGCGCCGCCGTCGGAGGCGTCAGCGCCGAGGTGGTCGTCCCGGCCGGGCAGCGCACGGCCGTGCTGAGCCTCACCGTCCGCGAGCCCGCGCTGTGGTGGCCACGGGGGTACGGCGAACAGGCCCGCCACCTGCTGGAGGTGACCCTGCACGCGCCGGACGGCGAGACCCTGGATGGCTGGTCGCGGCGGGTCGGCTTCCGCTCGGTGCGACTGGACACCACACCCGACGAACACGGCACCCCGTTCGTGCTGTCGGTCAACGACGTTCCGGTCGTCGTGCGCGGCGTGAACTGGATCCCCGACGACGTGTTCCCCACCCGGATCACGCGGGATCGGCTGGCCGGGCGGTTCGACCAGGCGATCGGGGCCAACGTCAACCTGCTGCGCGTCTGGGGCGGCGGCCGGTACGAGTCGGAGGACTTCTACGACCTCGCCGACGAACGCGGGCTGCTCGTCCAGCAGGACTTTCTCTTCGCCTGCGCCGCGTACCCCGAGGAGGAGCCGTTCGCCAGCGAGGTCGCCGCCGAGGCCGCCGAGCAGGTGACCCGGCTGACGCCCCACCCGTCGCTGGTCCTGTGGACCGGCAACAACGAGAACATCTGGGGCTGGCACGACTGGGACTGGCAGGAACCCCTGGCGGGCCGCACCTGGGGACGCGGCTACTACCTCGACGTCCTGCCCCGCATCGTCGGCGAGCTGGACCCGACCCGCCCGTACTGGCCGGGCAGCCCCTGGTCGGGCACCGAGACGATCCACCCCAACGACCCGGCGCACGGCACCACCCACATCTGGGACGTGTGGAACACCGACGACTACACGAAATACCGGGAGTACGTCCCGCGCTTCGTCGCCGAGTTCGGCTATCAGGCCCCACCGGCGTACGCCACCCTGCGCCGGGCGCTGAGCGACGAACCCCTCGCCCCCGACTCGCCGGGCATGGCGCACCACCAGAAGGCCGCCGACGGTGACGCCAAGCTCCAGCGAGGCCTGGACGCGCACCTGCCCGCCCCGGTGGACTTCGACGACTGGCACTACCTGACCCAACTCAACCAGGCGCGGGCCATCCAACTGGGGGTCGAGCACTTCCGGTCGCACCGGGACGTCTGCGCGGGCACCATCGTCTGGCAACTCAACGACTGCTGGCCGGTCACCTCCTGGTCGGCCGTCGACGGCGACGGCCGCCGCAAACCCCTGTGGTACGCGCTGCGCCACGCGTACGCCGACCGGTTGCTCACCGTGCAGCCCCGCGACGGCGGCCTGGCCCTGGTCGCGGTGAACGAGACAGCCGAGGCATGGAGCGCGCCGGCCACGGTCACGCGCGCCACCCTCACCGGGGAGCCGAGGGCGAAGACCTCGGTCGACCTCGACGTCCCGGCGTACTCGGCGGTGGTGCTGGCGCTGCCGGCGGAGCTGGCGCGGCCGGACGAGAGCCGCCGTGAGCTGCTGGTCGCGGAGGCTGGCGACGCCGTGGAGCGGGCGCTGTGGTTCTTCGCCGAGGACCGGGACGTGGAGTGGCCGGCGCCGGCCTGGGACGCGACCGTCGAACCGGTCGACGGCGGTCAGCGGGTACGGGTGACGGCGGGTACGGTGCTGCGCGACCTGACCCTCTTCCCGGACCGGCTGGACCCCGCGGCCACTGTGGACGAGGCCCTGGTCACGCTGCTGCCCGGCGAGACGGTCACGTTCACCGTGCGGTCCGGGGCTCCGCTGGACACCGTTGCGTTGACGGCGCGCCCGGTGCTGCGCTGCGTCAACGACCTCGCGTCGGCACGGACCTAGCCTGACCTAGCCCGATCGGCGGAGGTCACCGCCCGTGACCTCGGCCGGGGCGGATACGTCACTGAGCGGTATACCTCAGGGGAATGAATATTCCTCTGAGGTATACCGCTCAATGTCACGGCGACCCAGCCGAACGCATGCTGGACCAGATGCCAGGGCCGCGACCGAACGTCGAGGGCTCCGAGCGCTGTCACTGTCGCCGGAGCGCCAGCGCCAGCCGCCAAACCGCGGTTGAGGGGTTTGCGCCAGGCGGAGAGGCAAGCGTCTGCGCTCGTTCGATTGCGGCGTCGATGCCGTTACGAAAGTCGTCGAAGTCAAGCCTAGTTTTGTCCCAGTTGGGGAGGTGGCTACATCCGCGAGTACTACTGACGGCCCCGCGCTCAGGGCGCGGGGCTAGAGGTACTCGGCGGCTGTCCGCTCCACGTCTGCCATGAACTCCTCCAACTGCGTCTCGTCGGGATTGCGGTCTTGAAGCAGCTTGCCGAGGAAGACGATCTGCATCTGGAGCGCTGTTTCTGGGCTGAGATTGTCGATGAAGCCGACTTCACCGAGAGCCGCGCGGACGAGTCCTTCCATCTCCAGCGTGGGAAGCGATTGGGCTCCGGGGAACTGGGCGAGAGTCTCGGTCACAAAACGAGTGACTTCGGTGGGAGAGCCGCCACCGGCGAAGCGGTCGTTCACCGCGATGGCGAACGCCGCGCCGATCACCTGGTTACCGCTCTGCCAACCGGAAGTCTCCAACCCGTCCAGGAGTTGGTCCACCGTGCCCCAGTCACGCCTCACCATCGCGCGGATCAGATCGCTGAACTCCGCCTTTGCCCTCAAGAGCAGCTCACACCCGGCTGGCCAGGTCTGCCGCCTCGGCGAGGAGCCCGTCCAGATCTTCGTCCGAAGTGCCGCCGTGACCCAAAATGCGCAAGATCACCAGACCCTGGACCCTCCCGGCCATCTCAGGATCGATGTCCGTCTCGATGTTCGGGTTCAGTGCGGCGCCGATCAGCCGCTCGGCCGCGTTGGCGTCGATCTCTGGTGCGCCGGCCGGTGTGCTCGCTCGCATGTCGGCGACAAATCGCATGATCTCACCAGGGGCGGTCTGCTCGTTGAAGCGTCGGTTGACCGCGAAGTAGAAGACAGCACCGAGCAGGGTTGGAAAACCATCCCAGCCAAGCTCGTCGAGGCGGGCCTCGATCCGATCGTTGGCCTCGTGGTCGCCTCTGATCATCGTCCGGATGTAGTCGACCATTTCAGGGCTGCTCATCAGATCGCTTCCTTTCGCGGCGCTTCTTTGCCATGTTCCAGGCCCCTCGAAGTCCTACGACGACCGCGCCAGCAGCCATGATGACTGATGTGACGGGGTGCTCCAACTGGGGCCGGTCAGCCGGCGCGCCGGGGTTGGCGGGGGTCGACGTCGTGCTACCAGTCGAGCCCGAACCCTTCAGACTCTTCTGTAACTCGCGAAGGCCAGTGGTGATCGATTGCTCCGTCTGCTTGAGGGTGTCCTCGGAGTCATCCGCTTTCTTGACGTGACGGCGGAGGAACGCCTCTGCTTTGCTGCTGCGGCCTTCGGCTTCCTCCACCAGCCGTTCGCCTGATGGTGATGCGGCATCGTCTGGCCCGGATGACGCGGCGCCGGGGGCGATGGTGTTGATGTACCGGGTGATGTGCCGGGCGGCGTCGGCCAAGAGGCGGGCGTAGCGCCCGGCTTTGTCACGGGCGACCTCGGCCTCGGTGGCGGCCTCCCGCAACTGTCGGTCGCTGCTACCCCGCCGGACATCGTTCAAGAGGGCCAGGGCATGCTCCGCGTCCGTGCGGGCGCGTAAGGCCCTGACGGCGGCGGCGTCGAGCTGTCCGCGTACGACGAGAAGCTGCGCGACGAGTTCGCCGATGCTGCCGCTCATCCGAGTTGATTGAGGTAGCGGGTTGCGCGTTCCGCAGTGTTGACGAATCGGCGGCGGGTCGGCTCAACCTCGGCACTCGCGGCGGCGAGTGCCTGCTGGACGGCTCTCACGTCCTCGTCTCGGCTGCCGTTCAGGGTGGCTTCTGCCGCTGCGCTCGCTGCCTTCGCCCCGGCGGATGCCCTATCGAAGACGTCCCTCCCGTGAAGAGCCGCTTCGATGGCGGCACGCAGGGCTACCTTGACCTCGCCGACGCTCATCGTGAAGGTTCGGTGGTCAGCCGAGTACGCCGATGTAGCGGCGTGCCGCCTCCGCGCTGCCCTGCACCAGGGTCATGGCCTCGGCCAGACGCTGTTTGCTCTGCTCGCCCCGGGCGATGGCATCGGCGATGGTCGGGTGTCCGGTGCCGGCGGCGATGGCACGTAGCCGGGTCAGCATCTGCTCGGTGTTCTCGGCGGCGGCTCGGATCTGGTTGGCCGACACATTGCCCTGCTCGGCGGCCTGCATCAGCGCCGCCTTGACTTCCTCGATGCTGGCCATTCCGCCTCCATCTGCCGATCGCGCAACGAGTTCACGTTTGCGTGGTCGGACGGACACTATCGGAGATGAAGGTGGGTTGCAGCCCCGCTGCTCACAGGTGCTCTGCGGCCGTCCACGCCTTCCATCTCCAGTGAGGAGAGCGATTGAGCGCCGGAGAACTGGGCGCGAGTCTCGTTGCGAACCGGACCACCTGAATGGGGAAGCTCCCTCGAAAGATCCGAGCAACATCAGGGTTGTTGCTGCCTCACGCGCGCCGCAGGCAGCAACAACAGGGAAGTTGCTCGGATCTTGGTTCGTCGAGATGCTGGGGGATCCCGATTGGTCCCGCTTCTCGGGGCGGGTGCCGCTGCGTGACTATGCACGCTTGCGAGGCTTCGGTGGGTGTCCGGGCGGCCCCGGAACACCCACCGAAGCCTCAGCGGAAGGTGCTGTTTGCCTGGACGAAGGTGGCCCAGGCGGCGGGAGCGAAGGTGAGGGCCGGGCCGTGTGGGTCCTTGCTGTCGCGTACGGCGACGACTCCGGGCAGGTTGTCGGCGACTTCGACACACTCGCCGCCGTTGCCGCCGCTGCGGGTGCTCTTCCGCCAGCGGGCGCCGGTCAGGTCAACCATGGTGAACCTCCCCGATGACCTTATTGATCAGATGGAACGATTGTCCCTCATCAAGGCTGCGGCCGAGCAGCCCCGCCCAGACCTTCTCGTAGGCGGCGAATTCGGCGGGCCGGTCAAGGTACAGCGAGCCCGTCCACGATTCGCTGTAGACCACGGGCGGCTCGGGAGTGCTTCGGTTGCCGAGCGGAAAGTCCAGAAGAACGAACTCGCCGCCCACCGCGCCGTAGTGAGGGCCGGCAGCGAGCGGCAAGATCCGAATCGACACGTTTGGCAACCTGGTCATCGCCAGTAGGTGGTGGAGTTGCCCGGCCATGGTCTCGGCGTCGCCCACCGGCCGGAGGAGCACCGATTCGCAGAGCACCACCTGCACCTGCGGAGCCCGGGGCAGACGACGCGTCAGAAGAGACTGGCGTTGCAGGCGAAGCTCGACCGCGCGCTCCCGGTCGTCGTCGCTCATGTCGGGCTGGTCGATGCGGTAGATGCCCCGGGCGTAGTCCCGGCTCTGAAGGATGCCGGGCACGAGACTGTTCTTGTAGAAGCGGAGTCTGGACGCGGCGGATTCGAGCCCCACGTACAGCTCGAACCATTCCGGGACGGCGTCGCCGTACGCGTGCCACCAGCCCTTCGCTTTCGTCTCGCTGGCCAGCGAGGTCAGCGCGTGGGTCAGCCCGCCCGTTGCCCCGTACAGCTCGCACATTGCCCGGACGTCGACGCCACGCACCGAGCCGAGGCCGCTCTCGATCCGCCACACCTTCTGGCGGCTGCACTCCAGCGCCTCGGCGACCGCGTCGAGGGTCGCCCCCGCCTCGGTGCGCAGGTCACGCAGCGCCCTGCCGAGCTGGCGTCGGGGCACCGTCGAGCCCATGTCATCGGCCACCCGGCTCTCCTTTCTGTGTTGAGTTTTGCAACATCCCGGGAGCCGTTCTGCAACAGGGGAATGTTGCGCACAATTATCGGAACAGTGTGAGTGGACATTCATTGAGATGGTGCTTCCGACCTTACAAGATTGGTCCGACAACGGCGATGGACGCGCAATTCCCACGTCGGTGTATGGCGAACAATTTGTGAGGAAGGGTGGTGCTGTTTCGTGCGCGCGTTTCTCCGTCATCTCTGGGCCGAGCCGCCCCGGCCGGTCGGCAGACGCCAGCGCAGCCGGCGGACCCGCGAGGATATGGCGGCCCGCCGGTGAGCGCCCGGTGGGTGGGCGCACCTGCCGTTCACCGCCGCCGACCTGCCGGCCGCCCAGCATCTCGCCGGCACCCTGGCCCGATCGTTGAGCTTCTTGTCCGAGGTGGACGCCGGTGAGACAACGGTGTCGGCCGAGGACTCCCAGGGCGTACGCCATCGGGTCTTCTGCGACCTGCCGCTCGACGGCGGCCGGCGGTGTGTGCGGCGGGTGGAGCACGACGGTGACTGCGCGTCCCGGCGGCGCCGGTGACCCCCGTCGTCGTCACCTGCCCCGACTCGACCTGGCCCTCGTCGTGGGCATGGACGACCTGCGGCACAACTCCGGCGACCCGCTGCTGGCCGACGGGCTGAACTGGCCGGTCGACGTGAAACCGTGCCACGCCCCCGTCCGACCCGACCACCTGCCCAACCGGAGAGCCTCGCCGCCGCGCTCGCCTGGTGCGCCGAGTGCCTGGCCGACGCCGTCGCCGGGCCGCCCTCACCGACGCCGCCCAGCACGCCGGGCAAGTGGTCACCGTCCGCTTCACCCGTGCCAACTGCGTTGTGCACCGGCACGACGACGGCGGCGTACGCCTCCTCGCCGAAGCTCCCGACCTACGCGACCTGCGGTGGGCGTGAGGCATGTCGGCGGCCTTGATCGACACGAGATCGCCGATGTGGCGGTATCCACTCGACGGGATACCGCGACATCGGCGAAGTCGTGTTGATCAAGCGCAGGCGCGGGGCCTTACTCGGGGACGCGTCGGTAGGCGCCGTCGCTGGCTGAGGTGGCCATCGAGGCGTACGCGCGCAGCGCCGCCGACACCGGCCGCTGCCGGTTTGTCGGGGTGTACGGCTTGTCGCGCTTCTCCTCGGCCACCCGTCGCGCCTCCAGCTCGTCCTCCGCCACGTTGAGGGAGATCGACCGGCCCGGGATGTCGATGACGATCTCGTCGCCCTCGCGGACCAGGGCGATCAGCCCTCCGGAGGCGGCCTCGGGGGAGGCGTGCCCGATGGAGAGGCCGGACGTGCCGCCGGAGAAGCGGCCGTCGGTGAGCAGCGCGCACGAGCGGCCCAGCCCGCGACCCTTGAGGAACGAGGTGGGGTAGAGCATCTCCTGCATGCCGGGGCCACCCTTCGGGCCCTCGTAGCGGATCACCACGACGTCGCCGGCGACGACCTCCTTGGCGAGGATCGCCGTCACCGCGTCGTCCTGCGACTCGTAGACCTTCGCCGGGCCGCGGAAGGTCAGACAGTCGTCCGGCACGCCGGCGGTCTTCACGACGCAGCCGTCCGGGGCCAGGTTGCCGTGCAGGATGGCGAGGCCGCCGTCGGCGGAGTACGCGTGCTCGCGGTCGCGGATGCAGCCCTCGGTCGCGTCGGTGTCCAGCGTCGACCAGCGGTTGGTGGTGGAGAAGGGCTCGACGGTGCGGACCCCGCCGGGTGCGGCGTGGAACAGCTCGACCGCCGTCGGCGTCGGCGAGCCGCCGCGCACGTCCCAGTCGGAGAGCCACTGCGCCAGCGAAGGGGAGTGCACGGCGTGCACGTTCCGGTTGAGCTGCCCGGCCCGGTCCAGCTCGCCGAGGATCGCCGGGATGCCACCGGCCCGGTGCACGTCCTCCATGTGGTACTTCGGCGAGTTCGGGGCGACCTTGGCCAGGCACGGAACCCGCCGGGAGATGGCGTCGATGTCGGCGACACCGAAGTCCAGTTCCGCCTCGCGGGCGGCGGCGAGCAGGTGCAGCACGGTGTTGGTGGAGCCGCCCATCGCCACGTCCAGGGCGACCGCGTTCTCGAAGGCGGCCTTGGAGGCGACCGTACGGGGGAGCACGGAGTCGTCGTCGCCGTCGTACCACCGCTGGGCGATGTCCACGACGGTGCGGCCGGCCTCGACGAAGAGCGACCGGCGCGCGGCGTGGGTGGCCAGCGTCGAGCCGTTGCCGGGCAGGGCGAGCCCGATGGCCTCGGTGAGGCAGTTCATCGAGTTGGCGGTGAACATCCCGGAGCAGGAGCCGCAGGTGGGGCAGGCGGAGCGCTCGATCTCGCCGAGCTGCTCGTCGGTGACCGCCTCGTTCGAGGAAGCGATCATCGCGTCGATCAGGTCGATCTTGCTGTGCACGACGCCCTCGATCGCCGTCGTCTTGCCGGCCTCCATCGGGCCGCCGGAGACGAAGACGGTCGGGATGTTGAGCCGCAGCGCGGCCAGCAGCATGCCCGGGGTGATCTTGTCGCAGTTCGAGATGCAGACCAGGGCGTCCGCGCAGTGCGCGTTGACCATGTACTCCACCGCGTCGGCGATCAACTCGCGGCTGGGCAGGGAATAGAGCATGCCGCCGTGGCCCATCGCGATGCCGTCGTCGACCGCGATCGTGTTGAACTCCCGCCCGACGCCTCCGGCCTCGGCCACCGCGTCGGCGACCAGACCGCCCATGTCCTTCAGGTGGACGTGACCGGGCACGAACTGGGTGAAACTGTTGGCGATGGCGACGATCGGCTTTCCGAAATCGTCGTCGGTCATCCCGGTGGCCCGCCAGAGGGCCCGGGCGCCGGCCATCGTCCGACCGTGTGTGGAAGTCCTCGATCGCAGCTCAGGCATGTGTACCAGCATGACACCGCCGCCGCGTCAGGCATCCGGAGTATCCGCCGTGTCCCAACAGATGCACATCCGGTCTCCCACGGCGTGCACTCATCCGGCACTCTTGATGGCGTGCATCTCCCCCCGGGCATGGTCGCCGTCGCGGCGCTGAGCGGCGTGGTCGCAGCCGCGGCCACCGTGCTGCTGACCATGGTCGCGCGGCGGCGCAGCGGGCCGCGCCGGCCGGCGCACCTGCTGCTCGCGGCAGCCGCCGGGACGTCCCTGGCCAGCCTGTTGGTCGGTCTGGTGGCCGTGCTCTCCACCAACGAGCACTGGGCCCACGAGCAGAGCCAGCGCACCGGCTGGGCCACCGTGGCGGCGATCGGCACGGCGGTGAGCGGGCTGGCCTTCGCGGCCGGGCTGCTCCGGCTGCCGGGGGTCGCCGCCACCGCCGCGGGGACCGCCCGGCTCGCCCTGGACGGTCTGACCATGGCGGCGGCGCTGTGGTTCGTCGGCTGGGTGCTCTTCTCCGAGCCGACCCGGCTGCTCGGCGCCGCCACGCCGATGGCCTGCCCGGCGATCCTGGTGGCGACGGTGAGCGCGGCGCTCGGCGCCGGCCTCGCCGTGATCGTCGTCTTCCGGGCCGCCGCCCCGCGTCAGCGGCTGGCCGTGCTCGCGGCCGGGATCAGCGCGGTGAGCTGCGGCGGGCTGGGCCTCAGCGCCGGGCTCTGCCAGGCGGGGCCGACCATGGCGCTCGCCGGCGCGGCGGTGCTGGCCGCCGGTCTGCTGACCGTCGCGCTCGCCGTCCACCAGGCCGACCGGCCCGGGCACGTCGAGCTGGACCTGATCGGTCGCGACGGCGAGTACGCCATCGCCCCGATGCTGGCCATGGCGGCCTCGGCGATGTACCACCTCCTGCAGGACGGGCGGTTCACGGCGCCCGGCATCGTCGCCGGCAGCGTCGAGGGCTTCGCCCTGGTGGCCCGGCAGTACCTCACCCTCAAGGACGTCCGGGACTACGCCGGCCGGCTGGCCGAGCGGGAGGCGCACTTCCGTGAGCTGGCGCACACCGACCCCCTGACGTCGCTGGCCAACCGGCGAGGGCTGCTGCGGGCGCTGCACGACGGCGCGGCGGCCGGCACCCCGTGCGTACTGCTCGGTCTGGATCTGGACGGCTTCAAGAACGTCAACGACATGCGGGGCCACGACGTGGGCGACGCCGTGTTGGCCGAGGTGGGCCGCCGGCTGCGCGGCAACCTGCGCCCGGGTGACGTGGCGGCCCGGCTCGGCGGCGACGAGTTCGCCGTACTCATGCCGGCCCGACCGACCGAGGCGGACCGGGTGGCCGAGCGGCTGCTCGGCGTGCTCAACCGGCCGTACGACCAGCCGGAGGGCCCGGTCTTCCTGTCCGTGAGCATCGGCGTGGCCGGGTGGGCCGGCGAACCCGACGTGGAGCTGCTGCTGCGCCACGCCGATCTGGCGCTGCGCTACGCCAAGCAACGCGGCAAGAACCGGATCGAGCGCTACGACGCCGCGTACGACCAGTTGCTGCGCCGCCGCACCACGCTGGAGCACGAGCTGCGGGGCGCGATCGAGCGCGACGAGCTGCGGCTGGCCTTCCAGCCGGTGGCCTCGCTGCCGTCGGTGCGGCCGGTCGGCGCCGAGGCGCTGCTGCGCTGGCACCACCCCGAGCTGGGCAACATCCGCCCGGACGAGTTCATCCCGCTCGCCGAGGAGTGCGGGATGATCGCCACACTCGGCGCCTGGGTGCTGCACCAGGCCTGCTACCAGCTCTCCCGTTGGCTGACCGACGGGCATGACGTCTGGGTCTCGGTGAACGTCTCGCCGCGCGAGCTGCACGCCCCGGAGTACGTGGTCCAGGTCGCCGAGGCCCTGCGCGCCCACCACGTGCCGCCGCAGCGGCTGGTGCTGGAGGTCACCGAGCACGCGGTCGCCACCGACCTGGACGAGCTGATCCGGCGGCTGACCGCGCTGCGGCTGACCGGCGTACGGATCGCGCTGGACGACTTCGGTGCCGGCTACTCGTCCCTGGGGCAGCTGCGCCGACTGCCGATCGACATTCTGAAGATCGACCACAGCCTGGTCGCCGAGCACGAGCCGGTCCGCCCGGTGGGCCAGGACGGTCCGGCGTTCGCGCCCATGGTCGACATCGTGATGCGGCTGGGCCACCAGTTGGGCCTGGAGGTCATCGCCGAGGGGGTCACCACGCCGACCGAGTTGGCCGCGGTGGTCGCCGCGGGCTGCCGGTTCGGGCAGGGCGCGCTGTTCGGCTGGGGAGTGCCGGCCGAGCACCTGGAGGCGATGCTGGAGGCGGCCACCTCGCCGGGTGCGCGGCCCTCCCCGCTGCCCGCTCCGCGCCGGGTTGCCGGCGGGTCCGGGCAGGTCACGCCGTCTGGTGGTGGCGCGGTGTCAGCCGACTCGCCGCCCTCCGTCAACCAACATGTGGGATCAGTTGACTCATCGCGTGAGATGCGTCAGGCTTAGCCGCATGTCGTCGTACCGGTCGCTGCGAGTACTTACCTGAGCGCACTCTCCCTCATCGAGAGTGCGCTGGCCCCGTGCATCTGCACGAGGGCCGTTTTTATTGCCGTCGGAACCTGTCGCGACGGGCCCACGCCCGCCTCGCATCGCTGAACAAGCCCCAGCCACTCCAGCCGAAGGCCAGAACCACCATGACGAGACCCACGCCCGAGACCCTCGCCCACACCGCCCGGCGGGCCCGCGCGACCGCCGACCCGGCCGGCACCGTCGACCCCGCCGCCGCGCGCGCCGCGGCCACCCCGGCTGTCCCGGCCGTACGGACAGCCGCCCCGGCCCAGGTCTCCGGCGCCAGCTCGCTGGTGCGGTCCCTGGAGGCGCTCGGCGTCGACGTCGTCTTCGGCATCCCGGGCGGCGCGATCCTGCCGGCGTACGACCCGCTCTACGACTCCACCGTCCGGCACATCCTGGTCCGCCACGAGCAGGGCGCCGGGCACGCGGCCACCGGCTACGCGCAGGCCACCGGCAAGGTCGGCGTCTGCATCGCGACCTCCGGCCCGGGTGCGACCAACCTGGTCACGCCGATCGCCGACGCGTACATGGACTCGGTGGCGATGGTGGCGATCACCGGCCAGGTGGCCCGCCCGTCGATCGGCACCGACGCCTTCCAGGAGGCGGACATCCAGGGCATCACGCTGCCGATCACCAAGCACAACTTCCTCGTGCAGACCGCCGAGGAGATCCCGCAGGTGCTGGCCGAGGCGTTCCACCTGGCCAGCACCGGCCGGCCCGGCCCGGTGCTGGTCGACATCCCCAAGGACGTGCTCCAGGCGTCGACCACCTTCTCCTGGCCGCCCACCCTGGACCTGCCCGGCTACCGGCCCACCCTGCACCCGCACGGTAAGCAGATCCGGGAGGCGGCGCGGTTGATGGCCGCGGCCCGGCGGCCGGTGCTCTACGTCGGCGGCGGGGTGCTCAAGGCCGGCGCCACCGACGGGCTGCGCCGGCTGGCCGAGCTGACCGGCATTCCGGTGGTCACCACGCTGATGGCGCTCGGCGCGTTCCCCGACTCGCATCAGCAGCACCTGGGGATGCCCGGCATGCACGGCACGGTCGCTGCGGTCTACGGCCTGCAGAAGGCGGATCTGATCGTCGCGCTGGGCGCACGCTTCGACGACCGGGTCACCGGCAAACTGGACTCGTTCGCCCCGGACGCGGCGGTGGTGCACGCGGACATCGACCCCGCCGAGATCGGGAAGAACCGGCACGTGGACGTGCCGATCGTCGGCGACGCCAAGCACGTCATCGACGAGCTGATCGCCGCGGTCACCGCTGAACGGTCGGCGGGGCACACCGCCGACCTCGGTGACTGGTGGACGCAGCTGGACGACCTGCGCAACCGTTACCCGCTGGGCTACGACGAGCCGGTCGACGGGACCCTGTCCCCGCAGTACGTGATCAAGCGGCTGGGCGAGATCGTCGGCTCGGACGCGATCTTCGTGGCCGGGGTGGGCCAGCACCAGATGTGGGCGTCGCAGTTCATCTCCTACGAGAAGCCGTACACCTGGTTGAATTCCGGCGGTCTCGGCACGATGGGCTACGCGGTTCCGGCGGCGATGGGCGCCAAGGTCGGCAAGCCGGACACGGTGGTCTGGGCAGTGGACGGGGACGGCTGCTTCCAGATGACCAACCAGGAGTTGGCCACCTGCGCGTTGGAGGGCATCCCGGTCAAGATCGCCGTCATCAACAACGGCAATCTCGGCATGGTCCGACAGTGGCAGACGCTCTTCTACAACGAGCGCTACTCCAACACCGAGCTCGGCACCCACAAGCACCGCATTCCGGACTTCGTGAAGCTCGCCGAGGCCCTGGGCTGCGTCGGGCTGCGGTGCGAGAGCGCGGCTGACGTGGACAAGACCATCGCCGCCGCCATGGAGATCAACGACGCGCCCGTGGTGATCGACTTCGTGGTCGGCAAGGACGCGATGGTCTGGCCGATGGTCGCCGCCGGCACCAGCAACGACGAGATCATGTTCGCCCGTGGCGTCCGCCCGGTCTTCGACGAGGATGACATTTAATGACGATGCACACCCTGTCCGTGCTGGTGGAGAACAAGCCCGGCGTGCTCGCCCGGGTCTCCGGCCTGTTCTCCCGGCGCGGGTTCAACATCGACAGCCTCGCCGTCGGCGAGACCGAGAACCCGGACGTCTCCCGGATCACCATCGTGGTCAACGCGGAGTCGTCCCCGCTGGAGCAGGTCACCAAGCAGCTGAACAAGCTGGTCAACGTACTCAAGATCGTTGAGCTGGATCCGCAGGTCTCGGTTGCCCGCGAGCTGCTGCTGGTGAAGGTTCGCGCCGACCGGTCCGCGCGGTCGCAGGTGCTGGAGACGGTCAACCTGTTCCGTGCCCGGGTGGTCGACGTCGCACCGGACACGCTGACCATCGAGGCCACCGGCACACCGGACAAGCTCGACGCGCTGCTGCGCGACCTCGAGGCCTTCGGCATCAAGGAAATGGTCCAGTCCGGGCTGGTGGCCATCGGGCGCGGCTCGCGTTCGATCACCGCCGGCCCCGCGCTGCGCGCCGCCTGACCCATCCGCACAGACCACGACGGGCCACTCAGGCCGTCGTACGAAAGGGAAGTTTCTCATGAGCGTTGAGGTGTACTACGACGATGATGCCGACCTCGGCCTGATCCAGGCCAGGAAGGTCGCGGTGATCGGCTACGGCAGCCAGGGTCACGCCCACGCGCTGTCGCTGCGGGACTCGGGCGTCGACGTGGTGATCGGTCTGCCGGAGGGCTCGAAGAGCCGTCCCAAGGCCGAGGAGCAGGGCCTGCGGGTGCTCACGCCGGCACAGGCCGCCGCCGAGGCCGACGTGATCATGGTGCTGGCGCCGGACACCGCCCAGCGCAAGCTCTACACCGAGTCGATCGAGCCGCACCTCGCCCCGGGCAAGGCGCTCTTCTTCGGTCACGGCTTCAACATCCGGTACGGCCTGATCAAGCCCCCGGCCGAGGTGGACGTGGCGATGGTCGCACCGAAGGGCCCGGGTCACCTGGTCCGCCGCCAGTACGCCGACGGCAAGGGCGTGCCCTGCCTCGTCGCCGTCGAGCAGGACGCCAGCGGCAACGCGCTCGCGCTCGCCCTCGCGTACGCCAAGGGGATCGGTGGCACCCGGGCCGGCGCGATCAAGACCACCTTCACCGAGGAGACCGAGACCGACCTCTTCGGCGAGCAGGCGGTGCTCTGCGGCGGTGCGGCGGCCCTGGTGCAGACCGGCTTCGAGGTGCTCACCGAGGCGGGTTACGCCCCCGAGGTGGCCTACTTCGAGTGCCTGCACGAGCTGAAGCTGATCGTCGACCTCATGTACGAGGGCGGCATCGCGAAGATGCGGTACAGCATCTCCGACACCGCCGAGTACGGCGACCTGTCCCGTGGCCCGCGCATCATCGACTCCCGGGTCAAGGACGAGATGCGCAAGATCCTGGGCGAGATCCAGTCCGGCGAGTTCGCTCGCGAGTGGGTCGCCGAGGACGAGGCCGGCCGGCCGAACTTCAAGAAGTGGCAGGCCGAGGGTGCGGCGCACCCGATCGAGGAGACCGGCAAGAAGCTGCGCGGCATGATGAGCTGGGTCGACCGCCCGATCACCGAGACCGCCTGATCGCTCGGCCAGACGACAGTCTCCGACGGCCCCGGGCCGCGCTCTCCCCAGCGCGACCCGGGGCCGTCGGCAATGCGCCGACGCCGGTAGCGGCCTCGGCACGTGCTCGGGTGGGAGTGTCGCTGGTGAGCCGTATACCTGGGAGTCATATTCATACCTCTGAGGTATGTCGCTCACCGCAGTGGTAAGCCCGACCCGTGCGCACGGCGCGCGACGGCGGTTTCGCTGTGGTGAACGGGTGATGTCCATCGCTCGACCGCGCGTGTGAGGGCACTCACCCTGAAGACCCGAACACGCCGGCCAGCGCGGCCCCTACGATCGCGGGTAGGTGCGCTGAGCCGGCACCTGACGGCCACGGCACGGATCAGCGTGGGGCGCAGTGCGGCGCCCCGCCGCCCGGGCCGATCGCAAACACGACCTCTACGAGGACCGATGAATCCTGTCGTACTGATCGCCGAAGAACTCGCCCCCGCCGCCATCGAGGTGCTCGCCCACGACTTCGACGTCCGGCACGTCGACGGCACCGACCGTCCGGCCCTGCTCTCGGCGCTCTCCGAGGCCGACGCCGTCATCGTGCGCAGCGCGACCCAGATCGACGCCGAGGCGATCGCCGCCGCGCCGCGACTCAAGGTGGTCGCCCGGGCCGGCGTCGGGCTGGACAACGTCGAGGTGCCGGCCGCCACCGCCCGGGGCGTCATGGTCGTCAACGCGCCCACCTCCAACATCGTGTCCGCCGCCGAGCAGGCCGTCGCACTGCTGCTCGCCGTGGCCCGTAACACCGCGAGCGCCAGCTCCGCGCTCAAGGCGGGGGAGTGGAAGCGGTCGAAGTACACCGGTGTCGAGGTGCAGGGCAAGACCGTCGGCGTGGTCGGGCTCGGTCGTATCGGGGTGCTCTTCGCGTCTCGCATCGCCGCCTTCGGCACCCGGCTGATCGCGTACGACCCCTACATCCAGCCGGCCCGCGCGGCGCAGCTCGGCGTCCGCCTGGTCGGGTTGGACGAGCTGCTGCGCGAGAGCGACTTCATCTCCATCCACCTGCCCAAGACGCCGGAGACGGTGGGCCTGATCGGTGAGAAGGAGCTGGCGATCGTCAAGCCCGGCGTCCGCATCGTGAACGCCGCCCGCGGTGGCCTGGTGGACGAGCAGGCGCTCGCGAACGCCATCGCCGAAGGCCGGGTCGCCGGCGCCGGCGTGGACGTGTACTCCAAGGAGCCCTGCACCTCCTCGCCGCTGTTCGCCTTCGACAACGTGGTGGCCACCCCGCACCTGGGGGCCTCGACGCACGAGGCGCAGGACAAGGCGGGCCTGGCGGTGGCCAAGAGCGTGAAGCTGGCGCTGCAGGGCGAGTTCGTCCCGGACGCGGTGAACGTCCAGGCCGGCGGCGTGGTCGCCGAGGACGTCCGGCCGCTGCTTCCGCTTGCCGAGAAGCTGGGCCGCGCGTTCACCGCCGTCGCTGGTGGGGTCGCCGCCAGCGTCGCCGTCGAGGTGCGCGGCGAGATCGTGGGCCACGACGTGTCGGTGCTCAAGCTCGCCGCGACGAAGGGCCTGTTCAGCTCCGTGGTCGAGGAGCAGGTCACCTACGTCAACGCCCCGCACCTGGCCGCCGAGCGCGGCGTCGAGGTCACGCTGGACAGCCTGGCCGAGACGGCCGACCAGCCCACCCTGGTGACGGTGCGCGGCGCTCTGCCGGACGGCCGGACGGTAAGCGTCTCCGGTACGGTCACCCACTCGGGCACCCGCGACGTCCCCCGGCTGACCGAGGTGGACGGTTTCGACGTGGAGATCGCCGCGGAGGGCATCCTGCTCTTCCTGCGTTACGCCGACCGGCCGGGCGTCGTCGGCACCGTCGGCACCCTGCTCGGCGAGTCGGGCATCAACATCGCCGCGATGCAGGTGGCCCGGCGTGAGGCGGGCGGCGAGACCCTGATGACGCTCACCGTCGACCAGGCGCTCGGCGCCGACCTGCTCACCTCGGCGGCCGACTCGATCGGCGCGACCGCCGCCAGCGCGGCGGACCTGCGCGACGAGTAGTCGGCGGTCACGCCACCGGCCGCGCACGACCGGCCGTGGCGGCACAGACGGCAGCACCACGGGGGGCCCGGCGACGCGCCGGGCCCCTCTGTCGTACCCCGGGGGCGGGGGGATGCCCGGCCCTCGGGGCGCCCCGCGGCCGGCATGCCCGGCCCGCCCCGCCCGGGGGTCAGTGGGGCAGTCGGGCCGGGGGCGGGTAGACCGAGCCGTCCTGCGGGTCGAAGAGCATCAGCCCGTGCTCCCCGGCCAGTCGCTCGATGTCCAGCAGCACCTGGTCCGCGCAGGTCGGGTGCAGGTTCAGCTCGACGTGGTCGTGGGCGGCGTGCAGCGGCGCCACGGCCCACGGGCTGTCCGGACCGGGGTGCCGGTCCGGATAGGACGCGGTGATCGCCCGGTAGAAGCCGACAACGCGCGGGTCCGGGTAACGGTCCACGTGCCGCCCCTGCCGGCAACCGTCGACCGCTGCCCGCACGTCCTCGGGCGTCGCCCCGTCCTCCAGGGCCCACACACTCAGATCGAAACTCACGGCGGACAGCGTGCCATCCGTCGTTCACCATGTCGAAACTGCCTCGCCGCAGGCCAATCGCCGACCCGCCGCTTTCCGGTCGGGAGAGTCCGCTGTGGAGACTCTTGCGTCGAGTTGCGTCGATTCGCTAGCGTACGACTGCGGTTACTGGCCGCAGGTCGCGACGCCGGCCCGTCTTCGGGTGGCGCGGCCGACGTCCGGCCCGACCGGTCCGCACCCCTCGATTGTGCGAGCCACGCGCACTCGTCGCTGATCGGCCCCCACGGCCGTTGCCGAGGCCGTGGGGGCCGATCGCAGCGGCCCGACCAGCCGACCATCCGGGCGGCCGAGGTGCGAATCGAGCCGGAGTTCCGTGCGACGGGTTCAGCGCCGGTGGGCGAAGAGCGCGCGATAGTCGGAGCCGCCACGGAACCAGGCCAGGCCGGTGGGCCCGGCAGCGTAGAGCGCGGTGGCGTACGCGTCGGCGACCGTCAGGTCCGGGCCGACGACCGTCGCGGCGACGAGCTGGTTGGCCGGCTCGCCGGTGTGCGGGTCGACCACGTGCCCCTGACGCCCGGTCACCCCAGAGGTGCCGACGGCCCCCGCGGTCATCTCCAGCACCAGTGGCGCGCGCTCGGGTGCCGTCGGGTGGTGCACCGCCACCCGCCACGGCCCGCCGTGCGGCGCCCGGCCGCGGACCACCAGGTCGGCGCCGGCGAGTACGGCGTAGTCGTGGATGCCCGCGGCGCGCAGCCGGGCGGCGGCACGTTCCACGGCCCAGCCGCCCAGCAGGCCGCCCGGGTCGAAGCCGCCGGGCACCGCCCAGGCGTCGAACCAGCCGTCGGTGGCGGCCCGCATGGCCGTGCAGCGGTCCACCAGGTCGGCCAGCGGGGGGTACGACTCCGGGTTGATCTCTCCCCGCCGCAGCATGGAGACCAGGCTCTCCGGGCGGTTCGGGCCGTAGGTCAGGTCGACGGCGCGCAGCTCCGCGACGCTGTCCCGCAGCGCCTCGCCGACGCCTCGACGGCCGAGCCACTCGGGGGCGTTGAGCAGCAGGGTGTACTCGGCGGTCGCGGTGCGTACGGTGTGCTGCACGGCGATCCGGCCATCGGTGGCGGCGGTCGGGTCGATCCGGTGCCGGCGGCTGCCGAGCCGCAGGTCCGGCCGGCGGTTCCGGAACGCCGAAGGATCCGGCCAGCGGGTCCGCGGCTGCTCGTCGATGCGCATGGCACCTGCCCCCTCGCAGTTGACGTCGCGTCGTCACGACCACCGTTCGCGGGCCCCCTGACCCGCTGCCCCCACCGTAGGCAGCGGAGATGATCGCCCCATGAATCCCAGCTGAGAGGGTGTTGTGCATCCGGCTGTCCCAAATGTTGGAAGCATCGTACCGGGTTGCGGGACACCGACGTACCGTTGCCGAGACGGGGCAGTCGAGCGTGGGGAGTACGGGCGTGGCGCGGATCGCTGTGGTGGCCGGGGACGGCATCGGGCCCGAGGTGGTCGCGCAGGCTCGGAAGGTCCTCGACGCGGTGCTCCCCGGCGTGCAGGCCACCGAGTACGACCTCGGCGCCGCCCGCTGGCATCGTACCGGCGAGGTGCTGCCCGACTCGGTGCTGACCGAGCTGGCCGGGCACGACGCGATCCTACTCGGCGCGGTGGGTGACCCCACGGTTCCGCCGGGTGTCCTGGAACGAGGCCTGCTGCTCAAGCTCCGGTTCGCCTTCGACCAGTACGTCAATCTGCGCCCGTCGCGGCTCTGGCCCGGCGTCGCCGGTCCGCTGGGAAACGTGAAGCCCGGCGAGGTCGACCTGGTGGTGGTGCGCGAGGGCACCGAGGGGCTCTACGCCGGCGCCGGCGGCTCCCTGCACCGCGACACGCCCGCCGAGGTCGCCACCGAGGAGAGCCTCAACACCCGACACGGCGTGGAGCGGGTCATCCGTGATGCGTTCGCCCGCGCCGACCGCCGGGAGCGGCGCAAGGTCACCCTGGTGCACAAGACCAACGTGCTGACCCACGCCGGGTCGCTGTGGGCGCGCGCCTTCGAGGCGGTCGCCGCCGAGCACCCGGACGTCACGACGGAATACCAGCACGTCGACGCGGCCGCGATGTTCCTGGTGACCCAGCCGCAGCGCTACGACGTGGTGGTCACCGACAACCTGTTCGGCGACATCCTCACCGACATCGCCGCCGCGGTCACCGGCGGGATCGGGCTGGCCGCCAGCGGCTGCATCAACCCCGAGGGCGCGTACCCCTCGATGTTCGAGCCGGTGCACGGCTCGGCGCCGGACATCGCCGGGCAGGGCGTCGCCGACCCGGTGGCCGCGGTGCTCTCCGTCGCGCTGCTGCTGGAGCAGCTCGGGCACGCCGAGGCGGCGGCCCGGGTCAACGCGGCGGTCGCCGCCGAGCTGGCCGGCCGCACCCCGGGCTCGGCGCTGCGCACCGCCGAGGTCGGCGACCGGCTCGCCGCCCACGCCGTAGCCTGACCGCTCCGACCCGCCAGGGTCACCGGCGGCATCCGCCGGTCCGGGCAGTCCACCCGGTCCCGAGCGGCCCTACCCGCTGAACGACCGTTCGGGGTAAGTTTCTGGCACAACCATGTCGGTGTGCGATCCCGCATGCCGTTGTTCCCCAGGGAGGTCAGCGCGATGAGCGGTGGTGACAAGCTCGACTTCGAGATCCGTCCGAATCCCGCGCCGGTATCCGCCGCCGACCGGGCCGCCCTGCTGGCCAACCCGGGTTTCGGCCGCGTCTTCACCGACCACATGGTCACCGTGCGGTACGCCGACGGCAAGGGCTGGTACGACGCCCGCGTGGAGGCGCGTGGGCCGATCCCGATGGACCCGGCCAGCGCGGTGCTGCACTACGCGCAGGAGATCTTCGAGGGGCTGAAGGCGTACCGGACCGCGGACGGCGGCGTGACGATGTTCCGGCCGGACGCCAACGCCGCCCGGTTCGTCGAATCGGCGCAGCGGATGGCGATGCCGGCGCTGCCGCCCGAGGTGTTCGTCGACTCGCTGCACAAGCTCATCGAGATCGACCGGGAGTGGATCCCCACCGGCGAGGACGGCAGCCTCTACCTGCGGCCGTTCATGTTCGCCAGTGAGGTCTTCCTCGGCGTCCGCCCGGCCAACGAATACCTCTACATGGTGATCGCCTCGCCGGTCGGTGCGTACTTCAGCGGCGGGGTCAAGCCGGTCACGGTCTGGGTCTCTCCGGACTACACCCGGGCGGCGCCCGGTGGCACCGGCGCGGCCAAGTGCGGCGGCAACTACGCCGCGTCGCTGGCGGCCCAGGCCGAAGCCATCGACGCCGGCTGCGACCAGGTGGTCTTCCTCGACGCGGTGGAGCGCCGCTTCGTCGACGAGCTGGGTGGCATGAACGTCTTCTTCGTCTACGACGACGACTCGGTGGTCACCCCGCCGCTGACCGGCACGATCCTGCCGGGCATCACCCGGGACGCGATCATGACGCTGGCCGGTAAGGCCGGGCACCGGGTGGAGGAGCGGCCGGTCACGTTCGCCGACTGGCAGGCCGACGCGGCCAGCGGCCGGCTCCGCGAGGTCTTCGCCTGCGGCACCGCCGCGGTGATCACCCCGATCGGTCAGGTGCGCTTCCCCGACGGCGAGTTCCTGATCGGGGGCGGCGAGCCCGGCCGGGTCACCATGTCGCTGCGCCAGCAACTGGTCGACATCCAACGGGGCAAGGCCGCCGATCCGCACGGCTGGGTGCACCAGGTCCTCTGACGTCCCGCGCTGACCGGCCCGTTCCCACGGGCCGGTCAGCGCGGCCCGCTAGACCTCGTCGAGCAGGTGGTCGCGCAGGGCCGCGAGCTGCTCGTCGGTCACCCCGGCGTGGCGCAGGTACGCCTCGATCGAGCCGTGCCCCTCGCGCAGCTCGTCCAGGAACATCTGCATGGCCTCGGCGGGTGACGCCAAGAACGGCGCGGGCACCTCGGCCCCGTTCGGCATGGTGGCGGCCAGCCAGGCACTGAACCGGGCCGACGCCTCGCTGCTCAGCGCGTAGTCGGCGGTGATGTCGGCGTCGTCGACGCCCAGGACGGCGAGGGTGAGGGCGCAGACGATGCCGGTGCGGTCCTTGCCGGCCACGCAGTGCACCACCACCGGGGCATTCGCGGAATCCGCGATCAGTCCGATCGCCTCGGCCAGCCCCGCGGTGCCGGTCTGGGCCAGGTCGGCGTACCGGTCGGCGAGGTAGCGGGCCAGGTCGGTGCCCTTCTCGTGCGGCGTACCCGACCAGTCCTCGTGCTCCGGGTGGATGTGCCGGTAGGTCAGCCCCTGGTAGGCCGGCACCCGACCGTCGCGCTCCACCTCGGTGGGGCGGCGCAGGTCGATGACGGTGCGGATGCCGATCGCGGCGAACGCGTCCCGGTCCTGCTCGTCGAGGCGGTGCAGGGAGTCGGAGCGGTAGAGACGACCCCGGCGCACGGTGCGGCCGTCGTGGCCGGGGTAGCCACCGACGTCGCGGAAGTTGAAGGTCGCGGGCAGCGGGATGTGTCGTGTGTCCTCGGTGGCGTCCACGGTCACACGGTAACGGCCGGTGGGCTTTTCGCCCCACCGGCCGTTGGGTCCGATCGGTCAGCGCGCGGTGCCCGGCGGCAGCGCGCCGTACGTCTCGTCGTAGTAACCGCCCAGCTGGTCCCGGTACGTCGGGTCGCTGTGGCTGGTCTCGTCGTACTCCGGGGCGGCCTTGATCTGGTCCCGGGTGCGGTCGACGGAGACGGTGCGCTGGTCGTGGTCGACCTGGTTGACGGTGCCGGCGGGCAGCATCACCTTCTTGCCGAAGATCCACGGCCCGGTGTCCACGACCAGGTAGCTGCCGCCGACCTCGTGACTGGCGCTGTCGATCTTGCCGACTCCGCCGTCGGTGGCCTCGACCTTGTAGCCGACCAGGTCGGCGTCGGCCACTCCGGCCGCGTCCCGGTAGCGCCAGGGGTCGAAGGTGCCGGTCGGTGAACCGCCCGCCACGGCGCCCTGATCACCGCCGTGCAGCGGGTCGGGCCCGGCGTGGGCGGCGTGCGGGTCGATCCTGTCCATGCCGTTCACTCCTGACTGTCGCCGATCGTCTCTCGGCGTCGCTGGGTGCGTCCCCGCAGGAGCTACCCGGCGGTCGGGGTCCGGAAACGGCGACGGGCCGACGCCGTGGCACGGCGTCGGCCCGTCGGGGCGTACCTGGCTCAGGCCAGTGCCGCCTCGGCGTCCAGGGTGACCGCCGCGGCGTGCACCACGGCGGAGATGCGCAGGGCCTCGTGCACCTGCTCCCGGGTGAAGCCACTGCCGCGCAACGCCTTCTCGTGCGACTCCAGGCAGACCCCGCAGCCGGTGACCGCGGAGACGGCGAGGCACCACAGCTCGAAGTCGCCCTTGTCGACACCCGGTCGGGCGATGATCTGCATCCGCAGTCGGGCCGGCATCGAGGCGTACTGCTCGTCGCCGATCAGGTGCTTGGCCCGGTAGTAGATGTTGTTCATCGCCATGATGGCCGCGGCGCCCTTGGCCGCCTCGACGCCCTGGGGCCCGAGGTGCTCGACCGCCTCGGCGGCGATCTCGCGCAGCACCAGCGGGTTGCGGGCGGCGACCGCGCAGGCCAGCGCCGTGCCCCACGCCTGCGTCGGGGTCAGCGTCGACGTGCCGACGGTGGAGCCCAGGTTGAGCTTGATGTCCTTGGCGTACTCGGGCAGGGCCGCTTTGATCGCATCCAGGCCCACGATCAGACCCCGGCGCCGGCGAGCAGCGCGTTGGCGTCGAGGGTCTCGCCGCCCTTGTTCCAGTTGCACGGGCACAGCTCGTCGGTCTGCAGGGCGTCGAGCACCCGCAGCACCTCGGAGACGTTGCGGCCGACCGAGCCGGCGGTGACCATGGCGAACTGGATCTCGTTGTCGGGGTCGACGATGAACGTCGCGCGCTGGGCGACGCCGTCCGCGCCGAGGATGCCGCACGCCTCGGACAGCTCGCGCTTGATGTCGCTGAGCATCGGGAACGGCAGCTCCCGCAGGTCCGGGTGGTCCTTGCGCCACGCGTAGTGGACGAACTCGTTGTCCACCGACGCGCCGAGGACCTGCGCGTCCCGGTCGGCGAACTCGCCGTTGAGCCGGCCGAACTCGGCGATCTCCGTCGGGCAGATGAAGGTGAAGTCCTTCGGCCAGAAGAAGACCACCCGCCACTTGCCCTCGTGGGACTTGTGGTTGATCGTCTCGAATGCCTTGTCGGCGTCGAGCGACACGCAGGCGGTGAGTTCGTACTCGGGGAAGCGGTCACCGACAGTGAGCACATGTCCTCCTTGAGAGCGGCACGAGGGCCGGTAACTGGATCGTTTCCAGATGCTCCCGTACGCGTGTTTCTGCCGGTCAGTGGTCAGGTGACTTGTGAAGTCGATCACGAGCGGCGCGACCGGCACGGACGGCCACGTTCCGTCACCATCCCGCGATGTGGATAGGTTCTCCCAAAACCAGGGGACGGTGGCAGAATAAAGGCCGTGACCAGCACCATCCTGATTATTGCGACCTAGCGCGCCGGCTCTCCCTCCGCCGAGCGCGCAGACCTCCCGCATCCGCGGGAGGTCTTTTTGTTGCTCCGAGAAAGGATCCTGATGACGTTCCAGGTCTTCGACACGACATTGCGCGACGGCGCCCAGCGCGAGGGGCTCACCTACTCGGTGGTCGACAAGCTGGCGGTGGCCCGGCTGCTCGACGAGTTCGGTGTCGGCTTCATCGAGGGCGGCTGGCCGGGCGCGGTGCCCAAGGACACCGAGTTCTTCCGCCGGGCGCGCGCCGAACTGACTCTGCGGCACGCGGTGCTCGTCGCGTTCGGCGCGACCCGCAAGGCCGGCCTCGCGGTCGCCGACGACCCCCAGGTGCGTGCTCTGCTGGACGCGCAGACCCCGGCCGTCGCGCTGGTTGCCAAGGCCGACATCCGCCACGTCGAGCGTGCGCTGCGCACCACCGGCGCGGAGAACCTGGCGATGATCCACGACACCGTCAGCCACCTTGTCTCCGAGGGGCGCCGGGTGTTCGTCGACGGCGAGCACTTCTTCGACGGCTACCGCCACGACCCGGCGTACGGCGCGGCAGTGGTGCAGACCGCGCTCGCCGCGGGCGCCGAGCGGATGGTCCTCTGTGACACCAACGGCGGCATGCTGCCGTCCCAGGTGACCGCCGCGATCGTCGACCTGACCAGCCGACTCGGCGTCGACCCCGCGCTGTTCGGCATGCACGCGCAAAACGACACCGCGTGCGCCGTGGCCAACACGATCGCCGCCGTCGAGGCCGGTGTCCGCCACGTGCAGGGCACCGCCAACGGGTACGGCGAGCGCCCCGGCAACGCCGACATCTTCGCGGTCGTCGCCAACCTCCAGCTCAAGCTCGGCATGCCCGTCCTACCGGAGGGCTGCCTGGCGCAGATGGTGCGGGTCTCGCACGCCATCGCCGAGATCGCCAACATCGCCCCCGACACCCACCAGGCGTACGCCGGGGCCGCCGCCTTCGCCCACAAGGCCGGGCTGCACGCGAGCGCGATCAAGGTCGACCCGTTGCTCTACAACCACGTGGACCCGTCGGTGGTGGGCAACGACATGCGGATCCTGGTGACCGAGATGGCCGGTCGGGCCAGCGTCGAGCTCAAGAGCCGTGAGCTCGGCCTGGACCTGACCGACCGTCCGGAGGCGCTGACCCGGGTCACCAAGCGGGTCAAGGAGCTGGAGGCCGACGGCTGGTCCTTCGAGGCGGCGGACGCCTCCTTCGAGCTGCTGGTCCGCTCCGAGCTGCCGGAGGGCGGCCCGGCCCGGCCGTTCACCCTGGAGTCGTACCGGGTGCTGGTCGAGCACCGGGAGGACGGCGCGGTCGTCTCCGAGGCGACCGTGAAGATCCGGGTACGCGGCGAGCGGGTGATCGCCACCGCGGAGGGCAACGGCCCGGTCAACGCCCTGGACGAGGCGCTGCGGGTGGGGCTGGCGCGGCACTATCCGCGGCTTCGCGAGTTCGAGCTGGCCGACTACAAGGTGCGCATCCTGGAGGGCAGCCACGGCACCGGCGCCGTCACCCGGGTGCTCCTGGAGACAGCCGACGACAGCGGCCGCGACTGGACGACGGTGGGCGTGCACCCCAACGTCGTCGAGGCCAGTTGGCATGCCCTGGTCGACGCCCTCACCTACGGCCTGGCCCCCGCCTCCGCCACGACGCCAACTCCCTGACCTCCGCGATCCTGCACGGTGTGTCGACGGTCTGCGGCTTGTGCCCCGGACGTCGGGACGGGTCGGTAGGGGTCAGGCCGCGGGCAGGCGGAGGGTGGCCAGGACGGGGCGGTGGTCGCTGCCGGCCAGGTCGAACACGGTCACCTTGTCGGCGGCGATGCGGCGGTCGACAAGCACGTGGTCGATCGTGACCGGGGGGATGAGGTCACCGTCGTACGGGCCCCACGTGCCGGTCAGGCCCTCGCCGGTGGCGTCCGCGGCGTCGACGTAGCCGGTGCGCAGCAGTGCGCGCAGCGGCCCGTGGTCCAGGGTGGAGTTGAAGTCCCCGGCGAGGATCCGCAGGCCGCCGCCGGGGGTGGCCGGTGGCTGGGCGACCAGGTCGGCACGCCAGGCGCCGACCTGGTCCAGCGCGGACGGCGCCGCGGGGTGGGCCGACTCGACCCGTACCGGCGGGCCACCGGGGACGGCGAGCGTGCCGAACGCCTGGGTGAACCCCCAGCCACCGCGGTTGTTGCGGATGCCGGCGTCGCTGATCGGCCACCGCGAGTAGAGCGCGGACCCGGGCGTGCCGACGTGCGCGTTGAGCTGCCGGTAGGGCAGCAGCCGGTCGAGGCCGAGCCGGTCCAGGCTCGCCTGCGCCTCCGGAGTGAACTCCTGCACGGTGAGCACGTCGACCCGGTGCTGCCGGACCAGCTCGACAAGCGCCCCCGTGTCGGCGGCCCCGGCGAGCAGGTTGGCCGTGAGCAGCCGGATCGTCGGGCCGGTCGCCGCCGGCTGTGGCGCGGCCAGCGCCCGGGGCGCCACCACGCCGAGCAGTGCCACCGCGGCCAGGGCCGCGACCGCCGCCGGCCACCAGCGCCGCAGGGCGACCGTGAGGCCGAGGGCCAGCACGCTGAACCCGGCGACGTACGGAGTGAAGGCGAGCGCCTGCACAAGCGGCCCCCGGTCCAGCCCGGCCAGCCGCACGGTGGCCCAGGCGGCCGTGGGCCCGACGGCCGCCCAGCAGAGCGCCGTGCCGATCGGCAGCCGACGGCGGGTGGGTGCGGGTGGCACGTCGATGATCACGGCGCTCAGCCTAGCGGTCGGCGTCGCGCATATTTCGTGAATGCCGATGGGCTCACCTTTCACAATTATCTGACGGGTGGAATACACCGCCATAATGCGAGGTCAACTATTGACGTCAAGCTTTTTGCGGTGCTACGTTCCACCTGGTCAAAACGACGCAACGCTGAGTAGTAATCCCAGTTCAAGATGGGTATAGATCGTCCAGAAACCGAATCTCCCGGGGCTCTCAGCGCCGCCGTACATCTCATTTTCGGCAGTTATCCGTCCCGCCCCGCGGGTCGGCCGAATTCACCCGGTCACACAAGGGGGACCTGTCATGAACACATCCTTCCGACGTAAGGCGGCGGCGGTCACGTTCGCTGTCCTGGCGCTCACCCTGGCCGGTGGCGGGATCGCCATCGCCCAGCCGTCGGCGAAGGCACCGCAGGAGGCCGTCCAGCCGGCGTCCCGCGCCACGGGCGACGCCCAGCAACCGCCGGTCACGGCCCAGTCGGCCCGCAGCGCCAAGGCTGCGCTGGAGGCCGGCAAGGCCAGCACGCTGGCGACCGCCAACTTTTACACGGTCGTCAACGCCAACGGCACCAAGGCCCGCGGCGACGGCACGGTCATCAAGTTCGGCCCCGGCCAGTACGAGGTGCAACTCGGCGTGAACGTCTCGACCGGCGCCTTCCTGGCGACCATCTCGCGGTCCGACTCCTGCTGCATCCCGCCCGCTGGCGAGATCTCCGTCGCGCCCCGCCTCGGCACGCCCAACTCGGTCTTCATCCAGACCCGCAACTCGTCCGGCACCCCGGCCGACCGGGGCTTCACCCTGCTCACGCACACCTTCTGACCGAACCGACCGGACCGGCCCCCATGCCCGCGCGTGCGGGCCGGTCCACGTCCCGGCCCGGGCGTCCCGCTTCGGCCTGCTCGTGCCGGTGCTCCTCTTTCGGGCGACCCATCCCCGTGCGGACCACAACGGCCCGGTCCGGCCCCGACAATCCCACGTTTGCCGGGGCCCCGGCCCGGGAAGCAAGCACCGTGACGGACATCTCGGACACCCTGGCCAGCCTGCCCACCTCGGTCGATCCCGAGCCGACCGGCGCCGAGCTGGAACAGACCCTCTTCGAGGTCAAACGCGTGATCGTCGGGCAGGATCGGCTCGTCGAACGTCTGCTCACCGCACTCATCGCCAACGGGCACTGCCTTCTGGAGGGCGTGCCCGGCGTGGCCAAGACCCTCGCGGCGCAGACTCTCGCCACCGTGGTCGGCGGCACCTTCTCCCGGATCCAGTTCACCCCGGACCTGGTCCCCTCCGACATCGTCGGCACCCGGATCTACCGGGCCTCCAAGGAGACCTTCGACATCGAGCTGGGCCCGATCATGGCCAACCTGGTGCTCGCCGACGAGATCAACCGGGCGCCGGCCAAGGTCCAGTCGGCGCTGCTGGAGGCGATGGCCGAACGGCAGGTCTCCATCGGCGGGCGCAGCTGGCCGGTGCCGACGCCGTTCCTGGTGCTGGCCACCCAGAACCCGATCGAGTCCGAGGGGGTCTACCAGCTCCCCGAGGCGCAGCGCGACCGGTTCCTCATGAAGGTGGTCGTCGACTATCCCAGCGACGCCGACGAACTGGCCATCCTCTACCGGATGAGCACCGACCGGCCCAGCGCGCGTCAGGTGCTCGACCCGCAACGCCTGCGACTCCTGCAGACGCACGCCGAGCGGGTCTTCGTCCACCACGCCCTGGCCGAGTACGTGGTCCGGCTGATCCTCGCCACCCGCGACCCGGGCCGGTTCGGGCTGGCTGAGATCGCGCCGCTGCTGGCGTACGGCGCCAGCCCACGGGCGACGCTCGGTCTGGTCGCCGCCGCCCGCGCGCAGGCGCTGCTGCGGGGACGGGAGTACGTGTTGCCCGAGGACGTCCGGGAATTGGCGGTGGACGTCCTCTCCCACCGGCTGGTGCTCTCCTTCGACGCCGTGGCCGACGGGGTCTCGGCCGAGAGCCTGGTCCGGCGGCTCGTGGAGGCGGTGCCGCCGCCCCGGGTGGCCACCGGGCACCCCCAGCAGACCCCCGACCTGGCGGCGGCGTGAGACGCGCCGGCCGCACCTCGGTGGCCACGCCGCCCGACCCGGGCCTGGCCGAGCTGACCCCCGACCAGCGGCTGCGCCGACTGGAACTGACCGTCACCCGGAGACTCAACGGTCTGCTGCACGGCCAGTACCGTGGCCTGCTCCCCGGGCCGGGCAGCGAACCCGCCGGCAGCCGCGAGTACCGGCCGGGGGAGGACGAGGTCCGCCGGATGGACTGGGCGGTGACCGCCCGGACCGCCGTGCCGCACGTCCGACAGGTCGACGCCGACCGGGAACTCACCACCTGGCTGCTCGTCGACGCCAGCGCCAGCATGGAGTTCGGCACCGCCGAGCTGGACAAGCGGGAGCTGGCGGTGGCCGCCGTGGCGGCGGTGGGTTTCCTGACCGCAGGCATCGGCAACCGGTTGGGCGCCCAGGTGCTGGGCGCCGACGGGGTACGACGCTTTCCCGCCCGCAGCGGGCGTACCCATCTGCTCGGTCTGCTCCGCGCGCTGCTGACCGCGCCGCGCGCGACCGAGCCCGACGACCGGCCCCGGTCCCGGCTGGCGACCCCGCAGCCGGTCGCGGCGGCGGAGTTGGCGGACGGGCTGGACGCGGTGCACCGGGTCGCCAACCAGCGCGGGCTGGTCGTGGTGGTCTCCGACTTCCTCGACGGCCTGCCCGACGACCCCGACGAGCCGCCGCCCTGGGAGCGGACCCTGCGTCGGCTGTCCGCCCGCCACCAGGTGCTGGCGATCGAGGTGACCGACCCGCGCGAACTGGAACTTCCCGACGTCGGCCTGATCACGCTGGTCGACCCGGAGACCGGCCGTCGCCGCGAGGTGTGCACATCGGACCGCCGCCTGCGGGAGCGCTACGCCGCGGCCGCCGCCGTCCAGCGTGACCAGGTCCGCCAGGCGTTGCGCCGGAGCGCGGCGACACACCTGGCGCTGCGCACCGATCGGGACTTCAGCGCCGACATCGTCCGACACGTGCACGCCCAGCGGCGGATGGCCGCGGCGCCGGCCGGAGCCGTCCGGGGAGGTGCCGCGTGACCTGGGAGTCCCCGTTGCGGCTCTGGCTGCTGATCGGCGTGCTCGCGCTGGTCGGCGCGTACCTGGTGATGCAGCGCAGACGCAGCCAATACGCCGTCCGCTTCACCAACCTGCGGCTGCTGGACCGGGTGGCACCCGTTCGTCCGGCCTGGCGCCGGCACGTTCCGGCCGGACTGTTCCTGGCCATGCTGGCGCTGCTCGTGGTCGGCTTCGCCCGGCCCACCGCCGAGGTCCGGGTCCCCCGGGAACGCGCCACCGTGATGGTGGCCGTCGACGTGTCCACCTCCATGCTGGCCACCGACGTGGAGCCGGACCGGCTGGCGGCGGCCAAGCAGGCGGCCCGACGTTTCGTCGAGGGTCTGCCCGACGAGTTCAACGTGGGGCTTGTCGCGTTCGCCGGCAGCGCCGCCGTCCTGGTGCCGCCCGGCACCGACCGGGACGCCCTGGACGAGGGCATCGGTCGCCTCGCCGAGGGGGTGACCGGGGTGCAGGGCACCGCGATCGGTGAGGCCATCAACACCTCGCTCGGCGCGGTCAAGAGCCTGGACAGCGAGGCCGCCAAGGAGCCACCGCCGGCCCGGATCATCCTGCTCTCCGACGGAGCCAACACGTCGGGGATGGACCCGATGGAGGCGGCGGCGGAGGCGGTCGCGGCGAAGGTGCCGGTGCACGCGATCTCCTTCGGCACACCGTCGGGATTCGTGGACCGGGGCGGACGGCCGATCCAGGTGCCGGTCGACGGGCAGACCCTCAAGGCGGTCGCCGACGAGACCGGCGGAATGTTCCACGAGGCCAGCACCGTCGACGAGTTGCGCGCCGTCTACGACGACATCGGCAGCTCGGTCGGCTACCGCACCGAACGTCAGGACGTCTCGGCCCGGTTCATCGGCCTCGGACTGGTGTTCGCGATGGGTGCCGCCGCTGGCTCGATGCGCTGGTTCTCCCGACTGCCCTGATCCACCGCGCCGACGTCGACCGTGAGGAGTACGCATGGCAGTGCAGACCGGACTGGGCGAACCGCGCGGTCCCTGGTTCATCTCGCCGGAGCTCGACCCGGACGGGCGCGGGTGGTGGGACGCGCCCGGCTCGGGGCGGGACCCCGGCGGGCGACGCCCCGGCCGGCTGCTCGCCGCGTTGGCGATCGTGGCGGTGTCGGCCGTCTCGGGCGCCCTGGCCGGCGGCGTGGTGGCCAGCCGGGACGGCGCGGGGCCGTCCGCGGCGTCCGCCGCACCGGTGCCGGCGGAGTTGGTCACCGCCGCCGAGCGGACCGTGCCCGGTGTGGTGTCGGTGCTCGCCGGCGGCGCGAACGGCGCTTCCGCGACCGGCTCCGGGTTCGCCATCGACGACCAGCAGCACCTGGTCACCAACGACCACATCCTGGCCAAGGCCGGTGGTGGGCCGGTCACGGTGGAGCTGCCCGACGGCCGCCGGTACGAGGCCGAGGTGATCGGCAGGGAGCCGCGCAGCGACCTGGCGGTGCTGAAGGTGCCACCGTCGGCAGGCCTCGCCCCGTTGCCGCTGGCCAAGCCGGGCGCCACCCGGGTCGGTGAGCCGGTACTGGCGGTGGGCTCACCGCTGGGGCTGTCCGGGACGGTCACCGCGGGCATCGTCAGCGCGCTGGACCGCCAGGTGCGGTTGGGCAACAACCGGCACCGCGCGGTGCAGACCGACGCGTCGATCAACCCCGGCAACTCGGGCGGGCCGCTGGTCAACGCCCGAGGCGAGGTGGTCGGGGTGAACACCGCGATCGCCACCATCGACGGCAACGGGTCGATCGGCATCGGCTTCGCCATCCCGATCGATCAGGTGCAGCAGACCGCCGACACGATCATCGGCAAGGGCGGCTGAGCTGCCCGGACGGCCCGTCGGGTCGCCTCCATTGTCGGATATCCGGCCACACGTCATCGGGCCATGGAAATATGACGCTCGATATGGATACTGGCGGAGGTGGAGCGTCCTCTTCTCACGGTCCTCCTGCTGGTGGGCCTGGTCATCGGATGTGCGGTGGGGTCGGCGTACGCCCGGGCGCGACGCGGGTGGACCGATTACCAGACCGCGAAGAAATCGGTGCCCGGCGCTCGCCGCGGCGCGTGGGTGCTGATCCGCGGGGTCGCGCTGAAGGCCGCGGTGATCGGGTTGCTGCTGTTCGGCGCCGTGGCGTACGCCGCGGTCGGTTCGGACGACGAGACCGCCGGTCCGGCGCCGAGCCCGTCCACCACGCAGAGTGAGCCTCCGCGCCGGTGACCCGGGGCGGGCTGCGGCGGGCTAGCCTCGGGGCGTGGACGACGGACTGCGGGTGACCGATCGGTGGGTCGTCCCCGCCGGGGAGCTGCGGGAGCGCTTCTCCCGCTCGTCCGGCCCCGGCGGGCAGGGCGTGAACACCGCCGACTCCCGGGTCGAGCTGAGCTACGACCTGGCCAACTCTCCGGCCGTGCCCGAGTCGCTGCGGGCGCGGGCGCTGGCACGGCTCGCCAACCGACTGGTGGACGGTGTGCTGACGATCGCGGCCAGCGAGCACCGGGCGCAGCTTGCGAACCGGGAGGCGGCCCGCGAGCGGATGCTTGCGCTGTTGCGCGAGGCCGCCGCCCCGCCCCCGCCGCCGCGTCGGGCGACCAGGCCGTCCCGGGGCGCCAAGGAACGTCGGCTGGCCGAGAAGAAGCGCCAGTCGCAGCGCAAGCGCGACCGCCGCGTCGACGGCGAGTAGTCATCGTCACCGAGCCGTGTGAGTGACCCCTCTGACTGGCGAGTGACAGAATCTGGAATCTGTCAGCCGAAGTGTGTATGGTCGGCAGGTCACCCAGGAGAGGAACCCCCCATGGACACCCGCACCCTCGGCACCTCCGGCCCCACCGTCTCCGCGCTCGGGCTCGGCCTGATGGGCATGTCGGACCTCTACGGCCCCGCCGACGAGGCCGAGAGCATCGCCACCATCCACGCCGCACTGGACGCCGGCATCACCCTGCTCGACACGGGCGACTTCTACGGGATGGGCCACAACGAGATGCTGCTGCGGGAGGCGCTGCGCGGCCGCAACCGGGACAACGCGGTGATCAGCGTGAAGTTCGGCGCGCTGCGCGACGTCGACGGCGGTTGGAACGGCAACGACGTCCGACCCGTCGCGATCAAGAACTTCCTGGCGTACACGCTGCGCCGGCTCGGCACGGACCACGTCGACATCTACCGCCCCGCCCGGCTCGCCCCGGACGTGCCGGTGGAGGAGGTCGTGGGCACCCTGGCCGAGCTGGTCAAGGCGGGTCACGTCCGGCACATCGGCCTGTCCGAGGTGAGCGCCGAGACGCTGCGCCGGGCGCACGCCGTGCACCCCATCAGCGACCTCCAGATCGAGTACTCGATGATCTCCCGCGCCCCCGAGGCCGAGATCCTGCCGACGGCGCGTGAGCTGGGCGTCGGGATCACCGCGTACGGGGTGCTCTCCCGAGGGCTGATCAGCGGCCACTGGACGGCGGGGCGGGAGACCGCCGGCACCGACTTCCGCAGCCACCTGCCGCGCTTCGCCGGCGCGAACCTGGACCGCAACCTCGCCCTCGTGGACGCGCTGCGCGCCATCGCCGAGGCGCGGGGCGTCACCGTGGCGCAGATCGCCATCGCCTGGGTGCTCGCCCGGGGCGAGACCGTCGTACCCCTGATCGGCGCCCGCCGCCGGGACCGGCTCACCGAGGCCCTCGGCGCCGCCGCGGTCACGCTGACCGAGACGGACCTGGCCGCCATCGAGGCCGCCGTCCCCGCCGACGCGGTGGCCGGCAGCCGGTACGACGAGGCGCAGATGGCGTTCCTGGACAGCGAGCGGTCATGACGACCCGGTCGTGGCGCGACCGCCGGCCGGGGGTCGCGCCACGACCGGCGGCGCGGTCAGGGAGGCTGGGACGATGAGCGACACCACCGCCCTGACCGCCGACCGCATCCTCGACACCGCCGAGGAGGTGCTGCGCCGGTACGGCCCGGCGAAGGCCACCGTGCTGGACGTCGCCCGCGCGCTGGGCGTCAGCCACGGCAGCGTCTACCGGCACTTCGCCAGCAAGGCCGCGCTGCGCGAGGCGGTCGCCGAACGCTGGCTGGCCCGGGTCTCCACCCCGCTGATCGACGTCGCCACCGGCACCGACCCGGCCCCCCAGCGGTTGCGCCGGTGGCTGGCCGAGCTGAGCGGCACCAAGCGGCGGATGGCCCGCGAGGACCCGGAGCTGTTCGACAACTTCCACCAGCTCGCCACGCTCTCCGAGGGGGCGGTCGCCAACCACCTGGAGGTTCTCGCCGGTCAGCTCAGCCTGATCGTCGCGGACGGAGTGGCCGCCGGCGAGTTCACCGTGCCCGACCCGGCGGTGGCCGGCCGTGCGCTGCTGCAGGCCACCGCGCGGTTCCACCACCCGTCGCACCGGACGGAGTGGAACGAGCCCGGCCTCGACGACGATTTGGCCGCGGTGGTCGCGCTGCTTCTCGACGGCCTGCGAGCCCGCTCGCGCTGACGCCGGGCCGGGCGACGGCACGGGCCAGCCGCCCGACCGCGCAGGGCCGTCGACGGTCAGCCGGGGACGGCGGCCAGCAGCCGGTCGCGGAGCACCGCCGCACGGTCGGCGAACCCGCGCTGCGCCGCGGCGTACTCCGCCCGGCCCTCCGGGGTCTCCACCCGTACCGGAGGGTGACCGAGGGCCGCCAGGTCGTACGGGCTGGCCCGCATGTCCAACGTGCGGATCTCCCGGGCCAGCTCGAAACAGTCCGCGACCAGCTCGGAGGGCACCAGCGGCGACAACTTGTACGCCCACTTGTAGAGGTCCATGTTGGCGTGCAGACAGCCCGGCTGCTCGTGCGCGTGCTGCGTCTCCCGGGTTGGGGTGAGCAGGTTCAACGGCCGGGCCGGCGGGGTGAAGAACCGGAACGCGTCGAAGTGGCTGCACCGCACCCCGCGCTCCTCGACGACCGCGGCGGTCCGCTCCGGATCCAACCGCAACGGCCAGGCGTTGTGCCGCAGTTCCTCGCGGGTCTGCCGGTACACCATCGCCCACTCGTGCATCCCGAAGCAGCCGAAGTGCGCCGGTCGTCCGGCCGTGGCCGCCAACAGCGAGCGGATCCACGCGATCGACTCGCCGCGCCGCCCGCGTACCGCCTCGGTGTCGAGGGTGACCCCGGCGGTGGTGGCGCGGTAGTCCCGGCCGAACTCGGCCGGGTCCGCGTCGCGCAGCTCGACCCCCGCGCCCGGGTGCCAGCGGCGCAGCTGCGCCGGCCGGTGCGAGTAGTAGGTGAACAGGAAGTCGGCCACCGGGTGCCGCTCACCCCGACGTCGCCGGGCCAGGTGCGGCGTGAGCCACCCGTCCACCCGCTCCTCGTGGGCCCGGCGGCGCTCACGCCAGGCCGCCACGTCGAGCACGGCGGGGGCGAGGGCGGCGGTCACGGACCCCAGGGTACGACCGCCGCCCCGTCGCCGGTCAGGGCGTGTGCACCCGGACGCCGGCGGAGAACACGCCGCTGCGCAGCTCCAGCTGCTGAGGCGGGTCCCGCCCGTCGACGGTGAACACCAGCGGGAGCACCACCCGACTGCCCGCGGCCACCGGGTTGGCGAAGACGTCCCGACCCAGGTTGGCCGCCCGGGTGGCCGGCTCGTCCGTGCTCACCCACCGGCCACCCGGCAGGTAGGCGCGTTGCAGCTGGCCGTGCCAGGGCTGCGGGGTGCCGGTGACGTTGCGCACACCCACGGTGGCCTGGCAGCGCCGACCCCCGGCGGGTGCCGCGCCGGTCCCGCTGGCCGCGTCCGCCGCGCCACAGGTCATCCGGTAGACGGTGAACTCGAACGCGGACTCCTGCAGCGGCACGCCCACCGGCCCGGAGACCCCGGTGCCCATCCACGCGCCGCTGGTCGGCTGCTTCTGGGTGTCGATGGACGACACCTGCCGGGTCGCCGTCCAGCCGGCCGTGCCGATCACGCCCGCCAGCACCACCACCGCCGCGCCGACCAGCAGCCAGACCGGCGGCGTACGCCGCCGTCGGCGCGGGCCGGGAGTCGCCGGACGTGGGTAGATCGTCCCGCGTCCATCGTCCGGCGTCGCGTTGGTGGCCAGGGCGGCGGCGGTCACCCGCCGTCCGCGCCGTCCGCGCCGTCGACGCCACACCCACGCCACGAGGGCGCTGAGCAGCAGCAGAACGCCCAACCCGGCGAGCAGCACCGGATACCGCCGCCAGGGCGGGGCCGCGGTGACCTCGGCCGCCGGACCTGCGGCCCCCTGCCAGGTGGCGGTGGCGCAGTCGTACGGCCGGCTGCCGTCACTGGTGAACGCGCAGGCCGGCGCCGCCAGCGGCTGGCCCGGCGCGACCGCGGTCAGCGCGGTGCCCAGCGTGGTGGTGCTGTGCGCGGGCAGCCGCAACCGCCAGGTCACCTCGGCCGTGGACCCGCCGGAGCGGCTGGACCGCCCGCCCCCGCTGATCGCGGTGGGCGACGACCCGGACGGCAGCTCCTGGCGCACCGTCGTGTCGAGCGGCGAGTTGCCCACATTCCGGACGTGGATCCGGTACCGGGGCGCCGGGCTGCTCTCCGACGCGACCGCCACCGTGACCGGAGGCGGGGGCGCGGACACCGGCACCCGCGACGGCGGTGCCACCGCCGGTGGCGCCGAGGGCGGGGTGGGCTCCGCGCTCGCCGCCACGGGCACCCGCGCGGCCACCGCCACCGCCGACGGCGCCGGGCTGACGGACGCGGGCGGCGTGACCGCCGTCGCTCCGGGCGCTGGTGCCGTCGGACGTGGCGTCGGCGCGGCTGGTCGTGGCACGGGCGCGGCTGGTTGTGGCGTGGCGGCCGCTGGTCGTTGCGCGACCGCCGCCTCCGGGGCCGCCGCGGGCAGGGCCGGCACGGCGGCGAGGATGCCGAGGCAGTGTACGAACACCGCGAGGGCTCTGTGGTGTCGTGTCGATGCAGGCATACGAACGAACCTCCGGAGCCGACGCTAGGGGTGCGCGCCCTCCGTGCGGGTACGAAGTCGAGAAACCCGCCCCGGCCGCCCAGACCTGCGCTAAGGTGCCGCGACGCTGACGGGTTGCGCACACCCGACGGCCCGTTGTGGCCGGTGAACGGGTCGGCGGGGCTAGATTGGCCGGGTGCGTATCGCTCGTTTCGCTCATGCCAAGGGAATGTCGTTCGGAGCCGTCGAGGGCGAGCCGGAGGCCGGGCCGCAGGGCCTGACCATCGCCGAGATCGAGGGTCACCCGTTCGGCCAGCTCTCCTTCAGTGGGGCCCGCTGGGCCCTTTCCGACGTCCGGCTGCTCTCGCCGATCCTGCCCAGCAAGGTGGTCTGCGTGGGCCGCAACTACGCCGACCACGCCGCCGAGCTCGGCAACGAGGTGCCCAAGGAGCCGTTGCTCTTCCTCAAGCCGTCCACCTCGGTGATCGGTCCCCGGGACGCCATCCGGTTGCCGATCTTCTCCAAGCAGGTCGAGCACGAGGCGGAGTTGGCGGTCGTGATCGGCGCGCCGGGCGCCCGCCGGGCCGACCGGGCCGCCGCCGAACGTGCCATCTTCGGCTACACCTGCGCCAACGACGTGACCGCCCGGGACCTGCAGCGCTCGGACGGGCAGTGGACCCGCGCCAAGGGCTTCGACTCGTTCTGCCCGATCGGTCCGTGGATCACCACCGGGCTGGACGTCTCCGACCTGGAGATCCGCTGTGAGGTGGGTCGCAACCCCGACGAGATGGAGGTACGCCAGCTCGGCCGCACGAAGGACATGGTCTTCGACGTGGCCGGCCTGGTGTCGTACATCTCGCACGTGATGACCCTGCTGCCCGGCGACGTGGTGCTCACCGGCACTCCGGCGGGGGTTAGCCCTCTCGTCGAGGGGGATACGGTCACCGTGCGGATCGAGGGCATCGGCGAGCTCAGCAACCCGGTGGTCCCCGTCGCCTGATCCGTCCGATGCCCCTGTTTCCGCAGCTCACGGGCGGTTCGGGGGGATCGGATTTGGCCTGTCGGCACCGGGAGGGTAATGTTCACTCCCGGCGCCGCAAGGGGCCAATGGGGTATGGGGTAATTGGCAGCCCGACTGATTCTGGTTCAGTTAGTCTAGGTTCGAGTCCTGGTACCCCAGCGCAGCTGGGATTCGCGAGAATCCCGGACGCTGGATTCTGACGGAGTTCGACTCCGCCCCTCCGGGGGCGGAGAGTGGTCTCTGGTAGAGTGCAGCTCCTCCGCCCGCGAGGGTGGGGGAGCGAAAGTGGTTCTGGCCCCGTCGTCTAGTGGCCCAGGACGCCGCCCTCTCAAGGCGGTAGCGCCGGTTCGAATCCGGTCGGGGCTACATCTGTGCACAACCCGTCTCACCTTGGTGAGGCGGGTTGTTTCGTTGCTACGCACGGCCGTCCACGGTGCCCAGACCCCACGCTCGCCCCGACGGACGGTGCCGCTAGACTACAGCGGCACCGCCTGCGAAGGCGGTGAACAGGAAGTTCTGGCCCCGTCGTCTAGCGGCCCAGGACGCCGCCCTCTCAAGGCGGTAGCGCCGGTTCGAATCCGGTCGGGGCTACAGATCAAAGGCTCACCTCGCTCCGCGAGGTGAGCCTTTCCCGTTCCCACCCCCACCCGCCCGGCCCTCGCCCGGCCTCCCACCTCCCCGTTGATCATGAAGTTATTGCCCTCCGCCACGGCGTGTCCGGGCAATAACTTCATGATCAACAAAGGAGGGGGCGGGGGTGGGGTTAGAGGCCGGAGAGGCGTTGGCCGGCTCTGACGACTGCCATGGCGTGGCGTTCGCCGGGGCGGCGGCCCAGGCGTTCGATCGGGCCGGAGATGCTGACCGAGGCGATCACGCGGCCGGTGCGGTCGCGGATCGGGGCGGAGACGCTCGCCACACCGGCCTCCCGTTCGGCCACGCTCTGCGCCCAGCCGCGGCGGCGGACCTCGGCCAGGGTGCGGCCGGTGAACTTGCTGCGCGGCAGCAGCGGCATCACCGCCTCCGGAGGCTCCCAGGCGAGCAGGATCTGGGCCGCCGAGCCGGCCGTCATCGGCAGCACCGAGCCGACCGGAACGGTGTCCCGCAGGCCGCTGGCGCGCTCCGCCGCCGCCACGCAGATCCGCTCGTCGGCGCGGCGCAGGTAGAGCTGCGCGCTCTCGCCGGTGGCGTCGCGCAGCGCGGCCAGCAGCGGCTCGGCGGCGGTCAGCAGGACGTCCGGAGCGGCGTTGGCCAGCTCGCCCAGCCGGGGCCCGGGACGCCAGCGCCCCTGGGTGTCCCGAACCAGCATCCGATGGATCTCCAGTGCCTGTGCCAGCCGGTGCGCGGTGGCCCGGGGCAGCTTCGTGCGTTCAACGAGTTCGGCCAGGCTGGCGCCGTCGACACAGGCGGCCAGGATGACCACCGCCTTGTCGAGAACGCCGACACCGCTCATACTGTGTCCCACAAGCCGAAACTTACCTCCCAGAATTTAGGATGTCCAGATGGTGGGAGTCACTCCTGAGCCGAGGACCCTGGCCGAGAAGGTCTGGGACGCGCACGTCGTACGGTCCGCCGCTGGTGAGCCGGACCTGCTCTTCATCGACCTGCACCTGCTGCACGAGGTGACCAGCCCGCAGGCGTTCGACGGGCTACGGCTCGCCGGGCGCCGGGTGCGTCGTACCGACCTGACCCTCGCGACCGAGGACCACAACACCCCGACCGGGTACGCCGATCCGGCGTTCCGGCTCCGCCGCGGTGACCTGCTCACCATCGCGGACCCGACGTCGCGTACGCAGATCGAGACGCTGCGCCGCAACTGCGCCGAGTTCGGCGTGCGGCTGCACCCGCTCGGCGACGAGAACCAGGGCATCGTGCACGTCATCGGCCCGCAGCTCGGGGTCACCCAGCCCGGCATGACGATCGTGTGTGGCGACTCGCACACCGCCACCCACGGCGCGTTCGGCGCGCTCGCCTTCGGCATCGGCACCAGCGAGGTGGAGCACGTGCTGGCCACCCAGACGCTGCCGCAGAGCCGGCCGAAGACCATGGCCGTCAACGTCACCGGCCAGCTCGCCCCCGGCGTCACCGCCAAGGACCTGGTGCTCGCGCTGATCGCCCAGGTCGGCACCGGTGGTGGGCGCGGGCACATCGTCGAGTACCGCGGCGACGCCATCCAGGCCCTCTCCATGGAGGGGCGGATGACCATCGCCAACATGTCGATCGAGTGGGGCGCCAAGGCCGGCATGATCGCGCCGGACGAGACGACCTTCGCGTACCTCAAGGGTCGGCCGAACGCGCCGCAGGGCGCGGACTGGGACGCGGCGCTGGCCTGGTGGCGGACGCTGCCCACCGACGAGGGCGCGCGCTTCGACGCCGAGGTCACCCTGGACGCCAGCCGGATCACGCCGTTCGTCACGTGGGGCACCAACCCCGGGCAGGGCGCGCCGCTGAGCGCGCCGGTGCCCGACCCGGAGGAGTTCACCACCGACTCGGAGCGCGCTGCCGCCCGCCGTGCGCTGGAGTACATGGATCTGCGCCCCGGCACCCCGCTGCGGGAGCTGCCCATCGACGTGGTCTTCGTGGGTTCCTGCACGAACGGCCGCCTGGAGGATCTGCGGGCCGCGGCCGACGTGCTGCGCGGCCACCGGGTCGCCGACTCCGTCCGGATGCTCGTGGTGCCCGGCTCCGCCGCCGTTCGGGAGGCCGCCGAGGCCGAGGGGCTGGACAAGGTCTTCGCCGACGCCGGCGCCGAGTGGCGGTTCGCCGGCTGCTCGATGTGCCTGGGCATGAACCCCGACACGCTCAAGCCCGGCGAGCGCTCCGCGTCCACCTCCAACCGGAACTTCGAGGGCCGGCAGGGCCGGGGCGGTCGTACCCACCTGGTGTCCCCGCCGGTCGCCGCCGCCACCGCCGTGGTCGGGCGGCTGGCCGCCCCCGCCGATCTGTAGAAGGGACCGAGGAGATGGACAAGTTCACCACCCACACCGGTACCGCCGTGCCGCTGCGCCGGTCCAACGTGGACACGGATCAGATCATCCCGGCCGTGTACCTCAAGAGGGTGACCCGCACCGGCTTCGCCGACGGGCTGTTCAACGCGTGGCGGGAAGACCCGGCATTCGTGCTCAACGATGAATCCTATTCCGGTGCGTCGATCCTCATCGCCGGTCCCGAGTTCGGCACCGGCTCCTCCCGGGAGCACGCCGTCTGGGCGCTACGGGACTGGGGCTTCCGCGCCGTGGTGGCCCCGCGCTTCGGTGACATCTTCCGGGGCAACGCACTCAAGGAGGGCCTGCTGCCGGTCGAGTTGGAATTGAAAGCCGTCGAGGAGTTGTGGGATCTCGTCGAGGCCGACCCGACCACTCCGGTGACCGTCGACCTGACCGCCCGACAGCTCCGGGCCGGGGACGCGACCTGGTCGTTCCCACTGGACGACTTCAGCCGGTGGCGGCTGTTGGAGGGCCTGGACGACATTGGACTCACCCTCCGGCACGCCGATGACATCGCCTCCTACGAGGCGTCTCGACTGCCGTTCCTGCCCTCGGTGGCATAGCCGTACGCCCACCCGCACATCGGATTTCGCCCCCACCGGTCCAACCGGTGGGGGCGAATCCGTTACGACACAAGGGCTTTTTTCCACCGAATGTTTGTGTCCAGGCAGCGCAGGGCATACGGTGCGCGCAGAATGGCTCGCGTCGAGTCAGTTGCACAATCGGGAGGAAGTCGTGAACAAGGCCGAGCTCATCGAGGCGCTCGCCGTTCGCCTGGGGGACCGGAAGACGGCGACGGCCGCGCTCGACGCGGTCCTCACTGAGGTCCAGGCAGCGGTCACCAAGGGCGAGAAGGTGGCGATCACCGGATTCGGAGCATTCGAAAAGCGTGTGCGTGGCGCACGAACAGCGCGCAACCCGCGTACCGGCGAGGCGGTGAAGGTCAAGAAGACGTCCGTCCCGACCTTCCGCCCCGGCGCCGGGTTCAAGGAGATGGTGGCCAGCGGCAAGGTGCCGAAGGCCACGGTGGCGGCGAAGAAGACCGCCGCCGCCACGGCCAAGACCGCCGGCGCCAAGGCGGCGGGCACCAAGGCCACCGCCACCAAGGCGGCCAGTAAGAAGACCGCCCCGGCCAAGGCGAGCAAGACCACCACCGCCGCCGCCACCAAGGCGGCCAGCAAGAAGACCGCCCCGGCCAAGGCGAGCAAGACCACCACGGCGACCAAGACGGCCGCCAGCAAGAAGACCGCCCCGGCGAAGAAGACCGCCGCGGCGACCAAGTCCGCCACGGCGAAGAAGACCACCGCGGCGGCGAGCAAGAGCACGGCGGCCAAGAAGGCGCCGGCGAAGAAGGCTCCGGCCAAGAAGGCGGCCAGCAAGCGCTGACCGACTGTCCGCCCAAAGGGCGTCCACCCTCGCGGTGGGCGCCCTTTGCGCGTGCCGGGCCGTTGACCCGGCCGGGCCGTACGCGCAGAATCGCCGTGCCGGCCCCCCTTGAGGACCGGTCCGCCGACGAAATGGGGCGCCGGTGCGCTATCGCCAGCTCACCACCGGATCGCTCGCGCTGGGCGTCATTCTGCTCATCGACGTGCTGCGTGTCTGGCTGCCCGGCATCATCACCATCTTCGGGCAGGCCGCGTCCACCCCGGCCGAGTTGATGGGCGCGTTCGCGCTCGGCTGGTTCGTTCTGGCGATGGCCGCGCCGGCTCTGGTCCGGCGGGTGGGCGCCCGCCGGGTCACCGTCGTCGCCGCCGTGCTGCTCGCCGTGGCCCGGCTCGCGCTCACCAGCGCCCCCGGCGGCCGTCCGCAGCTCTGGTTGGCCACCGCCGGTCTGCTCGCCGGTCTGGTCTGGTTGGTGGGTGTCGCCGGCGGCACCGACCGTCCGGTGCCGGGACTGGCCCTGGGGCTGGCGGTCAACGCCGCCATCCACGCGCTGCTGGACACCTACGACCTCGTCTGGCGGGGCGGCTGGGTGGCGTGGCTGCTCAGCGCCGTCGCGGTGGTGCTGTTCCTGCTCGGCACGACGCTGCCCACCGCGCCGCCCGGCCCCGGTGGCGCCCGATCGTGGCTGCTGGCCGGGCCGGTGCTGCTGCTGGCCGGCATGGTGGCCCTCGCGCCGGCCCTGGCCCAGGCCGGGATGTCGTACCTGGTCGCGAGTGGCGACGTCGCTCGCTCACCGCTGTTCGGCCTGGCGCCGGTGTCGGTGGCGGTCGCCGGGTTCCTGCTGGCCGCGCTGGCGGGCCCGACCCGGGGGTGGGGCCGGCCGCTCGGGCCGGCGGCCCTGCTGGTGGGCGTGGTGCTCTTCGCCCTCGACAGTGGCGACCTGCTCGTCGCGGCCATCCTGCTCACCGCCGTCGGACTCGGCGCCTGCCTCGCCCTCACCGACGCTCCGGGTCGCGCCGACGCCGACGGCGCCGCCCACGCCGCCGTCGACGCTGACGCTGGCGGTGAGGGCGCGACGGGCACGGACGACAGCCGCCGAACGGCGGCCCGCCGGGGGTACGCCGTCGCCGCCGGCATGCTGCTCTTCGTGCTGGGGGCGGTGGGTTACTACTCCGCCTACGACCTGGGCTACCCGAACGCGGTGGTGCCGGTGGTGGTGGCCGGGGTGGTCGCCGCCGTGGCCCTGGCCGCCCGTCCGTCCGGCCACCGGCGTCCCGGCCCGCTTCCGCCGCTGCGGACCGCCGGCGGGGTCGCCGCGCTGGCTCTGCTCGCGCCGCTGCTCGCCGACGAGGTGGCGGTGGCGAGCAACCGGGAGGGTCCGCCGGAGCGGTTGACCGTGGTGGCGTACAACATCCGGATGGGCTTCGGGCTGGACGGCCGGTTCGACCTGGCCGGGCTGACCGCGGCGATCGACCGGCAGCGGCCCGATGTGGTGCTGCTCAGCGAGGTGGACCGGGGCTGGCTGCTCAACGGCGGCCACGACACGCTGGACCTGCTGTCCGACCGGCTCGGCATGCCGTACGTGTTCGGGCCGGCCGCCGACCCGGTCTGGGGTGACGCGGTGCTCAGCCGGTGGCCGGTCACCGACCCACGGTCCCGGCCGCTGCCGTCTCTCGGGGCGCCCACCGGAGCGCAGGCTCTCGCCGTCACCCTGGACCTCGGCGACGGTGTCCGTGCCGCCGTGGTGAGCACCCACCTGCAACCGCCACCCGACGCGGGCCCGGTGGCGCAGGCTCGCGCGGTGGCCGACTTCGCCACCGGGTACGCGGCCGGCCGGCCGCTCGTGGTGGCCGGCGACCTGAACACCGAGCCGGGCGACGAGGCTTTCGAGCAGTTCACCGCGGCCGGGCTGGTCGACGCGTTGGCGGTCGCCCGTCCGCTGGCGACGAGCCCGGCCGACGATCCACGCCAGCAGATCGACCACGTCTTCGTCTCGCCCGGCCTGACGGCGACGAATCCGGTCGCGCCGCGCGGCGAGGCCAGCGACCACCTGCCGGTGGCGGTGACCCTCACCCTGCCGTCCCGCTGACCCCGCGCCGGGATCGCCGATGCTGCGGTATCTGGCCAGCCGGACACCGCCACGTCGGCGACCTGAAGGGGGGATCAACCGCCGAAGCGCCGGGCGGGCCTCACAGGCGGTCGGCCGCGAGCAGCCGCTCGCCGCTGAAGGCCAGCAGCCAGCCGCCGCCCTTCGGGGTAATGAAGTCCTCGTCGGCGCGGCCGGTCAGCTGCTCCAACGCGCCCGGCAGCACCTTGCCCTGGCTGCACACCGCCACCTGCCCGCCGGCGCAGGCCAGCTCCAGCAGTTGGGCGGCGGTGGCCAGCACCCGCTCGTCCTGTTGCTGACCCGGCTGCGGCTCGTCCAGGTCGCCGCAGATCTCGATGGGCAGGTCGAGCAACGTGGCGGCCGGGTCCAGGGTCTGCACGCAGCGGCGCGGCGAGGCCGACAGGAGCCGGGCCGGGCGCACCAGGGCGATCAGCGGCGCCAGCGCGTACGCCTGGGCCCATCCCTCGCGATCGAGCGGGCGGGCGGTGTCCGGGCCGGACCAGGTGGCCCGCTTGCCGGCGTGCCCGTGCCGGACCACCGCGACGGTCGCGGTCACCGGCGGCAGCGCGGCGAACCCGGCGAGCACCTCGGCGTCGTGCGGATAGCTGACCAGGCGGATCGCGTCGTCCACGGCCAGCCACCGGATGTCGTCGACCTCGGTGCCCGGCTGGAACCCGCCCTCGGCGACCGCGAGCATCGACCAGTAGTCGACCAGCTTGGCCTGCCCCTCGCTGCGGTAGCGCACCGACGGCAGCCGCACCTGCGGTACGCCCCGCACGTCGGCCTCCTCGGCCACCTCCCGGACCGCCGCGACCAGTGGATGCTCGCCCGGTTCGAGCTTGCCCTTGGGCAGCGTCCAGTCCCCGTAGCGCGGGCGGTGCACGACGCAGACCCGTACGCCGTCGGCGGTCGGTCGCCAGCAGACCCCGCCGGCAGCGCGGATGCCCGTCACGGCAACCATCTGGTCCGCCGTCGCCGGGTGGCCCGGTGCCACGCGGCGGGGAACCGGGCCCGCATCAGGCGGACCGTGTCGCGTTCCCGCTCGGCCAGCCGCCCGGCGGTGACCGCCAGTTCGTGGTCGGCCGGTCGGTCGGCGGCGAGGGCGAGCCAGGTCTCGGCGGCCACCGCGGCGTCCTGGTGTTCGCCGAGCACGTCCTGGACGCGGGCCAACGCGCGGGCCAGCCGCCGCGCGTCCTTGCCGACGGCCGGGACCACTGCGGTGACCGCGTAGCGGGCCTGCTTGCCCTCCTTGCGGACGGCGTGCCAGCGGTCGTCGGGGGCCAGCGGGTCGAGCCCGTCCACGCCGTCGGGGCCGGTGAGCTGCCGCCACGGGCGGGCCACCAGCTTCGGTAGCGTGCGCGCCGCCGGGGCGGCCGCCCGTCGGGTGAGCCGGGGCGCGCGGGCGGCCAGCACCAGCGCGTCCACCAGGGCCAGGTAACGCGGCGAGCGCAGCGCCTCGTCGATGGCGGCGAGCGCCTGCCGCTGCCGCTGCGCGAGCGCCTCGTCCAGTCGGTCCACCGCGCCCGTGTCGAGCGGGCTGAGCGGGTCGGCGGTCGCGGTGCGCCGCAGTCGGTCGCGGAGCACCTCGGCGTCGCGCGCCCCGCCGAGCACCCCGGCCAGCCAGCGCAGCTCGTCGCGCAGGGGCCGGGCCCAGCTGCGGCGCACGAGCGGCCGGAAGGTGCGCAGGTCGCTGCGCAGCCGTCGGCAGGCCACCCGCATCTGGTGTACGGCGCTGTCGCCGCCGTCGGTCGAGGTGCGCAGCCGCACCAGCGGGTCGTGCGCCAACAGTCGGCCCACCTCCTTGCGGACCGCCTCGGTGACCATGTCCCCGGCGGTCGGGTCGGCCGTCAGTCCGCCCGGCCCGACCAGGTCGGGTTCGGCCTGCGCCACCGTCCCCAGCGCCCGTACGTGCTTCGGGGTGAACGAGCCGGCCCGGGCCCCGGCCTCGCACAGCACCTCGCCGATTCGTTCCAGCAGCTTGCGGTCGCCGGCCTTGCGCTCCACCTCCACCTCGCGGAACGCGCCGGTGGTGGCGCCGGCGTCGTCGAGGACTGTCACCCGGTCGTCCACCACCTCGGCGAGCACCGTTCCGGCCCGGTCGCACACCTCGTGAGCGTGCCGGACGGTGCGTACCACAGTCACCGGCGCCAGCGACGCGCCCCGATGCAGGACGGTGACCAGCTCGACCAGCTCCGGCGGCGGCTGCCCGACCGGCCCGGGACGGGAGATCTCGTGCCGGACGCCGGGCGTGCCGGTGGGCAGCTTCACCGTCCACGGCAGCTCGTCACCCTTGCGGTGGCGCAGGGACGCCCCGGCGCGGGCCAGCCGCAGGTCGACCGTGTCGAGGTAGCGGGCGACGAGCGTCACCGGCGGCAGCGCCCGGACCCGGCCGCCGGCCGGAAACGTGGCGGACAGGTCCGGCAGCACGAAGGTGTCGTCCACCTCGTACTTCTGCTCCTCCTCGACCATCAGCTCAGCCTATGCCGCGAACGGTCAGCCGGCCGTGCCACCGACGCGGCGCAGCAGCAGATCCTGCAGGTGCACCCGGGCCGCGTCGTCACCGTCGGTACGCCGCGTCCAGGTGCCGTCGCCGGCCAGCTCGAACGCGTCCACGTCCGGGCTCATCGCGGCGGTCAGCACGTAGTCCAGCTCGGCGCGGGCGACCGGATCGCTCACCTGCACCAGCGCCTCCACCCGCCGGTCCAGGTTGCGGTGCATCAGGTCCGCCGAGCCCATCCAGAACTCGGCCTCGCCGTTGTTGCCGAAACGGAAGACCCGGGAGTGCTCCAGGAACCGGCCGAGGATCGAGCGCACCCGGATGTTGTCCGACAGCCCAGGCACCCCCGGACGCAGCGTGCACATGCCCCGGATGAGCAGGTCGACGTGCACGCCGGCCTGGGACGCCCGGTACAGCGCGTCAGTCACGCCCTCGTCGACCAGCGAGTTGACCTTGAACTGGACCAGGCCGGGCATGCCCAACCGGACGTGCGCGATCTCCCGTTCGATGCGTTCGATGAGGCCGCTGCGGATGCCCTGCGGGGCGACCAGCAGCCGCCGGTACGCGGTCTGCCGGCTGTAGCCGGTCAGCACGTTGAACAGGTCGGTGAGGTCCGCCCCGATCTCCGGGTCGGCGGTGAGCATGCCGAAGTCCTCGTACAGGCGGGCGGTCTTCGGGTGGTAGTTGCCGGTGCCGATGTGGCAGTACCGGCGGATCTGGTTGCCCTCCTGCCGGACCACCAGGGCGGTCTTGCAGTGTGTCTTGAGCCCCACCAGGCCGTACACCACGTGGCAGCCGGCGCGTTCCAGGGTGCGGGCCCAGCCGATGTTGGCCACCTCGTCGAAGCGGGCCTTCACCTCGACCAGCACCACCACCTGCTTGCCGGCGGCGGCCGCGTCGACGAGCGCGTCCACGATCGGCGAGTCACCGCTGGTGCGGTAGAGGGTCTGTTTGATGGCCAGCACGTTGGGGTCGGCGGCGGCCTGCTCGATGAAGCGCTGCACGCTGGTGGCGAACGAGTGGTACGGGTGGTGCACCAGGATGTCCCCGTCGCGCAGGGTGGAGAAGACGCTGCGCGGCACCTCGCCCTCGGCGAGCCGGGGATGCGTGGCCGGCACGAACGGCGGGTCCTTGAGATCGGGGCGGTCGGCCTCGCCGTACACCTGCCACAGCGCGGAAAGGTCCAGCAGGCCGGGCACCCGCAGCACGTCCTGGTCGTCCATGTCCAACTCGCGGACGAGCAGCTCCAGCATGTGGTCGGAGATCGACGCGGCGACCTCCAGGCGGACCGGCGGGCCGAACCGGCGGCGGGCCAGCTCCCGTTCGAGGGCCTGGAGCAGATCCTCGTCGCGGTCCTCGTCGACCTCCACCTCGGCGTTGCGGGTGACCCGGAACAGGTGGCACTCGACCACCTGCATGCCGCTGAACAGCTGACCCAGGTGCACCGAGATCAGGTCCTCCACCGGCAGCATCCGCACGCCCGGCTGGTCCCGGTCGACCCGTACGAAGCGCGGGACGTTGTTGGGCACCTTCACCCGCGCGAACAGCTCGGACCCGCCGTCCGGGTCCCGGACCGCCACCGCCAGGTTCAAGGACCGCCCGGAGATGTACGGGAACGGGTGCGCCGGGTCCACCGCGAGTGGAGTGAGCACCGGGAAGATGTGCTCCCGGAAGTAGGTGCGCAGCCGCTCCCGCTCGGGGTCGCCCAGGTCACCCCAGCGCAGTATGCGGATGCCCTCCTCGGCCAGCCGGGGCAGGACGTCGTCGACGAAGCAGGCGGCGTGCCGGGCGACCAGCTCGGCGGTCCGTTCGGCGATCAGCTCCAGCTGTGTGCGCAGGGGCAGCCGGTCGCCGCCGCGCACCGGCAGGCCGGCGGAGAGCCGCCGCTTCAGGCCGGCGATCCGCACCATGTAGAACTCGTCGAGGTTGCTGGCGAAGATCGCCAGGAACTTGGCCCGCTCCAGCAGGGGGGCGCGCTGGTCCTCGGCGAGGGTGAGCACCCGCGCGTTGAAGTCGAGCCAGGACAGCTCCCGGTTGAGGAAGCGGTCCTCCGGCAGCGGGGGAGCAGCCGGTGGCTCGTCGTCCCCCGCACCGCCCGCGGCGAGGCCGGTGGCGAGGCCGCCGGAGGTGCCGGGCAGGGCCGCGCCGGTCGCCGGGCCGTCCGTCTCCGTGGGCGGCACGCCGGGTTCGATGACCTCGTCGAGCCCGGAGGACGCCGCGCCCGGGTCGTCGGCGAGCGTGTCGGCACGGGCGGCGCCGGCCCGTTCGGCCCGGGACGGGCGGAAACGGCCGTCGGTGCCGCGAACGCGGGCGCCGTTGCGGGGGTCGGTGGCGGGAGGGGTGACCGGATGCTCGCGAGGGGTGCTCACCCGCTCATAATCACCCGATTAGAGTTAACGCAAAATGAACTTGGCCCCGCCAGCTCAGTGCATCGTCGGCAATGTCACCCGGACGACCTCGCCGTCGGGATCGGTGTCGATGCGCACCCGCTGGCCGAGCCGGAGCAACCGCAGGCCGGAGGCGTCGAACGCCCGGGCGGGAAAACGCAGCTCGGTGCCGTCGTCGAGCAGTAGGACACCGCTGCGTGTCGCCGCGTCGTAACTGGCCACCGTGCCCTGCATGCTCGCACCGTACACCGGCCGGGTCGGCTTGTTCAGCGCGCCGGTCAGCCGGCGGCGAGCAGCGCCGCGGTGCGTGGGCCTAGCCCCAGCCGGGCGGCGGCGGCCAGGTCCTCGGCGGTGTCCACGTCCCGCCGCAGGCTGGGCCAGTCACCGGTCAGCGGCAGCGCCCCACTCGCCGCGTGCGCCGCCGCCGAGCCGACCCCGAACCGTGGGTCGAGGTCGACGCCCGGCGGCCCGGCGAGCAGCACCGTCCCACCGCCGGGGGCGTCCGCCACGAACCGGCGTACCCCCTCGGTGTCGTGCTGCGCCGCGCGCAGCGCGTCGGCCAGCTCGGCCGGGCGCAGGGCCGGCAGGTCGGCGGTCAGCCCGGCCACCCACCGCCCGGGGATCTGTGCCGCGCCGTGCCGGAAGGCGGCGTTCAGGCCGGCGTCCGGCACGTCGGGCACCGTCCGCGCCCCGGCGGCCCGCGCCGCGGCCGCCACCCGGGTGTCGTCGGTCACCACCAGGGCCTCGGCGACCGCCGGGCAGGCCAGCACCGCGCGGAGCGTGTCGGCCGCCAGCGCCAGCGCCAGCTCCTCATGCGGTACGCCGGGCAGCGCGCCCCGCAGCCGGCTCTTGGCCGCGGTCAGACGCTTCACCGGCACCACCACGGCCCACCTCGGCTGACTCACGTCCGCAATCCTGCCAGCCGGACGACGGGACCCTCGCTGGCCGTACCGGGGGCGAGCAGGCATGATTTCCGCTGCGGGTGTCGCGGGTGTGGCTCGCGGCGGGTCGGGGCGCGACGAGGAGGCACAGTGGCACGGCGGAGGCTGGGGTTCTGGCAACGGTTCGCCGTGGGGCTGGTGAAGCCGGTGATGACCGTCTGGACCCGGCGGACCTGGCGCGGCCAGGAGCACCTCGCCCGTGACGGCGGAATGATCATCGTCGCCAACCACATCTCGCACGCCGACCCGTTGGTCTCCGCGCACTTCATCTACGACTCCGGGCGGTGGCCGCAGTACCTGGGCAAGGCCAGCGTGTTCCGGGTGCCGGTGATCGGCTGGATCCTGCACCGCTGTCTGCAGATCCCGGTCGAGCGCGGCAGCGTGGACGCGGTCCGCTCGCTGGACAAGTCGGTCGCCGCGCTCGACGAGGGTGGCGCGGTGGTGATCTACCCGGAGGGCACGACCACCCGACAGCCGGACCTGTGGCCGATGAAGGCCAAGACCGGCGCGGCCCGGCTGGCGCTGGCCACCGGCGCCCCGGTGGTGCCGCTGGTGATGTGGGGTCCGGAGCGGATCTTCGACCCGCGGACCAGCCGGCTGAACCCCCGCCCCCGGATCCCGGTGACCGTGGTGGCCGGCGAGCCGGTCGACCTGAGCCGCTGGGCGGGCGCCCCACCGACCCGGGAGACCCTCGAGGAGATGACGGACGCCATCATGCTGCGGCTGCGGGACATGCTCGTCGAGATCCGTGGTGGCACACCGCCGCCGCTGTGGGAACGGCCGGCCCGACCGTCCGTCGAGCGCCACCCCGGTGAAGCGGCATGAGCGGCCACGTCGCGGTGCTGGGCGCCGGCTCCTGGGGCACCGCCTTCGCGAAAATCCTGGCCGACGCGGGGCGGGACGTGACCGTGTGGGCCCGCCGCGTCCCGGTGGCCGAGAGCATCCGCGCCGAGCGTCGCAACCCGGAGTACCTGCCGGACCTGCTGCTGCCGGCCCGGGTCACCGCCACCACCGACGCCGCCGAGGCGATCAGCGGCGCCGAGGTGGTGGTGCTGGCCGTGCCCTCGCAGACCCTGCGCGGCAACCTCGCCGAGTGGGCCGGGCACCTGCACCCGGACGCCACCCTGGTGTCGTTGATGAAGGGCATCGAACTCGGCACCACCAAGCGGATGAGCGAGGTCATCGTCGAGACCGCCGGGGTGGCCGCCGATCGGGTGGTGGTGGTCTCCGGCCCGAACCTCGCCCCCGAGATCGCCGCCGAGCAGCCGGCCGCCACGGTGGTCGCCGGCACCAACGCCGACCGCGCCACGCTCGTGCAGTCGTCGATCCGGACGCCGTACCTGCGGCCGTACACCAACGACGACGTGATCGGCTGCGAGCTGGGCGGCGCGGTCAAGAACGTGATCGCGCTGTCGTACGGCATCGCCACCGCGATGGGCTTCGGCGACAACACCCGGGCCATGTTGATGACCCGAGGGCTGGCCGAGACGGCCCGCCTGGGTGTGGCCCTCGGGGCGGACCCGATCACCTTCGCCGGCCTGGCGGGCATGGGCGACCTCGTCGCGTCCTGCTCGTCCCCGCTGGCCCGCAACCGCACCTTCGGCGAGCACCTGGGCCGGGGCGAGACGCTGGAGCAGGCCCAGGCCGCGACCCGACAGACCGCCGAGGGCGTCAAGAGCTGCCTCGCGATCCGCGATCTGGCGCGGGCGCACGGGGTGGAGATGCCGATCACCGAGCAGGTCGAACGGATCTGTCACGAGGGGATGGACCCGCGGCTCGCCGTGGACACCCTGATGAGCCGGACCGCCAAGCCCGAGTCGTACGAGTGAGGAACCGATGAGCGAACTGGGAGACGGCACCCGCTGCGTGCGCGCCGGCCTGCCCGAGCCGGCGCCGGGTGATGCGTTCCTGCCGGGTCCGGTCTTCGCCGCGCCGTACCACCTCGACCCGTGGCAGGGGCCGGACGCGTCGCCGAACGGCTACGGCCGCCCCGACAACCCGACCCGGCGGCTGTTGGAGGCCGCCGTGGGCGAGTTGGAGGGCGGTGACTGCCGGGTCTTCGCCAGCGGTCAGGCCGCCATCACCGGGACGCTGCTCACCCTGCTGCGCCCGGGGGACACCGTGGTGCTGCCCTCCGACGGCTACTTCCCCGTCCGGGCGTTCGCCACCGCCGTGCTGGAGACGATCGGCGTACGGGTGCTCTTCGTGCCGACCGTGGGGCCGTACCCGTCCTTCGAAGGCGTCCGGCTGGTGCTGGTGGAGACCCCGGCCAACCCGGGTCTGGACGTGGTCGACGTGGCCGCCCTGGCGGAGCGGGCACACGCCGCCGGCGCCCTGCTCGCGGTCGACAACACCACCGCCACCCCGCTCGGGCAGCGCCCGCTGGACCTCGGCGCCGACCTGGTGGTGGCCTCCGGCACGAAGGCGCTCACCGGCCACTCCGACCTGCTGCTGGGCTACCTGGCCAGCCGGTCCGCCGAGGTGATCGAGGCGGTGACGCTCTGGCGTACCGGCACCGGTTCGATTCCGGGAGCGTTCGACGCCTGGTTGGCGCACCGGTCGCTGGCGACCCTCGACCTGCGGCTGGCCCGGCAGAGCGCGAACGCCGCAGCCGTCGCCGACCTGCTGGCGGGCCGGCCGGACGTGACCGGTCTGCGCTGGCCGGGGCTGCCGGACGATCCCGCCTACGCGGTGGCCTCGGCGCAGATGCGCCGGATGCCCGGGGTGCTCTCGTTCGACCTGGGCGACGCCGACCGGGTGGCCCGCTTCGTCGAGGCCGCCCGGCTGGTGGCGGCGGCCACCTCGTTCGGCGGTCTGCACACCACGGCGGACCGGCGGGCGCAGTGGGGGGACGACACCGCCCCCGGCTTCGTCCGGCTCTCCTGCGGTGTGGAGGACACTCCCGACCTGGTGGCCGACATCGCCGCCGCCCTGGACGCCGCCGGGCCGGTCTGAGCTTCGTGGCAGAGCCGTCCTTCACCGACCGCACCACCCTCGTGGGCCGGCTGCGCGCCGCCGGCTGCGTCTACGCCGAGGACGAGGCGGAGCTGCTGCTGGCCGCCGCAGACTCCCCGGCGACGCTGGCCGACCTGACCGCCCGGCGCGTCGCCGGCAAGCCGCTGGAGTACCTGCTCGGCTGGGCCGAGTTCTGCGGTCTGCGGATCGCCGTCGACGCGGGCGTCTTCGTGCCGCGCGGTCGGACGGCCCTGCTGGTCGAGGCCGCCGTCGAGCTGACCGGCCCGGCGCCGGCCGTGGTCGACCTCTGCTGCGGCTCCGGGGCCACCACTGTCGCGCTGGCCCGCCGGCTCGCGCCGCGCTGGCTGGCCGCCGCCGACATCGACCCGGCCGCCGTGGCCTGCGCCCGCCGCAACCTCGCCGGGCTACCCGCCGAGGTGTACGAGGGTGACCTGTTCGCTCCGCTGCCGGCGCACTGGCGGGGGCGGCTCGACCTGGTGGTGGCCAACGCCCCGTACGTGCCGACCGAGGCGGTGGCGCTGATGCCGCCGGAGGCGCGGCTGCACGAGGCCCCGGTTGCGCTCGACGGCGGGCCGGACGGGCTCACCGTGCTGCGCCGGGTGGGCGTCGACGCGGCGCACTGGCTGGTGCCCGGTGGGCACCTGGTGGTCGAGGCTGGCGAGACGCAGACCGACGCGCTGTGCGCGGCGTTCCACGCAGCCGGACTGTCGCCGACCGTACGACACGACGAGGACCTGGACGCCACTGCGGTAATCGCCCGCCGCCCAGGCTGATCCGCCCCCCCATCAGCGCTGCGGCGGAGATGCCTGGTCGACCGACCCACTTGTTCGCGTCCTTTGCTCTGCTTCAACCGGCGCAACACTCGCGGCCGATTTCCGTTGCGCGGAGTGAAGCAGAGCAAAGGACGCGCGACAGCAGTCCGGGGCACCGGGGACAGCAACTCAGGATGTCACCGGAGCTCGGCTGATACCCCAACCCAGTTTCGGTGGGCGGGCGTGGCGGGGGAGCGGGGTTGGCACTAGCCTCGGCTCACACTCATGAGGGCGGGAGGCGGTTGCGGTGGGCAGCGCAGGTGTGCCGGTGGTCGTCGGCCTGGACAACGGCGGCACCAGCAACAACGCCACAGTCCTGACGGTGGACGGCAGGTTCCTGGTGGACGGGCTGCTGGAGATCCCGAGCGAGGTGCGCGACGGGCCGGACGCGGCGATCGAAGCGCTGGCCCGGGCGCTGGACGGGGCTCTGGCGCAGACCGGCGTCCCTCGTGACCTGGTTCGGGCGGTCGGCTTGGACACGCCCGGCCCGGCCAGCGCCACCGGCGTCATCTCGTCGCGCGGCTCGACCAACTTCTCCCAGCCGGCCTGGCGTGGTTTCGACGTGCGGGGCGCGTTGGAGCGGCGGCTCGGCCTGCCGGTGATCTACCACAACGACGGCAACGCCGCCGCGCTCTACGCCCACCACGTGTACTTCGGCGACGAGGCGATGGCGCGATCGTCGGTCTCGGCAATCGTCGGCACGGGCCTCGGCGGCGGGGTGGTGGAGAGCGGCAAGGTGATCGCCGGCGCCGCCGGCATGGCCGGCGAGCTGGGTCACGTGCACATCCCGCTGAACGGGTTGCTCGGCCCGGGCCAGCCGGAGCCCACCTGCGCCTGCGGCTTCACCGGCGACGTCGAGAGCGTCGCCTCGCTGACCGGCATCGAGCGCAACCTGCTGCCGTACTGGCTGACCCGCCACCCCGACCACCCGCTGGCCGCCGAGCCGGCGGCGCGGGCGGCAAAGCTCGTGCGGGGCTACGGCGAGCGGGGTGACGCGCTGGCCCGGGACCTCTTCACCCAGCAGGCGATGGCGCTGGGCCGCCTGTTCACCGTGGCGGCCAACTTCACCGATCCCCACGCGTACTTCGTGGGGGGCGGGGTGGTGGAGGCGGCGCCGGAGTTCCGCGACTGGTTCCTGGCGACGGTCCGCGAGCACACCGTCCTCCGGGAGGAGCAGGCCGCCGTGGCCACCTTCGCGCTGGTTCCGGACCGCGACATGGCCGGTGCCAGGGGTGTGGCGATCGCCGCCCTGGAGGCGCTGCGCGCCGTGCCGGAGCCCCGCCCGCTGGTCGCCTGAGTTCTCTCCCGCTCGTCGGCCGTGCCCGCTCGCCGGAGCGTCCCCTTCCCCGCCCGCGCCCCGCTGACCGGCGGTGACAGCCCGGTCAGCGGGGCGCGGGGGCGGGGTGGTCGCGCTCCGGTCAGCCGCGCGGCGGGGCCTGGGCAAAGGCGGTCCAGGCCGCCGGGGGGAACAGCAGGGCCGGACCGGCCGGGTCCTTGGAGTCGCGGACGGCCACCAGCTGGGGGATCGTGGCCACCTCCACGCAGGCGCCCTCATCGCCGCTGCGGCTGCTCTTGCGCCACGCCGCCGTGGCCAACGCCGCTGTGATCGTCGGTGTCATCGGTCCTACCGTCCCTTCAGGACTGACAGGAGCATCGCCCGGCTGTCCGCCGGGCTGAGCGCCACGCTGCGCAGATGCTCCATGATCTTGGTGCAGGTACGCGTCTCGCCCGCGCGGTCGAGGATCATCTGACCGGCGACCGTCTCCACCGACGCGATGATGGGGTCCTCCGGGTCGGCGAACTCCAGGATGTGCAGCGAGCCCCGGGTGCCCCGGTGGTAACCGGCGGAGAGCGGGATCACCTGGACGGTGATGTTCGGCAGTTCGGCCATCTTGACGAGGTGCCGTAGCTGGCCGTTCATCACCGACTGGTCACCGACCGGGCGCAGCAACGCGCCCTCGTCGATGATCGCGTCGAGGATGGGTGGGGTGTCGGCGGTGAGCCGCACCTGGCGGTCGAGTCGGACCTTGACCCGCTGCTCCACCAGCTCGTCGCCGAGGGTGTGCGGGCCGCCGCGCATCACGCCGCGGATGTAGTCCGCGGTCTGCAGCAGGCCGGGCACCACCGAGGGCTCGAAGTTGGCGATGGCGGTGGCCTCCGCCTCCAGGGCGATGAAGTCGATGGTGCGTGGGTCGAGCAGGTACGAGTACGACACCCACCAGCCCGGCTTGCGGGCGTCCTTGGCGAGCTGCACCGCGGCGGCCACCTCCTCGGAACCCACTCCGTACGAGGTGAGCAGGGCGCGCACGGTGGCCGGGTTGATCAGCGTCTGGGCGTTCTCGTAGCGGGAGAGGGTGCTGCGGGTGCTGTTGATCTCATCCGCGGCGGTCTCCAGCGTCAGCCCGGCGGCTTCCCGGTATTGACGCAGGGCGATGCCGAGTCGGCGGGCGCGGGCGGTCTTCGGGGCCATGCATCGATGGTCGCACACATTTATGGGAACGGGTACATGAGAGAAGGTGGATGAGAGTTGCATTCATGGCTGTAGACGTGTCAATCTGTCATCGCGTCCTCACCGCCGGTTGTCGTGGCGACGGTGGTGGTGAGCGACCGGAGGGGATAGGGCGCGCGGCGATCGGGTTTCTCCCCCGTACCCGATCGTCGCGTGCCGTCCGTTGCAGCCCGCCGGAAGGAGACGACGTGCATACCGGTTCGAAGTCTCTCGCCCCGCAGCGCGAGGGTCGGCGATGACCCGCTTTCTGGTCGTTCTCACCGACGTGCGTCCCGTCGAGGGCATCGACCGCAACGAACGCGTCGCTCCCGAACGCCGCCGCCAGGTGGTCGGCGCCAGCAGCAGGGAGGCCGCCGACCGGATCGCCGGAGCCTTCATGGCGCTGGGCATGGTGCGGGCCGGGCGGCAGCGGGTCAAGGTGATCGCGGTCGGCCGCCGGCACGCCGGGGACTGACCGGCCTCGAACATTCCGTCACGCACCGTATATGCTCTGTTGACCGATTGCCGTGTCGCTTCGGGGCTCGCCGGGTATCGCCGCGCCTGATCGCCACGCACAGTAAGGTCAACCGGGTGAGCGCCACCGGCGAGCACGACCAGCCGCAGTCGCGTACGAAGAGGTGACCGGAGTGACCACCCCAGGCAAGACCCGCGTGGCGATCGTCTTCGGCGGCCGCAGCCCGGAACACGGCATCTCCTGCGTCAGCGCCGGCAGCGTGTTCGCCGCACTCGACCCGGACGAGTACGAGGTGGTGCCCGTGGGCATCACCCGCGCCGGCCAGTGGGTGCTGACCAGCGGGGACCCCGCCCAGCTCGCCATCAACGCCCGCCAGCTCCCGGAGATCACCGCCGAGTCCGGCGAGGACATCGTGCTGCGCGCCGACCCGACCGGGAACGGGCTGATGGTGCTCGACCCGACCGAGGGCCCCCGGGCGCTGGCCGACGTGGACGTGGTCTTCCCGGTCCTGCACGGCACGTACGGCGAGGACGGCACCATCCAGGGCATGCTGGAGATGGCCGGCATCCCCTATGTGGGGGCGAACGTGTTCGCCTCCGCCGCCGCCATGGACAAGGAGTTCACCAAGAAGCTCTGCGCGGTCGAGGGCATCCCGGTCGGCGCGTACGCGGTGCTGCGCAACGGGATGACGCTGAGCGAGCAGGACAAGGAGCGGCTCGGCCTGCCGGTCTTCGTCAAGCCGTCCCGCGCCGGCTCGTCGTTCGGCATCACCCGCGTCACCGACTGGGCCGAGCTGGACACGGCGGTCGCCACCGCCCGGCAGTTCGACCCGAAGGTCATCATCGAGGCCGCGATCGTCGGCCGCGAGATCGAGTGCGGCGTGCTGGAGGGCGAGGCAGGCGGGGCCCCCGAGGCGTCCGTGCTGGCCGAGGTGCGGGTCGTCGCCGACCACGACTTCTACGACTTCGAGGCCAAGTACCTCGACGACTCCTGCGAGTACGACATCCCGGCCGGCCTGCCGGACCGGGTGACCCGCCAGGTGCAGGAGTACGCCGTCCGCGCGTTCTCCGCGCTGGACTGCGCCGGCCTGGCCCGGGCCGACTTCTTCGTCACCCCCGAGCTGGACGTCTACCTCAACGAGATCAACACGATGCCCGGGTTCACCCCGACGTCGATGTTCCCCCGGATGTGGGCGGCCTCCGGCCTGGAGTATCCCAAGCTGGTCAACCGGCTGATCCGTACCGCCCAGCGGCGCGGCGTCGGCCTGCACTGAGCAGCCGGCCCCGACGCGCGGCCCGCCGTACGGGCCGCGCGTCAGCGGATCAGCGCTGGCAGCCGGCGGGGATGGCGCCGCCCGAGGGCACCGACGCCACGATCGCGCTGGAGATCGGCGAAACCCACTGCAGCGGCTGCTCGTACGAGCGCGGGATGCGAACGGTGACCGGCGTCTCCCGGTCGACAGTGGTGAGCACGGTCACGTCGGTCTCCTCGACGGGGTGCCAGCAGACCCGGTTGACCGTCCAGACCTCGTCGGTGGCCGGGACGGTCGGCTCGGCGCCTCCGCAGGCCACGGTGAGCGCGGGGTCGCCGTACGCGGCGTTCTGCTCCGGGCCCGCCGTGACCGGGCGCTGGGCCAGGTCACGGATGGTCTGCGGCAGTTGGGAGAGCAGCGCGCGGCAGACCGTGGCCGGACGCTCGGCCAGCGCCGGGGCGGCCATCTCGACCGGAGCGGTGGACTGCGCCCGTGCGGTGCTCGCCGAAGGGCTCGGCGCGGCGGCGGGCGTGTCCGGGGCGAGCTTGGCGAAGGCCAGCACGGCCACCAGCAGCGTGATCGGCAGCGCGATCAACGTGGCCAGCAGGGCGGCGCCCCGGATGGTCCGGTCCCGGCCGGCCGGCGCGTCGGCGCCCGGGTCGGCGCTGTCGCGGATACCGTCAGCCGGCTCGGGCGTCCCGTCGACCGGCTCACGCGTCCCGTCAGCCGGCTCGTGCTTCCCGTCGTCGTCCAGAGCAGCCGAGGAGGTCGTCATCTCGTCCACTTACAGCCGCACCACCGAACACGTGAGGGTGCGCGTGATGCCGGGCACCATCTGCACCTTGCTGACGATGAGTTTGCCGAGCTCGTCGACGGTGTTCGCCTCGGTGAGGACGACCACGTCGTACGGCCCGGTGACGGCGTCGACGCGTACCACGCCGGCGATGTCCGCGATGAGACCCGCCACGTCACGTGCGCGGCCGACCTCGGTCTGGATGAGGATGTACGCCTGTACCACGACTCGACCTCCGTCCGTCGCCGCCCGGGAGCGGCCCGAAGGGTGAAACTACCTTACGGACCAGGTCTGATCCCTATCGGTGGTCAAGGAGCAGCGGTGAGCGAGCGCGGCGGTGCCGGGCAGTACGGGCCGAACGCCGGCGGTGGCGCCAGCGTGGCCGGGATCGGCGAGTTCGGGCTGATCGGGCGGATCACCGCCCGGTTGGCGATGGGCCCGACGACCCTGCTCGGCCCGGGTGACGACGCGGCGGTGGTGGCCGCGCCGGACGGCCGGGTGGTCGCCTGCACGGACGTGCTGGTCGACGGGCGGCACTTCCGGCGGGACTGGTGCTCGGCGCGCGACGTCGGTCACCGGGCCGCGGCGGCCAACCTGGCTGACGTCGTGGCGATGGGCGCCACCCCGACCGCCCTGCTGGTCGCCCTCTGCATGCCCGCCGACCTGGAGACGAGCTGGGCGGAGGGCCTGGCCGACGGGTTGGCCGCGGAGGCCGCCACGGTCGGCGCGAGCGTGGTCGGCGGGGACATGTCGGCGAGCCCCACCCTGACCATCGCGGTCACCGCGCTGGGTGACCTCGGCGGCCGGGCGCCCGTGGTGCGCTCCGGCGCCCGCCCCGGGGACGTGCTGGCCCTGGCCGGCCGCATCGGGTACGCGGCGGCCGGGCTGACCGTGCTCACCCGGGGCTTCCGCACCCCCCGACTGCTGGTCGAGGCGTACCGACGGCCGCAGGTCGCCTACCCGGCCGGGCCGCAGGCCGCCCAGCTCGGCGCGACCTCGATGATCGACGTCTCGGACGGGCTCCTCGCCGATCTCGGGCACGTGGCGCAGGCCAGCGGTGTGGCGATCGACGTGCGCCGCGACGCGTTCGAGGTGCCCCGGCAGATGGCCGACGCCGCGCGGGCGCTCGGCGTCGACCCGTACACCTGGATTCTGGCCGGTGGCGAGGACCACGCGCTGGCCGCGACCTTCCCCGCGACGGTGGCGCTGCCGCCGGAGTGGCGGCCCATCGGCCTGGTCACGGAGGGTGCCGGAGTGACTGTCGACGGCGGCGCCTACGACGGGCCGCGGGGCTGGGACCACTTCCGGTGACGCCGCGCGCCCGCCGTATCCTGAACACCGTGAGTGAGATCGAGATCCGAGTGGTGCGGTTCGACGCGCCGGTGGCGCAGCAGTTGATCCGGGCCGCGCTGGCCGACCTCGGTGCCCGCTACGGAGGCACCGGCGACGACACCCCGGTCGCCGCGAGCGAGTTCGAGCCGCCGGACGGCGCGTTCCTCGTCGCCTACCTGGCCGGTGAGCCGGTCGGCTGCGGTGGCTGGCGCAGCCACGGTGCGGACACCGCCGAGCTGAAGCGGATGTACACCGCCCCGGCGGCCCGCGGTCGCGGCGTGGCGCGGACGGTCCTCGCGGCCGTCGAGCGCTCGGCCCGCGAGCAGGGCCGCAAGCGGATGGTCCTGGAGTGCGGCGACAAACAGCCCGAGGCGATCGCCATGTACGTGTCCGCCGGTTATGACCGGATCCCGAACTTCGGCTTCTACAAGGACGCGGAGGGCTGCCTCTCCTTCGGCCGCACGCTCTGAGCGGTCGCCGCCCACCCGGGGGCGGACACGACAGAGCCGGCGGACCGCAGGGGGCCGCCGGCTGAGCCGAACGAGAAGAGTTGGTGCTGCCGCGTCAGGCGCGGGTGACCTTGCCGGCCTTGATGCACGAGGTGCAGACCTGCAACTTCTTGGTGTTGCCGCCACCGGCCGGGGTACGCACCGACTGGATGTTCGGGTTCCAGCGGCGGTTGGTCCGCCGGTGCGAGTGGGACACGTTGTGGCCGAAGCCCGGTCCCTTGCCACAGACGTCGCACACGCTAGCCACGGGATACTCCTGGGATTGAAACGTTCATGAGGTCGCCGGCAGGCGCTGCCCGGGCAACCTGGTCAGGTTACCCGATGACCCGCCGACCCGGCCAACCGACCCGGTCGGGCGGTCGTGCACGGCCCGGCCCGGGCCTGCTGGTGGGCCGGTGGGCCGGCCCGGCGGCAACCGTACCGGAGGCGTCGACCCGGCCCGGGAGCGCCGTCGGACCGGGCGCGGACGGACACGCCGGACGAGTCCGACGCGTGTCGGTGCGCAACAGTAGGCTTCTGGCCGTGCTGGACACCCTCGACGCCGCCGCGGTCCGCCGCTGGTGTGCGAGCGGGCTGGCCGCGCTCAAGCGCCACCAGGGCGAGATCGACGAGCTCAACGTCTATCCGGTGCCCGACGGTGACACCGGCACCAACCTGGTGCTCACCCTCACCTCGGCCCAGCAGGCCCTGTCGATGGACCTGGACACCCTCCCCGACAGCGGCCCCACCGCCCACGGGCACGCGCTGCGGCTGATGGCCCAGGGCGCGCTGCTCGGCGCCCGGGGCAACTCGGGGGTCATCCTCTCGCAGATCCTGCGCGGCTTCGCCGACGCCGTCGTGGCCGTGCCGGTGGTGCGCGGGCAGGCCCTGGCCGTCGCGCTGCGGGCCGCGACCGCCGCCGCGTACACGGCGGTCGGCCGTCCCGTGGAGGGCACCCTGCTCACCGTCGTCGCCGCGGCCGCCACCGGCGCCGAGCAGGTGGGCAGCGACGACCTGCCCGCGGTGGCCCGCGGCGCGGCGCGGGCGGCGGCCGAGGCCCTGGCCCGTACGCCCGAGCAGCTGCCGGCCCTGGCCCGCGCGGGGGTCGTCGACGCGGGCGGGCGAGGGCTCTGCGTCCTGCTCGACGCCCTGGTCGAGGTGCTCACCGGGGAGGGCGCCACAGGGCTCGCGCCGCCGCCGCGCACCGCCCGCCCGGCGGCCACCGTCGCGCGGGAGACCGGCTCCGAGGAGTACGCCTACGAGGTGCAGTTCCTGCTCGACGCCCACGCCGACGCGGTGGCCGTGCTGCGCCGGACCCTGGAGGCGCTGGGTGACTCGCTGGTCGTCGTCGGTGACGGGCGTGAGCCGGGCAGCACCTGGAACGTGCACGTGCACGTCAACGACGTGGGCGCGGCGGTCGAGGCGGGGGTCGCCGCCGGCCGCCCGTACCGGATCTCGGTGACCCGCTTCGCCGACCAGCCGAAGCCGTCCGCCGGCCCGACCGAGGACGGTCGGGCCGCCGTGGTGGTGGCCACCGGCCGCGGGATCGCGGAGCTGTTCGCCGCCGAGGGCGCGACTGTGGTGCCCGGCAATCCGTCCACGGGTGAGCTGCTGGACGCCGTGCGCAGCACCCGGGCGGCCCGGGTGGTGGTGCTGCCCAACGACCCCAACACGGAGGCGGTCGCGAGCGCGGCGGCCCGCGAGGCGCACCGGCACGGCATCAAGGTGAGCGTGGTGCCGACCCGTTCGCCGGTGCAGGCCCTCGCGGCCCTGGCGGTCCGCGACGGCACCCGTCGCTTCGAGGACGACGTGATCGCGATGGCCGAGGCGGCCGGCGCCTGCCGCTACGCCGAGGTCTGCCACGCCAGTCGGGAGGCGCTGACGGTCGCCGGCCCGTGTCGCCCCGGTGACGTGCTGGCGCTTGTCGAGGGGGAGGTGCACCTGATCGGCACCGACCTCACCGACACCTGCGCCGCAGTGGTCGACCGGATGCTCGGCGGCGGCGGGGAGCTGGTCACCCTGCTGGCCGGGGTGGACGCCCCCGCCGGGCTCACCGATGCCGTCCGCGCGCACGTCGCGCGGCGCTGGCCGTTCGTCGAGGTGCAGGCGTACCCGGGCGGCCAGCCGTTCTATCCGCTCCTGGTGGGGGTCGAATGAGCGAGCCGGCCACGGTGGACACCCCGTTGAAGAAGCTCGTCGGGGACAAGACGGCCAAGGCGTTGGCCGCCCACCTCGATCTGCACACCGCGGGTGACCTGATCTACCACTTTCCGCGTCGCTACGACGAGCGTGGCGAGCACACCGACATCCGGTCGCTGGACGTCGGTGAGCAGGTCACCGTGCTGGCCCAGGTGCAGCGCACCGCCGTACGGCCGATGCGCCAGCGCCGGGGCAACCTGCTGGAGGTGACCGTCGGCGACGGCTCCGGCGGCCTGCTGACGCTGACGTTCTTCGGCAACCAGGCGTGGCGCGAACGGGAGCTGCGTCCGGGCCGGTGGGGGCTGTTCGCCGGCAAGGTCACCGAGTTCCGGAGCAAACGCCAGCTCAACGGCCCGGAGTACGTGCTGCTCGGCGAGGGCGGCGAGGGCGAGGCGGCGGTCAGCGACGAGATCGAGGAGTTCGCCGGCGCGCTGATCCCCGTGTATCCGGCGGCGGCGGCCGTCCCGACCTGGGTGATCGCCCGCTGCGTACGGGTCGTGCTGGACACGTTCACCCCGCCGGAGGATCCGCTGCCGTCCTCCGTCCGCGCCAGCCGCAACCTCGTCGACCTGGGCCCCGCGCTGCGGGAGATCCACCGGCCGTCCACCAAGGAGGCGCTGCACCGGGCGCGGCGACGACTCAAGTGGGACGAGGCGTTCGCCGTCCAGCTGACGCTGGTGCAGCGCAAGCACCGGGCCGCCGACTGGCCGGCCCGGCCCCGCCCACCACGCACGGGTGGGCTGCTGGACGCCTTCGACGCCCGACTGCCGTACGAGCTGACGGCCGGTCAGCGCGAGGTCGGCGTGGAGATCGCCACCGACCTCGCGGCCGCGCATCCGATGCACCGGTTGTTGCAGGGCGACGTCGGCTCGGGCAAGACGGTGGTGGCGTTGCGGGCCATGCTCCAGGTGGTCGACGCGGGCGGGCAGGCCGCGTTGCTGGCCCCCACCGAGGTGCTGGCCGCGCAGCATCACCGGGGCATGCTCGACCTGCTCGGGCCCCTCGGGCGGGCCGGTGAGCTGGATTCCGCCGAGCACGCGACCCGGGTGGAGCTGGTCACCGGCTCGCTGGGCGCGGCAGCCCGCCGACGGGCGCTCGGCGAGGTGGCCAGCGGCAACGCCGGCATCGTGCTCGGCACCCACGCGCTGCTCTACGAGGGGGTGGACTTCGCCGACCTGGGCCTCGTGGTGGTCGACGAGCAGCACCGCTTCGGCGTGGAGCAGCGCGACGCGCTGCGCGCCAAGGCCGACCAGCCGCCGCACACGCTGGTGATGACTGCCACCCCGATCCCGCGCACGGTGGCGATGACCGTCTACGGCGACCTGGAGGTGTCCACTCTCTCCCAGCTGCCCCGGGGCCGGTCGCCGATCGCCTCGCACGTGGTGCCGGCCGCCGAGAAGCCGGCCTTCCTCGACCGGGCGTGGCGCCGGCTGCGCGAGGAGGTGGCCGCCGGCCACCAGGCGTACGTGGTGTGCCCGCGAATCGGTGACGGCCCGACGTCCGACGAGGAGCCGCCACCCGAGGACGACAACGGCCGCCGGCCGCCCCTCGCCGTGACCGAGGTGGCCCCGCTGCTGGCCGAGGGGCCGTTGCACGGGCTGCGGATCGGGGTCCTGCACGGCCGGCTGCCCGCCGACGAGAAGGACGCGGTGATGCGTTCCTTCGCGGCCGGTGACCTGGACGTGCTGGTGGCGACCACGGTGATCGAGGTCGGCGTCGACGTGCCGAACGCCACCGTGATGATCGTGCTGGACGCCGACCGGTTCGGTGTCTCCCAACTGCACCAGCTGCGTGGTCGGGTCGGCCGGGGTGCCGCCGCCGGGCTCTGCCTGCTGGTCAGCGAGGCCGCCGAGGGCTCGTCGGCGCGGGAACGGCTGGACGCGGTGGCGTCCACCAGCGACGGCTTCAAGCTCGCCGAGCTGGATCTGGAGCAACGCCGCGAGGGTGACGTGCTGGGCGCCACCCAGTCCGGGCACCGCTCGCACCTGCGGCTGCTGTCCCTGAAGCGCGACACCGAGCTGATCCGCGACGCCCGCGCCGAGGCGATCACCCTCGTCGAGGAGGACCCGGAGCTGATCCGCAACCCGGCGCTGGCCGCGTCGGTGGCGGCGCTGGTGGACGAGGACCGCGCGGAGTACCTGGAGAAGGGCTGAGCGCTCGTCGCTGACCGGTTTCGCGGAAACCGGGGTGTCCCGACCACGGTGACACCCCGGTTTTCTGGTTTCCGAGCCGATCTCCTGCACAGACCGAGGGCGCGCCGACCGGGTGGTCGACGCGCCCTCGGGCTTCAGCGCAGGTCAGGTCAGGCGGTGAAGGTCACCCGACGCCGACGGGCGATGACGAAGAGCACCGCGCCCGCGATCAGCAGGGCGATCGCGCCGGCGGCGATGCCGCCCGCCGCCGCACCGGTGACCGGGAGGCCCGGCTCGTCCTCGCCGCCGCCACCGCTACCGCCGCAGTTGCCCTCCGGCGTGTAGATGGCCTCGAGCTCCAGGTCCATGTCCGGCAGGGCGACGATCGCCGTCTTGTCCTTGCCAGCCTTGAAGGTCACCGTCTCCGACGCGTCGGCCGCGACCGTACGGGTCTCGGTCTTGTCGCCGTAGGTGAACGTGGTCTTCACCGGCAGGCCACCCTCGGGGTTGGTCACGGTGAGGGCGAACTCCTTGCAGTCGGCCTTGGTGGTGACGGCCGGCAGCGGGCAGTCCTCGGGGCGCTGCCACGAGTACGTGCCGTTCTCGATGACCTTGCCGTCGACCAGCACCTCGATCTTGCCGGCGTCGGCGGCGGGCACCACGATGCTGCTGTCGGCCTTACCCGGCGCGACGGAGACCTTCTTGGTGAAGCCGTTCTCGCCCTTGACCTCGAACTCGACGGCGTACTTGCTGATCTTGCCGTCGTTGCTCAGCGAGACGGCGACCGAACCGTCGCACTTGGACGCGAAGGTCGAGGCCGGGGTGACGCAGCTCTTGCTGCCGCCGTTGTACCAGCCCTGCGGGCCCTTGGACCGGTTGCCCGGAGCGCCCGGCGAGCCGAGCTTCTTGTTGTCGTAGCGCTTGCCGCCGTCGACGATCTCGTCGATGACCTGGTCCTTGTCGCCCCAGATGAGGTCGACCTGGGTGTGGCAGTCCGGGATCTCGACGTTAAGCGTGATCTCGCTCTGCTTGGCGCTGACGAAGTCGCTGTCCGGCGTGCCGTAGACGTACTGCGGGGTGGCGAACTGCGGCCGGGGCGCGAAATAGGACACCAGCGTGAAGTACTGCTTGCCGTCGCCGCAGAGCGGCAGGTCACCGTCGAGCTTGACGGTGGCGGTGCCCTTCGGACCGTCGAACGTGTGGCTGAACGTGGCCTTGTTGACGTCGACGCACTTCGGTGCCGGCGCGCAGGACCTGTCAGCGGCGAGGGTGATGCTCTTGGCCCGGGTGTCCTCGGCGGCCTTGACGTCCCCCACCCACCATTCGGCGTGCACCTCGAGGCTGGCGGTCGTCGTGTTGCCCGGCACCCGTTGAACGGCCTCAACAGTCGCGCTTCGGGGGAGGAGGTAGCCCTGCAGCGGCACCTCCTTCGCGCCCTGCATGAGCGCGTTCACCGGAGTCCCCGGATTAGTGGTCACCTTCTGGAGCGTCGCGTCCTTGTCGGCCTGACTGTTCTTCACCGACCACGTGATCAGACGCTCGCCGGTCTGCCGGTCGCAGCCGACCTTGGCGCTGATCTCGGTGTGGTGTGCGCTGGCTGGGGTGGCCACCGCGGCGACCCCGGTGAGGCCGACGAGGGCGGCTCCCAGGATGGCCAGCGGTCGCCGGAGCGACAGCTTGGGACGGATCACGGGTACTCCTGGAGTGCTGAAGCGTTGGGGGTGTGGCACGAGAGTGACAGTGGACGGTCGCTGCACGTCCGATCGGAGAGGCGCCCTCCCGAGCCGTGGGCCGGCGGGTTGGCCGTCGGCACCCGGCAGACCCTAGCGATATCGCCGCGCGTGATACAGCGCTCAGGATTTGCTAAGAATGATGTTATGAACTTGAGATCATTGATATACGAGAAGTGATCACGTGATTCTCCTGGCGGTACCGACCGTGTCGAGAGCGGCCCCGAAGGGTCGCGTAGCGTCGGGGTCATGAGCAGGAGGAAACGGTGACCCGGATCGTGGCCGGGACGCTCGGTGGCCGGCGGATCGCCGCGCCGCCCGGCGCCGGCACCCGACCCACGTCCGACCGGGTCCGGGAGGCGCTGTTCAGCGCTGTCGAGTCCGAGGTCGACCTCGACGGCGCCCGCTTCGCCGACCTGTACGCCGGATCCGGCGCGGTCGGGCTGGAGGCGCTGTCCCGGGGCGCCCGACACGTCCTGCTGGTCGAGTCCGATCCGCGGGCGGCCCGGGTGATCCGGGAGAACGTGGCGACCCTGCGAGCCGGCCCGGCCGTACGGCTGGTCGCCGGCAAGGTGGCGACCGTGCTGGCCGCTGGCCCGGACGGCGGCCCGTACGACGTGGTCTTCGCCGACCCGCCCTACGCCGTGCCGGACGCGGAGATCACCGCGCTGCTGACGACGCTTGTCGACGGCGGCTGGCTGGCGCCCGACGCGCTGGTGGTGGTGGAGCGGTCCCGCCGCACCAGGCAGTTCGAGTGGGTGGAGGGGATCACCCCCGAGCGCAGTCGCCGGTACGGCGAGACCACCCTTTGGTACGGTCGCCGATCATGAGACGTGCGGTGTGTCCCGGCTCGTTCGACCCGGTCACCAACGGACACCTCGACATCATCGGCCGCGCGAGCCGGCTGTTCGATGAGGTGATCGTCGGCGTGCTGATCAACCAGTCGAAGAGCGGCCTGTTCACCGTCGAAGAACGGATCGAGATGCTCCGCGAGGTGACCGCCTCGTACGGCAACGTGCGGGTCGAGTCCTTCCGGGGGCTGCTCGTCGACTTCTGCCGCGCCCAGCAGGCGAGCGTGCTGATCAAGGGGCTGCGGGCGGTCAGCGACTTCGACTACGAGTTGCAGATGGCCCAGATGAACATCGGGCTGGCCGGGGTCGAGACGCTCTTCATGCCGACCAACCCGCTCTACTCGTTCCTCTCCTCCAGCCTCGTCAAGGACGTGGCCAAGTGGGGCGGCGACATCTCCGCCCACGTCCCGGACCCGGTCCGCGAGGCCCTCCAGTCCCGCCTGGGCCCCCCGCCCCTGACCTGACCCGGCCGATCTCGCACGTACCGTTCCCGGTTCGCCCCCTTTCGCGCTGCTTTGCCGCCACCGAAAGTGCAAGGTCGGCGCGGGGGAGGGAGTGCGGGGGGCGGGGAGTGACCATGTCGCGACTCGCCGGGTTGGGGTGAGTGGGGCGGCGGTGGGGCGGGCACGACATGATTGGTCGAGCAGGAACCCGGCCGTGGCCCGCATCATGGAGGTCGGCCGACGAACGACAGGAGTGAGGTACCGGTGGACCCGCTCGATCGCATCGACGAACTGATCGCCATGGTGGAGCAGGCGCGCTCCGTCCCGATGTCGCGCAACAACTGCATGGTCGACCGGGGCGAGATGATCGCCGCCCTGGACGAGATGCGCGCCGACCTCCCCGCCGACCTGCGTCGAGCCGCCGCGCTCCTGGAGGAGCGCGACAAGATCATGGACGCCGGCAAGCGCGAGGCGGACCGGATCATCAGCGAGGGTGAGGCAGAACACGCCCGCCTCGTCTCCGTGAACGAGATCACCGTATCGGCCGAGCACGAGGGCGCCCGGATCATCGCCGAGGCCCGCGCCGAGGCGCAGCGCCTGCGCGAGGAGGTCGACGACTACGTCGACACCGCGCTGGCCAACTTCGAACAGTTCCTCACCCGGGCTCTCGCCTCGATAGAGCGGGGCCGCGACAAGATGCACGCGCTGCGGGAGATCGGCACCTTCGGTGGGGATGAGGCGGAACGCCCGCTACCCTTCTGAGCGGCACTTCACCAGCCGACATTCTCGCCACAGGCGTCCCCCCGGTTCGACGGTCCGGCGGTCGCCCAGGTAACCTTTTTTGTCGGCCTCTCACCGGCCGGAGTCTGACTATGCCCAAGCACTCGCCATCGACACTCGACCCCAGGTCGCCGCTGGTCCTCGACACGAGGGACCTGCCGCGTCGCCCTGGCGCGTTGCGTGAGGTCCAGCGGGTCGTGCCGGCACCGACGGACCTCGGTGTGGAGTTGATCGGCGTGCCGGAGGGCGCGGACCTTGACCTCGATCTGAGGTTGCAGTCGGTGTCCGAGGGTGTGCTCGTCTCCGGGACCATCACCGGTCCCATCCGGGGCGAGTGCGGGCGTTGCCTGCGCGAGATCAACGAATCGATGGCCGTGACGATCCAGGAGCTGTACGCGTACGAGAACAGCACCACGGACGCCACGACCGACGAGGACGAGGTGGGCCGGATGCAGGGCGATCTGATCGACCTGGAGCCGGCGCTGCGGGACGCGTTGGTGCTCACGCTGCCGACCAACCCGCTCTGCCGGGAGGACTGCCCTGGACTGTGCCCCGAATGCGGGGCGCACTGGGACGATCTGCCGGCCGACCACAGTCACCAGCAGATCGACCCGCGTTGGGCGGGCCTGTCGCAACTGACCCGTACAGAGGAGTAAGAACCGTGGCCGTCCCCAAGCGCAAGATGTCGCGCAGCAACACCCGGTCCCGCCGGGCGAACTGGAAGGCGACCGTGGTCGCGACCGTCGCGTGCCCGCAGTGCAAGTCCCCGAAGCTGCCGCACGCCGCCTGCTCCGTCTGCGGCACCTACAACGGCCGCCAGGTTCTCGAGGTCTGACCTGGACGCCGAGTGACGCCCCCGACCCCAGGTCGGGCGGCGCGCGCACCCTGGCAAACGCCCGGTGCCCCGGCTCCCTCCGACGCCGGCCGGCCCAATCCGGCCGGCGTACCGATGGAGCCGGGCACCGCGCGGATCGCCGTTGACCTCCTCGGCGGGGACGACGCTCCCGCCGTCGTGGTTGACGGCGCTCTGCGGGCCGTGCGCGCCGATCCCGATCTGCACCTGCTGCTCGTCGGCCCGACCGAGGTCGCCGACGCGCTGATCGCTGCCCTCGCCCCGCCCGAGCGGGCCCGGATCACGGTCCGACCGGTCCGAGCCGCCGTCGGCATGGCCGACCATCCCAGCGCGGCCCGCTCGGAGAGCACCGTCCGAGCCGCCGTCACCGCCGTCCGCGACGGCACCGCCGACGCCCTCGTCTCGGCCGGCGCGACCGGCGCCACGGTCACCGCCGCCGTGCTCGGGCTCGGACGCTGGCCGGAGATCCGCCAACCCGCCCTGGTCGCCACCCTGCCCGCGGTCGCCGGGCCGGTGGTGCTGCTCGACGTCGGCGGTTCGCTGGAGCCCCGCCCCGCCACCCTGGCCCGGCACGCCGTGCTCGGCGCCGCGTACGCCGCGGTGGCCCACTCGGTCGTCGCGCCGCGGGTCGGCCTGCTCTCAGTCGGCACCGAGGCCGGCAAGGGCGACCGGGTACGCCGTGCCACCGACCCCCTGCTCGCCGTCGAACCGCTGCCCTGCGGGGCACGCTACGTCGGCCTGGTCGAGGGGTACGACGTGACTCTCGGCGCGCGCGCCGATGTGGTGGTGACCGACGGCTTCACCGGTAACGTGCTGCTCAAGGCGATCGAGGGCGCGTACGCGATGGCCGGCGGCCCGCCCGTCGTCGGCGGCGCGCCCCGGGCCGCCGCCCTGCTGGGCGTCGCCGGGACGGTGGTCGTCTGTCACGGCTCCGCTCGCGCCGACGACGTCGCCTCCGGCATCGCTCTCGCCGCCCACCTGTGGCGACGGCGTGCCACCGAACTGGTCTCCGCGTTGCTCGACGGCGACGCCGCGACGGACCGCACCGACCGCTCCACCGACACCGAGGTACGCACATCATGAGCAACGACAAGCGGCGGCGGGCGTCCGTCGGTCACCTGGAAGCCGCGTTCGGCGTCAGCCTGGAGCCGGACCTGCTGGAACGCGCGCTGACCCATCGCTCGTACGCGTACGAGAACGGTGGCCTGCCGACGAACGAGCGGCTGGAGTTCCTCGGTGACTCGGTCCTCGGCGTCGTGATCACCACGGCGCTGTTCCACAACCACCCGGACCTGCCCGAGGGGCAGTTGGCGAAGCTGCGGGCGAGCGTGGTCAACATGCGGGCGCTCGCCGACGTGGCCCGCGGCCTGGGCCCGGACGGCCTCGGCGCGTACCTGCTGCTCGGCAAGGGCGAGGAGACCACCGGTGGCCGGGACAAGGCGAGCATCCTCGCCGACACCCTGGAGGCGCTGCTCGGCGCCATCTACCTCCAGTACGGGCTGGACACCGCCGGGATCGTGATCCACCGGCTCTTCGACCCGCTGATGGCCGAGTCGGCCGGCCGGGGCGCCGCCCTGGACTGGAAGACCAGCCTCCAGGAGTTGACCGCCGCGCTCAGTCTCGGCGTGCCCGAGTACCGGATCGAGGGCACCGGACCGGACCACCTCAAGACGTTCACCGCCTGGGTCGTGGTGGCCGGCAACCGGTACGGCGGCGCGGAGGGGCGCAGCAAGAAGGAGGCCGAGCAGCGGGCCGCCGAGGCGGCCTGGCGGATGCTCACGGACCAGCACGAGCAGAACGCCCAGCAGGACCAGCAGAACAGGTCCGACCAGGACGAGTCGTTCGGGCCGCCCGACAGCGCCGAGCAGGCGGCCCGGGCCGAGGTGGCCGACCACCTGGCGCAGGCCATGCCGGCCGACGTGGCGGAGCAGCAGACCCCGCCCGAGCGGCAGACGTCCGCCAACGGCGGCGGCCCGACCGAGGCCCGCGACGCCGAGGCCCCGAGTGGCCACGAGACGGGTGTACGTCGTGCCTGAGCTGCCCGAGGTGGAGACCGTCCGGCAGGGGCTGGCCCAGTGGGTCACCGGCCGGCGGATCGCCTCGGTCGAGGTCCGACACCCGCGCGCCGTCCGGCGGCACGTCCCCGGCGGCGCGCACTTCGCCGACGTGCTCGCCGGCCGGACCATCGTGGACGTGCGCCGACGCGGCAAGTACCTGTGGCTCCCGCTGGACAGCGGCGACGCGGTGATCGGGCACCTCGGCATGTCGGGCCAGTTGCTGCTCCAGCCGCCCGGCACCCCCGACGAGACCCACCTGCGGGTCCGGTTCCGGTTCGCCGACGACGGGCCCGAGCTGCGCTTCGTCGATCAGCGCACCTTCGGCGGGCTCGCGGTCAGCGAGGGCGGCGCGGACCTCCCCGCGGAGATCGCGCACATCGCCCGCGACCCGATGGACCCGGAGTTCTCCGACGCGGCGTTCGTCGCCGCGCTGCGCCGGCGGCGGACCGAGGTGAAACGGGCCCTGCTCGACCAGACGCTGATCTCCGGCGTGGGCAACATCTACGCCGACGAGGCGCTCTGGCGCGCCGGGCTGCACGGCGCCCGCCCCACCGACGCGCTGACCGGCCCGGCCGCGCAGCGCCTGCTCGGTCACGTCCGCGATGTGCTCGCTGAGGCGATCAAGGAGGGCGGCACCAGCTTCGACGCCCTCTACGTCAACGTCAACGGCGAGAGCGGTTACTTCGACCGGGAACTGAACGCCTACGGCCGGGAGGGCGAGCCGTGCCGGCGGTGCGGTGCGCCGATCCGCCGCGAGTCGTTCATGAACCGCTCCTCGTACAGCTGCCCGCGCTGCCAGCCCCGGCCTCGGGGTGCCCTTCGGGGATGACCCGGAGTCGGCTCCGGGTCGGCACCGGCGGGTCGCGGCCGGACGCTCCGGGCCACACCCCGGCGTACGCCCGAATCGCGGGTTGATGCCCGTCCGGCGGGCCCGCCGCCCTCGACGGACCGACTCCGGGGCGGACGGGGGCCGTGCCCCGATGTGACCGCCTCGTCACGCCCCTAACGTCAGCACCGTTGACAGGGGGTCGACGTGACAGGGGGACGCGAGATGGGCAACAGACCGGTGACCGTGCGGATGGCGCGGTGGAGCGCCGAGCATCCGTGGCGGGCGATCGCGTTGTGGGTCGTGTTCGTGGCGGTGTGTTTCGTCGGCGGCAACGCCGCCGGCCTCACCGAGGCCACCAGCGGGGACCAGGCGATCGGCGAGGCCGGACGGGCCAGCATCATCGTGGACGACGGGGCCTTCGACGACCCGGCCGTGGACAACGTCCTGATCACCTCCCGGGGTGGCGCCCTGGACCCGGCGGCGGCGAAGGCGGCCGCCGCCGACGCGGCCGCCCGGCTGCGGACGGTCACCGGGGTCGCTGAGGTTGGCCCGCCGATCACCGCGCACGACGGTTCCGCGCTGCTGCTGCCGATCACCATGGCCGGCGACCCGGAGACGGCGTCGGACCGGGTTCAGCCGCTGCGCGACGTCACCGCCACCGTGCAGGGCGCGCACCCGCAGCTCCGCGTCGAGCAGGTCGGCGGGCCGTCGATCGGCCAGGCGCTCGACGACACCCTGGGCAAGGACTTCGAGCGTGCCGAGCTGCTGAGTCTGCCGGTCACCCTGGCCATCCTGATCATCGCGTTCGGCGCGTTGATCGCGGCCAGCGTGCCGGTGCTGCTGGCGCTCTCCTCGGTCGCCGCCGCGATGGGCCTGTCCACCCTCGCCTCGCACCTCGTGCCGGCCACGGACACCACGTCACCGGTGATCCTGCTGATCGGCATGGCGGTGGGGGTCGACTACTCGCTGTTCTACATCCGCCGGGAGCGGGAGGAACGGGCCAAGGGCCGCTCCGGCCTGGACGCGGTGGAGATCGCCGCGGAGACCTCCGGGCACGCCGTGGTGGTCTCCGGCTTCGCCGTGATCATCGCGATGGCCGGGCTGTTCCTCGCCGGCGACGTGGTCTTCTCGTCCCTGGCCGTCGGCTCGATCCTGGTGGTCGCCGTCGCGGTGACCGGCTCGCTGACCGTGCTGCCGGCCCTGCTGGCCAGGCTGGGCCGCTGGGTCGACCGGCCCCGGGTGCCGCTGCTCTGGCGGCTGACCGCGCCGCGCACCGGCCGGCACGGCGAGCCGCGTACGCCCCGGCTCTGGCCGGCGGTGCTCCGGCCCGCGCTGCGCGCCCCGGTGGCGACGCTCGTCATCTCGGTCGGCCTGCTGCTCGCGCTGGCCGCGCCGGCGCTCGGCATGAAGCTGAAGTTCCCCGGAATGGAGGACCTGCCGCGCACCACGCCCGCCATGCAGGCGTACGACCGGCTCACCGCGGCTTTCCCGAGCACCGGCACCAGCCACGTGGTGGCCGTCCGGGCGCCGGCCGAGCAGGCCGACCGGGTCAACGCGGCCCTCACCGACCTCGCCGCCCGCGCCGGCGGTGACCCGTTGTTCGCCCCCACCGAGGCGGACGGCCCGAAGATCAAGGTGTCGGCCGACCGGCGGGTGTCGGTGCTGGACGTCGCCACCCCGTACGCCAGCCGGGACGACCGGTCGGTGCGGTCGCTGGAGAAGCTGCGGGCCGACCTGGTCCCGGCCGAGCTGCGGGGGATCCCCGGGATCGAGTACGCGGTCGGCGGGGGCGTGGCCGACAGTGAGGACTACGCGTCGCACGTCCGCGACAAGCTGCCGCTGGTGATGGGCTTTGTGCTGGTGCTCACGTTCCTGGTCATGGCCTTCACCTTCCGTTCGGTGGTGGTGGCGGCCAGCTCGATCGCGTTGAACCTGCTCTCCGCCGGCGCCGCGTACGGGTTGCTGGTCCTGGTCTTTCAGGGGGAGTGGGCCGAGGGGCTGCTCGGCTTCACCTCGATGGGCGCGATCGTCTCCTGGCTGCCGCTGTTCCTGTTCGTGGTGCTCTTCGGCCTCTCGATGGACTACCACGTCTTCGTGGTGAGCCGGATCCGCGAGGGGGTCCGGGCCGGCATGTCCAACCGCGACGCGGTGTCGTACGGCATCACGTCGTCGGCCGGGGTGGTGACCAGCGCGGCGATCGTCATGGTCGGGGTGTTCTCGATCTTCGCCACGCTGAGCACGATCGACATGAAGCAGCTCGGCATCGGCCTGGCGGCGGCGATCCTGCTGGACGCCACGATCATCCGGGGAGTGGTGCTGCCCGCCCTGATGACCATGCTCGGCGACGCGAACTGGTGGGCCCCGCGCTTCCTGCGGCGACGCCCGGCGCCCGCGCCCACCGACCCGCCGGCCCCCGCGCCGGAGCTGGTGCCCGTCTCCTGAGTAGCCGGTCGTCTCTCGTGCCGGGCCGCGACTCGCGGCCCGGCACGTGCCGTCCGGGCGACACCGTGCGGCCTCGCTGAGACCGACGTCGGTGCCCCCGTTCGCGACCGCGGACGGGGGCACCGACGTCTGCACCCCCAGCGCGATCGGGCGTCACGGCAGCGCGCAGGGTTCCCGCCATGCGTCCAACGCCCGGTCCTTGCGTATCGACGCGAAGCCGTAGCCGACCGTGGTGACGCAGAAGTCGTCGGTCGACCCGGTGTACTCGACGTGGAAGACCGGCTTGCCCGCGTCCACGAACGGCAGCAGCTTGGCGCACTGGTCCAGCCGGACGCACTCCTCGTTGACCACGAAGTCGAAGTCCGGCGCCAGCGCCGCGAGCTGCGGCACGTCGTTGACCAGCCCGGGGGAGAGGTCCAGTGTGCGGGCCAGCTGGGCCAGCCGGCGGTTGAACAGCAGTTGGTCGTCGAAGCCGAGGGGGAAGCCGCTGCGGTGGACGTACCCGTCGGCGTCGGAGAGGGCGACCGCGCCGAAGCCCTTGCCCCGGCACAGCCGGAACCGGTCGGCCAGCACCGGCTCCAACGCGTCCCACCCCCGTACGTCCAGCCACCGGCTGCCGGGCTGTGGGCCGGCCGCACCCTGCACGGCGGCGGGCACCCGGCTGGCGTCCGGGTCGGTCGAGCGCAGCGAGCCGACGGGCACCTGGCAGATCAGCCGTCGGTCACGGGCGCGTAGTTCGGCCGTCTGCGCGGCGGTGGTGGCCACCGGGTCGAGCAGGAAGACGTCGGCGTCCACCGTCGGGTCGAGCGGGCCGTCGAGTTGCCACTGCCACTGCCAGTGACGGGCCTGGGTGGCCGGCCACGGGGTGGGCGCGCCCGGCGGGATCAGCTCGCGGCGGCACCCGTACGCCGGCACCACCAGGATGAGCGCGACACCGGCCGACACGATCCTGCGCAGCGGGCGTGCGACGGCACGTCGCCGCAGCCGGATCCGCATCGGCAGCTCCCGGGTCCTGGGCGGCTGGTCGCCGCCCACACCGGCACGCCGCCCCCACGTCCGGTCCGGCGTGCCTCACCGGGTCCAACGAGCGCGGGGGCGTGGGCGACGCGCCCTCAGCGCGGCGCCGCGAAGACCTGCGTCCAGTACGGCCCGTTGCTGCTGGCGATGCCGACGCCGATCTCGGTGAACGCGCAGTTGAGGATGTTGGCCCGGTGCCCCGAGCTGTTCATCCAGGCGTCCATCACGGCGGCCGGCGTCTTCTGGTTCCACGCCACGTTCTCGCCGTAGGTGCGCCAGGCGTAGCCGACGCGGCCCAGCCGGACGCCGGTGTTGCTGCCGTCGCTGCCGGTGTGCGACATGTTCTGGTGGTCGGCCTGGTCCTGGCTGTGCCGCTGCGCGGCGGTCATCAGCTTGTCGTCGACGCTCAGCGCCTTGCAGCCGGCCTTGGCCCGCTCGGCGTTGACCAGGTCCACCACCTCCTGGGCCTGGGCGCTGACGGTGCCGCTGCCGCCTCCGGAGCCGCTGGTGCTGCTCGGGGCCTTGCTGCGCTCGGCGCTGCGCCGGGACGTGGCGGTGGTCCGCGACGCGGCCGGGGTGGGCTTGACCACCTTGCTCGGCGACGGGCTCGGCCGTGCCGGGCTGGGCGAGCTGGTCGGGGAGGGGGCGACCAGGGCGTCACCTGCCGGCTCGTCGGTCGGGCCGTTCCCGCCGGGCATCGCGAGCGCGCCGACGCCGACGCTCACCACGAGGGTGGCTGCCGCGGCGGCGCCGCCGATCATCAGCGGACGACGCCAGCGCCGGGGTGAGCGGTGCCGTCCGCTGCCGGTCCGTCCGTTGCCGGCGGCCTCCGTGCTCCAGCCGCCGGTGGTCTCCGCGTCGGACTCGGTACGCCAGCCGTCGCTGACCTCGGTGGGCCGGGCGTCGTCGTGCCAGCCGCCGGTCGCTTCCTCACCTCGTCCGAGGCCCGGCCATTCGGTGGTCGGTGCCTCCACGGGCGCGGGCTGCCAGCGGGCGGTGGGCTCCGCGCGGTGCCACTCGTCGCCGGGCTGGTCGGGGTCGTCGCCGAACAGGTAGGTCGAGCGGGGCTCCGGACGGTCGCGCAGCCAGTCCGGCTCGTCGGTCGGCCGCTCGGCGCGCCGGGGGGCGCCGTTCGGGTCCATCGGGTCGGTCCAGCCGTACACGGCTCTGCCTCCACGGGGTCGGTTGCGGGCCGGGGTGACGCTACGACTCGCCCGCGACCTGCGGCAACGTGGCTAAGGAAGAGTTAAGAGGAAGTCGGACGTCCAGGCGCTGACTTCCCCGAATCCCGGCGTACAGTAAAGGAGTCCGGACAGAGCGTGTCCGTGCCTTGCGGCAGCCCCCCGACAAGTGGACAGGTCGACGTGGAGATGATCTACGGCCTGCGAGAACTTGACGGAGGAGGGGTTTGCGGCTCAATATATAGGTGTCGCCAGTCGCGCCCGGTCATGCCCAGATACACCTGGAATGACAGCCGCGTACAAAATTGGGCGCGCGTTGGCCGGCCTTTCCGGCAGCGCATATCAAGGAGTCAGCATGGCGAAGGCCCTCTACGGCCACGTAGGTGCAGCGCCCGACCGGCGTCTGCTCGACGAGGTCACCCGACTGCGTGCCAGGGTTCAGGCACTGGAGTTCGAGATCACGCGTCTGCGTGCCGACAATGATCGGCTCGCGGCGGCTGCGGCGGAAGCGGACGACCTGCTCCGTCTCGCCGAGCCGGCGCTGACCTGATCTTCGGGGCGGAAAACTGAATCGCAGCACCACCGCAAAAATGCGCGCCGACACCTCTGTGCCGGCGCGCAACGCTGTCCGGCACCTTTCGTGCCCGACCATTTGTGATCTTGTAACCGGCTCCGTGATAACCGCAGCACAGTTTCACCGAAACAAGCCGGGCGGCGGGCCGATCATGAGCGTTGTTTGTCTTTCTCGGCCCTGCCGTTACACCAGCGCGGTCGGCCCGCGGTCACCGTCCGCGCCGCCCGCCGGGACCACCCGGGGCGGGTCGCGTGCCGGGTCGGTCCCGCCATCGGGTTAGTCTGCGGGTTCACCCAGGTCCGCGCAGCCGGCGACGGTACGGCGGCCACCGGACGAGGATCGAGTAGGTGTATCTCAAGAGCCTGACGGTGAAGGGCTTCAAATCCTTCGCCTCCGCCACGACGTTGAAGCTGGAGCCGGGGATCACCTGTGTGGTGGGCCCGAACGGCTCGGGCAAGTCCAACGTCGTCGACGCCATCGCCTGGGTCCTCGGCGAGCAGGGCGCCAAGGCCCTGCGTGGCGGCAAGATGGAGGACGTCATCTTCGCCGGCACCGCCGGCCGGGCGCCGCTGGGTCGCGCCGAGGTCACCCTCACCATCGACAACACCGACGGCGCGCTGCCCATCGAGTACACCGAGGTCTCCATCACCCGCCGGATGTTCCGCTCCGGCGAGAGTGAGTACGAGATCAACGGCAACACCTGCCGGTTGCTCGACATCCAGGAGCTGCTGTCCGACTCCGGCATCGGCCGGGAGATGCACATCATCGTCGGTCAGGGCCGGCTCGACGGCATGCTGCACGCCAAGCCCGAGGACCGCCGGGCGTTCATCGAGGAGGCGGCCGGCGTCCTCAAGCACCGCAAGCGCAAGGAAAAGGCGCTGCGCAAGCTCGACGCGATGCAGGTGAACCTCAACCGGCTCACCGACCTCACGGCCGAGTTGCGCCGCCAGCTCAAGCCGCTGGGCCGGCAGGCGGAGGTGGCCCGGCGTGCCGCCACCATCCAGGCCAACCTGCGCGACGCCCGGTTGCGACTGCTCGCTGACGACCTGGCCACGCTGCGGACCACCCTCGACCGGGAGATCGCCGACGAGACCGCGTTGCGGGAGCGACGCGAGCAGATCGAGGGCGAGCACACCGAGGTGCAGGGCCGGCTCGGCGAGTTGGAGGGCGCCCTCGCCGAGGACGCGCCGCTGCTCGCCGCCGCGCAGGACACCTGGTACAAGCTCTCCGCCCTGCAGGAACGCTTCCGCTCGATCGAGCAACTGGCCCGCGAGCGGCTGCGGCACCTCAGCGCCACCGGCGACGACGAGCGGCCCGGCCGCGACCCCGACCAGCTGGAGGCCGAGGCGGAACGCGTCCGTGAGCAGGAGGAGGAGCTGCGCGCGGCGCTCACCGACGACCAGATCAGGCTGGCCGAGGCGGTCGAGCACCGCCAGGAGCTGGAACGGCAGCTCGCCGCCGCCGAGCGGGAGCTGGTGGCCGCCGCCAAGGCCATCGCCGACCGGCGCGAGGGCATGGCCCGGCTCACCGGCCAGGTCAACTCGGCACGAGCCCGGACCACGAGCGCCGGTGAGGAGATCGAACGCCTCGCCGTCGCGCACGCCGACGCGCTGGGCCGCGCCGAGCAGGCGCAGGCCGACCTGGACGCGGTGGCCGCGCAGTCCACCGAGGCGGACCGGGACAACGCCGACCTGGACGCCCGGCACGCCGAGGCGGTCGCCGTCCAGGACCGGGCGCAGGCAACGGTCCGGTCGCTTACCGACGCCGAGCGGGCCGCCGAGAAGGACGCCGCCACCTGGAAGGCCCGCGAGGAGGCGCTCGCCCTGGGGCTGCGGCGCAAGGACGGCGCGGGAGCGCTGCTCGCCCGCGCCGGCGACGTGCCCGGCCTGCTCGGTAGTCTCGCCGGGCTGCTCACCGTCGCGCCGGGGCACGAGGCCGCGCTGGCCGCCGCGCTCGGGGGACTCGCCGACGCGGTCGCCGTCAGCGGGGTGGACGAGGCCGTCGAGGCGATGCGGCTGTTGAAGATCTCCGACGCCGGTCGCGCGGGCCTGCTGGTCGGCAGCCCGGCGGGGCCCGGCATGACGGGCTCGGCCGACGCGCTGCGCCCGAAGCTGCCCGACGGCGCCCGCTGGGCCCCCGACCTGGTGGAGTGCACGCCCGACATTCGTCCGGCGGTGCACCGGGCGCTGCGCGACGTGGCGCTCGTCGACGACCTCGCCGCCGCGGCCGAGCTGGTCGCCGGCAACCCCGAGCTGCGGGCCGTCACCCCGGACGGGGACGTGGTCGGGGCGTACGCGGCGGCCGGCGGATCGGCCAAGGCGCCCAGCTACATCGAGGTGCAGGCGGCCGTCGAGGAGGCCCGCACCAATCGGCTCGCCGCCGAACGGGCCGGCGCCGAGCTGCGCGACCAGCTCGTCGAGGCGCGTGCCGAGGTCGCCGCCGCCAAGGAGGCCGTGCAGCACGCCGCCGCCGAGAAGCGCGAAGCGGAGAGCCACCGCAACGCCGCCGCCCGCCGGCTCGCCGAGCTGGGCGCGGCCGCCCGCTCGGCCAAGGCGGAGACCGACCGGCTGGGTGAGTCCCGGGCCCGCGCCGAGGCGGCCCGGCAGCGGGATCTCGCCACGCTCGACGAGCTGGAGGAGCGGCTGCGGCTGGCCGAGGAGACCCCGGTCGACGCCGAGCCCTCCACCGAGGAGCGGGATCAGCTCGCCGCCATGGTGCCGCAGGCCCGGCAGAACGAGATGGAGGTCCGGCTCGCCGTGCGTACCGCCGAGGAGCGGGTCTCCTCGATCGCCGGCCGGGCCGACTCCCTCGCCCGGCAGGCCACCGCGGAGCGGGCCGCCCGCGAACGCGCCGCGGCCCGGCGGGCCGCGCGCAC